>NZ_JAARML010000006.1:0-300000 GCF_011759375.1 Paraflavitalea devenefica | reverse complement strand
AGTCTCCGCCGATCCTGTTATTGTCCTCCCACAGGTTAAAACCTTCCATCTTAGGCCTGTGGTTGCGCATATACAATAAGCCCCTGAGTAAACTGTCATTTACCAATTTGCCTTCCCACTTGATCATGCCTTTTTTCCAGGTTGGTCTGGTGGATTCCAGTGTTACCCCAACATAGTCATGAAGTGGGGAGGGGTCTTTTATTACAGCAATTTTGGTGGATGAATCATGTATGAAATAATAGATGCCTTCCCAAGATCGGGACTTCTTTAATTCTGCTATCTTCTCTTCAGTTATGTTGAAAATAGGACGGTGGTTAACGAAATCTGTATCGGTTTTGGAATAGTCAAGGTCCAGCGAGAAGCCAAGGTGATTACTTTTAAAAATATCAAGATACCGGCTTATGATGAGCGGGCAATTGTCGCTGGCAAATTTGTCGCGGGTAAGTTGCAGTAATTCATCGGTCTTCTTTTGATAAACTGCTTTTGAAAGGGCTTTTATCCTGTCGGGAAACCCGGCAAAATTGTGCTCAACAATGTTCTTTATGTGCAGGAACTCTTTTTCGCAGACACATATCTGGGCCTTTATGCTGACGGCTATCAATAGCATTCCCATTACCATAATATGTTTCATCATTATGATTTATTTCGTTTCGTTAAAAGGAAGTATTTGACTTATTTGGTCTTGCGCAGGTAAATCTTACCAAATTTGGAAGTAAGCCAGCAATCAGGCCCGCCACCATTCAGTTTTCCATTGATCGAAGTACTACGACTGCCTATTGGCTGCTCTTCGCTTTTTTCCATTTCTATCTTCAGGTCCGGCGCCACCAGGATGGGACTGTGGGTGCTTGTGAGTTTAATATCCGCCTTCGTATCAACGGGTATGGCTACGTCAATGGCGGCATGTATGGATGCGATGAAGACCGGACCTTTAACAGGTGCTTTGAATACAGCATCGACCGAGCCGTATATCGTGCGCACCGTTAACGGACCTGTTACATTTTCCAGTATAACACTGTCATCATACGTTTCGATCTCAATTTCATTTTCCATGTTCCTGCAAACTATCTTTGCACCGGCGGTCACTTTATTCCATTCAAAAGAAACGATCAGGCCTTTGGGCACCAGTATTTTAATGTCCAGGTTCTGAATAACCTCGTTTACTTCTATCGTATTTCCTTTTTCGACCACGCTGATACCCAGTCCTGAGTTATCCCGGTAGCCGGCATTGTTGATGGTCTGAAGGCCTTCTGCCTTCGGATCGGTTTCCGTTTCTTTATGTTGGGAACTAAATATGATCTCGTTACCGTTATACCCTTCTATTGTCACCGCGGGCAGGTTCACGATCATTTTGCCACTTGATTTCCTGACTTTGTATTCCTGTCCCAGAGCGGCTATCCATGCGGTAAAACTCAAAACAACCATTAATAAATACTTTCTCATATAAGATGTACATTAATTAATTATTCCAGGACGAAGTTGCAGTATGCCGGACCAGGCAACATCCTTAACAGCTTTATTTGTGTTTTCATCGTTGACCATTCTCTCCAGATCCGACAGGATACTTGATTCCTGCATCCAGGTGAGCAAATCGATCAGGTTGATCTGCACCAGCGGGTCCTGTTGTTTTTTTAACGAAGCCACCAGCTTTTTTCTCACATAAGCCTCCTTATAAAAGCGGGTCAGTCCATCCAGTGCAGCCAGCCGCACATTGGTATTGGGATCATTATTCAGGACCTGCACCAAGGCATTGATGACGTCGTAGCCATTGTTTTTCAGCCTGGACATCAATGCAACGGCGTTGATCCTGCTTGCTGCCGATTGCATATTGTATAACCCTGCCCATAATACCTGCTGTTTTGCTTTCACTTTATGTACCAAGATTTTTTGAGGCATAGTGACAGATTGATCCTTTACATCAACGGTGGTGCGTGCTGCCGAATCTATTGCCGGTTCTTGCAACGGCCGTTTTTCCGGTATATTGGTTTGGGTAACTTCGGGAGTGACGCTGGTCGCCGGCTGTTGCTGGTTGAAATACCACCAGGCAATGCCGCAAGCTGCGGCCAACAGGCAGGCCACGGCCCATTTCAATATCCGGAAAGGGATCACGATACCACCTGACTTATCGTTTCCTTTTGGCTTCATTGCTGAGAGGATGCGGCCCAGTACCGCGTCGTCGGGCTTTTTCCTGTCCAGCTCATCCAGGTTATTGCGGATATAATTTTCTAACTCATTACTCATGACAACCTCCTTTGCTGAGGGTAAATAATAGTTTTTGTTTGGCCCTGTGGTATTGGGTCCTCACAGTCGTATTTTCCAGCCCAAGCATTTGAGCAATTTCTGCCTGCGGTATGTTTTCTACCGCATAGAGGGTAAAAATGGTGCGGTAATTGTCTGGCAACAATTCAATGGCTGCTGCGATAGCATCCATGGTAAATTGAAAGGCTGCCTCGTCTATCATCTCTTCTTCTGTCACAGGAAGCAAATGGGACTCCAGTTCTACAAAACTTATTTTCTGTTTCCGGATCCAGTCAATGGATTTGTTAATGGCAATTCTTTTCACCCAGGCCCTGAACCCGCCTGCCGGCGTGAAGGCTGCTATACCCTGGAAAGCAGCCACAAAACTCTCTTGCAGGATATCTTCTGCTTCTGCCGTATGTTTAACCAGCCTTATAATGGTATTATATACTGCCCCGGCGTGCTCATTGTATAACTCAGTATAAGCTGCGGGATTGCCGCGCTTACACATAGCTATTAATTCTTCCTGTCTGTTCGTTGTAGGAATTCCCAAAGGCATTATATATTTCCGTGTCTTACTATCTAATCGTATAGACCAGATTAATGTTACAGGAAATGCGCAACTTTTTGGGTATTTATTTTAATGCACCTGGTGAGAAAAGCTTTGTGGTGATGTAATGGGCTGATTGTTAAATAGTTTCGGTGGCTATTTTTTTGATTGTTTGGCAGACCATTCAATGGCTTGCTGTAACAGTTTCCGGAAATTCGGATTGGAATAACCGGAAGGGCCATGGCCTAATTGTATGTATAGGACATCTGAATTCCCATAATGATTGACCCATGCGAGATAGCGCATGCTTTTAGGGTGTGTAGTACTGAGCAAAGGTTTGACCTGTGGTAATATTTCAACGTCACCATATACCTCATCAAATATTTCAAAATTACTGATGCCTCTGGTCACGGGATGCGATCTGTCTTCCACTTTCACGGGGATGTTCACATCATGTTCGTAGTTGGCCTTCAAGGTATCGCCATTTACCACCACAGGGTGGGTGTGGTATTGTCCGCCTACGATCCTGACGAATTCAGGCCAGTTTTGGTACGACACCAACGCATGATGGAGGAAGATCATGGAGGCTCCTTTTTTTAGCAGGCGGATGTAGGCCTCCTGCTGCGCGGGCGGGATGGAATCGCCCATGTCGTAAAATACGAGCACATCATACCTGTTCACTCCGGGTGAAGCGATGAGCGCATTGGCCTGCGGCTGCACCAGGGTATCGTAGGTAATGGAAGGAATGGCGTTAAAAACGTCATAAAATGGTTGGCGTTGAAATCCATGTCCTCCGGTTATAACCAGCACCTTGATCTTCGTCTGCTGTGCGGCTGCGTAATGAATACATGCTGCGAGCATGCAACAGAGTAGGGGCGTTGCCCGCAGATAAGAGGGGAATTTATTGGTGCGCATATAGTAATTTTTATTCAATATAAAATGATTTCTAAAAGCAGGGCAAGCATTTCAATAAGCTATTTTACCCAATAATGCATTTGGCACTATAAAAGCAGCAGAAATAATAACTTGTAGGTGAAAACGATATATGCCTATGCTACGAATTGCTTGTCGCGCTGCCATTGCCATCATTGTATCGCTCACTGTGTTTATTCAAGTTGTTCAGTCGCAATGGCCCGATGTGCCGGCTATTGATCTGTCGAAATTCAAGCCTTCCGATTTTACAGATGATGAGCTGGATATGCCCTATTACCTAAAGCATTTCCATACGTTTGCCAATGGCGTAATAGAAACAGGACCCGACAAAGGGTTTATCAATATTGCCGTATGGCGATCCCCTGATGGCAACAAGCCTTATAATGCCCGTATCATGGAAAACATCCTTTCGCTCGCTTATTTCTATTGTACCAATCGTCCATGGAATATATATTATGGATCTTCTGCCCTCCGGCCAAGACTTGAAGCAGCTTTATCGTTCTGGTGCCGTATCCAACATACTGATGGCCGTTTTAGTGAGTATGGTCCGCAGCAATGGAACCTGCCCGCGACTGCTTTCAGTACCAAATTCATGGGGGAGGCTCTCCGGCTGCTCAAAGCCGGTCCGCCTATTGATCCCGTTATTTTACAAAACGCCATTGATGCAGACAGAAAAGCAATTATGGCAGTACTTACCATGGAAGATCTTTACAAGCATGGAAAAAATTATTCAAACCAGTACACCAATGTATGGGCAGGCGCACTGGCTTATTTATCGCTTTATCCTGATGCTGAAATCAGCAGCCGGCTGGCGGCACGTATAAAGCAGTCGGCAGCCGATTTTCAAAGCCCTGCAGGATTTTTTTATGAAGCAGGCGGTACCGATTTTGGTTATAACTTCAATACACATCATAGCAACCTATGGATGGCGTATCACTACAGCCGTGGCACCCCGCTTGCCAATGCATTTACTGAAGAAGAGAAAAGATATTATAGCTGGATAAGCTATAATGCAGTGCCTGAGCCAGGGTCAATCAACTATACCATTAACAGAGCGATCGAAATGCGCCAGAAAGCAACTACTACAGGGAGCTATTTCACAGCCAGTCCTCTTGGCGAAGCAGTAGCGGGCATAGGGGCTTTCAACATGAGCAGCGCGGAAAAGGGAAAGGCCTTTGCAGAAGCCAGGAAAAGCCTTGAACAAAACTGGCCTCATGTGCAGCCGCTTTCTACAGGAGCATTCAGCGCTTTTTCGCCCTATGCTTTTCTGCACCGTGCACATTACCAGTGGTATCCTTCACCACAACAAAAAGAAGCTGCTGTAAGGAATCTGCCCTATATAAAAAGCAACCGGTTCATTCACCAGAAGATGGACAGTCGTCATCCAACTGTATTTACTTATGTACGGCAGCCCGGCTATTATGCAAGTTTTAATTCCGGGCCCTTGCTAAAGCCACAACAGCGTTATGGCATAGGCCTCTTGTGGCATCCGGAGGCCGGTTCCTTTTTACAATCGCAAACTGATACAGATGATGCAGCATGGGGCACCAAACCGGAAGGAGGCAGGCTGTATGAGGCGGATACGCTGGATGCTTTGTTTTTAATCAATAATAAAGCCATCCATCCCACACCTGGTGGCCATGATCTTAAAACCGGGATGTTGGCTGTATCCTATAAATTAGGCGCAACCGGCAAAAAATCAATTGTTTTCCGGGACAAAGCAATCGAAGTAGCGATTCAACATCCCGGGCCTTTCAAAGAATATATTCCGCTGTTGTTGAACAGCACCGATTCAGCCCTTATCTCTTCACCCGGCAAAGTAACCCTAAGAAAGCCAGGAGGAACCATCTATGTTTTATATGATGCTGCTGCCAAAGCAGTACTCAAAGAAACAACGCTCAAATCGGGCCTGCAGCGGGTAGTGGTATTGTGTATTGAAAGTAGTGATCAACTTGGCTATTCTTTTGATATTCATTAAGACAGGTTGTTTGTATCGCCACTGCAAAGCATATATACAGCCTACGCTCCGCTGAACATAATTTATACGCCATTCCCGCTATAAATAGTTATGTTCATAATATGAAGCCTATTCCATCCTTGCTGCTCCGGCAATGCTTCCTGTTATTGGTCCTTTCCGTGGTACTTATCGGGGAATCGCCCGCACAGGATATCATCAATGATTATCAGCAGTTCATTACAGCGTATAATGAAAAGAAATATGAACCCTGTGTTCAGTTTGGAATACCACTGGTAAAGTACACCGACCATCCGGGTATTCAATACAAGCTCGCAGAGTGCTATTGTCAGACTGATCAACTCGCCAAAAGCCTGGACCTGCTTGGTTTGCTGGCTGGGCGGGGCCTGCCTTACAAGGTGGAAGAGAACAAGGGATTTTCGCGGCTGTATGGTGATAAGCGTTTTGCTGAATATGCAGCAGCCTTCCTGAAAAACCGTATAGCCGTCAACAAGAGTACAGTCTCATTTGAGATCAATGATTCCCTGTTAATACCGGAGGGGATTGCCTATGATAGCCTGCGCCAAACATTTTTTATTGGCAGCCTGGCCAGGCATAAAGTGATCAGGTGTTCGGGTAATGGGGACTGCTCCGATTTTGTGACTGGTGCAGCGTCCGGCTTCTGGATGGCGCTTGGCATGAAAGTGAGTCCCGACTTTAAGAGTTTATGGTTATGCAGTGCCTCAGAACAAGACACCCTGAACGGTTATTCCGGCCTGTTCAGGTTTGAAATACCTTCCGGAAAACTGATCCAACAATTTGTGATGGATAATAAAAAGGGACCGCATTTATTCAATGACCTCGTTTTAACCGGCGGGGGCGATATTTATTTTACAGACAGTAAGGGAGGGAAAGTATGGCGGATCCTGCCGGGAAGCGATACCTTGACGGAATATGCTGCAGGCTTTATTTATCCGAACGGCATTGCTGCTGATGAAGAAAATAAGGTCCTTTTTGTGGCTGATTTTACTGGCTTACACATGATTGACCTGGTAACCGGGAAACGTTCACTGATCAGCCACCAGGGAAGGACTTATCTGAACGGTATAGATGGTCTTTATTATTACAAAGGATCATTGATCGGTATACAGGATTCCGGCAACCAGGACGATAGGGTAGTCAGGTTTTATTATGATATCAAAAAGAATATCATCACCAGGACGGAAACGCTGCAATCTTTTCGTAAGGACTTTATTATTCCGACAACAGGAGCCCTTGTAAACGGACAACTCCATTATATTGCCAACGCCCAGCTACGGAGCCTGCAGCCGGATGGCAGTCTTACTAATCCTGAAAAGTTAGTGAAGCCGGTTATTCTGAAGCTGAAGGTGGAGTAGCGGGCCAGGATATCTCAGGCATTTACATGCAAAAAATATCTATTTTAGTTGCTTAAAGTGATGCCATTTACAGGTTTGCCAAAACGAGACTGCTGTTATGACGAAATATTTGACCTTTGGGGTTTTGCTCTTCTGCCTTCTATTCAAGCAAGCCGCTGGTCATCCTTTTCCCATCCGGCACCTGGGCATTGACCAGGGGCTTTCCAATAATTCGGTAAGATGTATTTACCAGGACCGTAATGGTTTTATCTGGTTTGGCACTTATGATGGACTGAACCGGTATGATGGGTATGATTTTAAGGTATTCCGGAAACAATTATCGGACACTAATTCTTTACCGCATAATTACATCACCGCTATTGGCGGGGACCATCATAATAATGTCTGGATTGGTACCAGCCAGGGGGCCAGCCTTTATAATAACCTGACCGGAAAGATCTCGCCGGGAATGTTTGTTCCGTCTGGCAGCCAACAAAAGCGCCCCATTTATTTCTATGTAAATGATATTAAAGCGGATGCTGCCGGCAACGTTTTCCTGGGCACCAATGGTGGTGGGCTGCTGGTAATGCACAATGGCAGTAAGGTTGCCATTCAAATGCCTAGCCCCAGGAATGCAAAAGATAATGGCGATTATGAGGTGGCAAGTATTGTTATCGACCCGCAGCAACGGGTTTGGGTATTTGTGCGGGAGCTGGGTTTATGTCTTTACAACCCGAAAATCAATACGGTCCAGGTAGTCAATAGCGACCTTACCAATGTTCATTGTCTGGAAGTTGACGATCAGGAGAATATTTGGATAGGTACACGTACGGGGCTGTTTAAATATAATATCCCCGGCCGTTCATTCCACAAGGTTGCTGCACCGCTTACCTCCCGTGTTATCAACTGCCTGCGATTCGACCGGCAACGAACGCTCTGGATAGGGACAGAAGTTGGTGTCAATGTGTTTCATCCTGCAACAGGAAAGGTGGATTATATTTTATCAGGGGAAAAGAAAAATGAATTAGCCGGATATGATGTGTCCTTCATTTTGGAGGATAACGAATCCCGCAAATGGATAGGGATCACGAAAGGTGGCGTTGACATCATAGATCCTCAAAGCAACGGTTTTGCAACCATCGCGCGTGACCTGTTAAACCCCAATAGCCTGATTGATAATTTTGTTTCTTCTTTTTATGAAGATGAGGAACAAAACCTATGGATCGGTTCTGATAATGGCGGCATCAGCGTTTGGAACCGGCGGCAAAATAGTTTCAGGAATTACCGGCATATACCCGGTAATAATGATTCCTCCATTAATTATGCGGTTTCGGCTTTTGTGAAGGACAAGGCGGGTGATCTGTGGATTGCCTCTTTCGGAAGTGGGATTTATAAGTTCAACAGGTTAACGAAGCGATTTGAACATTATAAATGTATCAACGACCAAAACGGAGAAGAGCACAAAAATGTATGGTTGCTGTATGAAGACAGGGAAGGTAATTTATGGGCAGCTACTTATGGGCGGGGGCTGTTGTTCCAGTTAAACCGGCAAAGCAATCGCTTTGAACCTTTTTGCCAGGGACGCATCGATATATTTTCCCTGTTTGAAGACCATACCGGTACTTTATGGGCCGGCACTTCCTATGGCCTTTCTATAGTTGTCAGACAAAAGAAAACATTCTATTTCTACGAAACGGGCAAACCGGTAAGGGCTATACTGGAAGATAAAAAAGGCCGGTTATGGATCGGCACGGAAGGTATTGGCATCGTGCTGTTTGACCCGTCAAGAGCCACTATAGCGAAAAGGTTTACCGAGGAGGATGGTTTATGCAATAATTCCGTTTTAAATATACTGGAAGATGATCAGGGCCAGTTATGGCTCAGCACTTTTCATGGTCTTTCCAGGTTTGACCCGGAAAAAAAGACGTTTAAGAATTATTACCAGGAGGATGGCTTGCAAAGCAACCAGTTTGCCTATAATGCCGCCCTACGGCTCCGCTCCGGCGAGCTGGTTTTTGGTGGCATCAAGGGGTTCAATGTTTTCAATCCCGCCGGTTTGAAAACACGCAATTATAATCCGCCGGTTTTAATTACCGGGTTACGTATCAACAATACGCCGGTGGGGGAAGGGAGTAAGTACATTACGGCTGTTAAAGCGGATAAAATTGAGTCGCTGACCATTCCTTTTTCCGAAGCGGTCGTTTCTGTGGATTTTGCTGCACTGGAATTTTCGGCTCCAAGTAAGATTTTATATGCCTGGTACCTGGAGGGCTGGGACAAGGACTGGAACAATAAGGGTACTATCAGAACAGCCAATTATACCAGGCTTAGTGAAGGTGATTATATATTACATATCAGGGCCACCAATGCTGAAGCGGTATGGAATCCCAGGGAAGTCCTTTTGCATATTGTGGTATTACCACCCTGGTACAGAAGCTGGTGGGCTTATGCCTTTTACCTGCTGGTACTTGCGGGCGCCATTGTGCTTTACCAGCGGTACAGGGCTAACCAGACCAAACTGGCATTCGAAGTAAGACTTGCCAAATTGAATGCAGCCAAGGAAAGAGCAGAAAGGGAAACAGAGAAGCTGATCAATGACCAGGAAAAAGAGGTGAATGAAAAAAGGCTGACTTTCTTCACGAATATCTCCCATGAATTTCGAACGCCATTAACCTTAATTATTAATCCATTAAAGGATATGTTGAGCAGGCAGGCAGCCGGGGAAAATAAGGCAGACTACGATGAGCTCAACATCGTTTACCGCAATTCCCGCCGCTTGCTTAGCCTGGTGGACCAACTGCTGCTTTTTCGAAAGACCGATACCAGTGCAGACCAACTGAAGATTACAAAATTGAATCTTGGCCGTTTATGCTCGGAAGTTTACCTGGCCTTTGTTCAGCAGGCAAAGGCACTTAAAATAGCCTACCATTTTGAATGTGAAAAGGAGGACCTGGAAATTTATGCTGACCGGGAGAAAATGGAGATCATTGTCTATAACCTGGTTTCGAATGCTCTCAAATACACGCCGGGAGGCGGAAAAGTGATCATTTCTGTAACTGAAACGGACAATAATGTAGTATTGATGGTCTCAGACAGTGGTTATGGTATACCCAAAGAGGTGGGGGACAAGTTATTTGAAAGGTTTTACCAGGTGCAGGCAACAGGCGTACCCTCCAGGCCTGGGTTTGGCATTGGTCTTTACCTGGTGAGGCATTTTGTGGAGCGTCACCAAGGCAACATATCCTATGAGAGTGAGCTTGGAAAAGGGACCCGCTTCCTGGTGGAGCTGCAAAAGGGGAAGGCCCATTTTGAGGAACAAACTGTTTTTGAAGAAACGGCGTCAGTACCCCTGCTTTCCCGGGAATTAAGTGCGGAGGAACTGGTCATTGACAGTACTCCTTCCGGCAGGAATGGCGAACCGGAGGATTTGATAAGTGAGAAACATACGGTTTTATTGGTGGACGATGATGGACAGATGCGGGCCTATCTTGACCAGACCTTTTCCGGTAAATACACGGTTTACCAGGCAGCAAATGGTGAAGTGGGGGTGGCGCTGGCCTATAAGTATTTGCCTGATATTATTATTAGTGATGTTAAAATGCCAGGCTTAAATGGTATTGACTTCTGCAAAAAGGTAAAAAGTGACCCGTCTATCAGTCATATTCCTATGATATTATTAACGGCGGAGTCTTCCCCGGAGAAGAAGCTGGAAGGCATGGAAGGCGGTGCGGATGATTATATGGTGAAACCTTTTGAGAAAGACCTGCTGATGGCCAAAGTGGCCAATCTCTTAAAAAACCGCACTAATCTCCAACAATACTTTTACAATGAGATCACCCTCCGGGAAACGCCCTTTAAGATATCCGAGGAATACAAGGCATTCCTGGAGAAATGCATCACTGTAGTTGAAAAGCACCTGGACGATGAAAAATTTAGCGTTAAAACCCTGGCTTCGGAATTAAATATCAGCCACTCTAACCTATATAAAAAAGTAAAATCTATTTCCGGGCAGACGGTCACAGCCTTCATCCGTTTTATCAGGCTCCGTAAGGCAGCCGAATTGCTTATCCATACCAATGTCAATGTAAATGAAGCTGCTTCCGAAGTTGGCTTTACCAGTCCAAAATACTTCAGGGAGCAGTTTGCCAAATTGTTCGGCATGAACCCATCGGAATACATCAAAAGATACAGGAAACCTTTTGGGAAGTCCTACCATCTAAATGAAGAATAATAGGGTAGAAATCCCTGTTTCCCCTTGTTTTTACGAAAATGAGTCCCTTTTGTACGAATTCAGGTCCCTCCTTTTTCTCCCTGCCTGCCTATTTTGCACACGGAATGATTGTCTGATTGACACTAATTAAGGCTAACATCCAGGTTGACCAGGTTTCCATTTAAATCAGAATTGATTGCATATGAAAAAAGAATCTACACTAAAAAACGGTGTAAAGCGACTCATTGTCCCCGCACTTCTTCTCTGTTTCTCCTTTGCGGCATTTTCCCAGAAAAACGAAATTACTGTAACTGGTAAAGTAAGCTCTGACTCGGCTGTCCTGCAAAGCGTTACCGTGCAGTTAAAAGGAGATCCTAAAAGAGCTGTAAGTACTGATCAAAACGGTAATTACACGATCCAGGTTCCTGCCAGCGGCACTCTTGTATTCTCTATAGTGGGTTACGAGCAGCAGGAAATGCCTATTAACGGCCGCAGTACGGTGAATGTGCTGATGAAGTCGGCCAACAACCAGTTGGATGGTGTGATCGTTGTCGGTTTTGGCGGCACCCAAAAGAAAGCCAGCGCCGTAAGTTCCATCACTACAATAAATGTGAAGGAACTGAAAGGGCCTACCGGGAACCTCACCAATACGCTGGCCGGCCGGATAGCGGGTATGATATCCTTTCAGCGAAGTGGCGAGCCGGGGTTAGGTACCGATAACTCTGCCTTTTACATCCGGGGCCTGTCCACCTTTGGTACGGGCAAGCAGGACCCGTTAATCCTGATAGACGGCGTTGAATCCTCTACTACTGATCTGGCCCGTTTGCAGCCCGATGATATAGCAGACTTCTCCGTTTTGAAAGACGCTGCCGCTGCTGCTGTATACGGCGCCCGGGGGGCCAACGGTGTAGTATTGGTGAATACCCGTACCGGCAAAGACGGGCCGGCTAAGTTTTATTTCAGGGCGGAAAACAGGGTTTCCACCAATACCAAAAACTTCAAGCTGGCGGATAATATTACTTATATGACCCTGGCCAATGAAGCTGCCCTCACCCGTTCGCCACTGGCCATACAGCCTTACTCACAGAACAAGATCGAGCACACCCGGGCCGGCGATGATCCTTACCTGTATCCCAACAACAACTGGATAACCCAGTTGATCAAAAAGTACACGATCAACCAGAGTTATAATATGAGTATTACCGGTGGCACCAGCCGCGCCCGGTATTATGTAGCAGGTACGTATAACCAGGATAATGGCGTGCTGAAAGTGGACCCGATCAACAATTTCAACAGTAATATCAAGCTGAAAAATTATTCCATCCGAACCAATATCAATCTGAACCTGAGCAATTCGACCGAGATGATCATCAGGATGTATGGCCAGTTTGATGATTATAATGGCCCTGTGGGGGGTGGCACCAGGACCTTCAATAATGCTTTATGGAGCAACCCGGTTATGTTCCCGGCCGTTTACCCGCAATCCAAGCTTCCGTATATTGAACATCCCCTGTTTGGTTCGGCCCAGATGGTCAATGCCGGCGGACTTACCAGCACCCTCTATGTCAACCCGTATGCCGAAATGGTAAAAGGCTATACGGTGTATAAAACATCCAATATTCAACCGCAGATCGAGTTTAAACAAAACCTGAATTTTATTACGCCGGGTTTGAGTTTCCGGACGATGGGTTACCTGAGAAGGTACTCTTATTATTCTGTGGACAGAAGTTATAACCCGTTCTACTATACTGCTATCATAGATCCTACTACAAAGGGGTACAGCCTGCAGGCGCTGAACGACGGTGGGCCTACCTCCATTGGTACGGTAGGTACAGAATACCTCGGCTATTCTGAAGGCACGAAAGTGGTAGACTCCCGGTTTTGGCTGGAAGGCTCGCTGATGTATAATCATACTTTTGATAAGCACACAGTGGGTGGCTCATTGATCGCTGTTGTATCTAATTACGAAACCGGTAATGCCGGTAGTGTTACGGCTTCCCTGCCACAGCGTAACCAAACCTTTTCCGGAAGATTTACCTACGGGTATGATAACCGGTACCTCGCCGAATTCGACTTTGGCTATAATGGCACCGAGCGTTTTGCCAAAAACAAACGTTTTGGGTTCTTCCCTTCCGTTGGCATAGGTTACCGCATCTCCAATGAAAAATTCTTTGAGCCGCTGAAAGATATTATTGACGACCTGAAGTTCAGGGTTACCTATGGGCTGGTGGGTAATGATCAGATTGGGAATATCAACGATCGCTTCTTCTACCTGTCGAACGTAAACCTCAATGATGGCGGTTTCGGTGCTTCATTTGGCCGCAATGATGGTGTGAGCACTTATTACCGGAACGGTGTTTCCATTTCCCGGTATGCCAATGATGATATTACCTGGGAAGAATCCCGCTCGTTGAACCTGGGTATGGACCTGAAGATGTTCCGTGATTTGAGCATCACGGTAGATGTATATAAGCAATGGCGGTCGAAGATATTGCAGCCCAAATCATCTATTGAATCTGCCGCAGGTTTTGCCGCTATCCCGGCCTCCAATTACGGAAAAGCAGAAACACAAGGGATAGACCTGGCGCTGGATTACAAGCATTCACTATCCAGAGACGTTTGGATCAACCTGCGGGGTACTTTTACTTATGCTACGAGCAAGATCAAGGTAACAGATGAAATAAAATACCCGGCCAGCATTGCTTACCGGTCCAGGGTAGACCATTCTATTAGCCAGGCTTGGGGGCTGATCGCAGAGCGCCTGTTTATTGATCAGAAAGAAGTAGCCAACTCACCCGTACAGTACGGCGATAATGGTCTGCTGGCGGGTGATATTAAATACAAGGACGTAAACGGTGATGGCGTAGTGAATGATGATGATATGGTACCGATCGGCTATCCGCAGCAACCGGAAATTATTTATGGATTTGGCGCCTCTATGGGCTATAAGCGTTTCGATTTCAGTTTTTACTTCCAGGGTGCGGCCCGGTCCACTTTCTTTATCAATCCTGCCAATATACAGCCCTTCTACCAGAACGGCGGGTATGAGAACAATTTGCTGCAGGTGATTGCCGACAATCACTGGTCGGAAGATAACCGGGATATATATGCTTTCTGGCCCCGCCTCAGTACCTGGAGGGTTAACCCTAATAATGCCACCTCCACCTGGTGGATGCGCAGCGGTGATTTCCTGCGGCTGAAAAGTGTAGATATGGGGTACACCATTCCCGATATCAAAGCGCTGCGATTAAAAGGCTCCCGTATTTATGTGTCGGCTACGAATCTCTTTATCATCAGTCCTTTCAAATTGTGGGATGTGGAAATGGGCGGCAATGGCCTCAACTATCCTGTTCAGTCTGTTTACAGCCTGGGCGTGCAATTGAATTTCTGATCATTCTATCACTTTTAACGATCGCTCATACAAATGAAAAATTCAAGGAAAAAATGGAAATGTAGCAGTCTTCACTTCTGTATGCTGCTATTGGTAATGACAGGGTGCCTGAGCTCCTGCAAGAAGTACCTCGATGTAGTGCCTGATAATGTATCCACCATTGATAATGTTTTCAAACTGCGTGTAGAAGCAGAAAAATACCTGTTCACCTGTTATTCGTACCTGCCCAAGAACGGAGACGGATGGTACAACGCGGCCCTTACAGGGGCCGATGAGATCTGGTACCCGCAAAACGATCAGACCCATTGGCACCCGGCTTTCCGGATAGCACAGGGGCAGCAAACCGTTGCCGATCCTTATTTTAACGAATGGCAGGGTAACCTGAAAGGAAATAACGGTACGTTCAACTACCTGAAGATCTGGAATGCCATACGCAACTGTAATATCCTACTGGAAAATATGCGTGACTTAACGAAGGTGCCTGACATTACATCTACCGAACGGTCACGCTGGATAGGCGAGGGGTTATTTCTCAAAGCCTATTATCACTATTATATGCTGCGCATGTATGGTCCTATTCCCCTTATGAATGAAAATGTACCGGTAGATGCCGACCTCACCAGTTCTTATGTAAAAAGGGCACCTGTAGATGAATGTGTAAATGCGATCTCCGATTGGCTCGACAGTGCCACTGTGCTGTTGCCTGAGCGTATTATCAATCAAAATACCGAACTGGGACGGGTTACCCAACCCATTGCTTTAGCCGTTAAGGCAAAATTATTGGTCATGGCTGCCAGTCCGCTATTCAATGGCAATCCTGATTATGCAGGCTTCACGAACAAAGATGGTGCGGCGCTTTTTAATCCCACTTTCGACCCCAACAAATGGGTGAAAGCCAGGGATGCCGTGAAAGCAGCTATTGAATCGGCTGAGGCAAATAATTTTGCTTTATATAAGTACACCAACGATGTATTGGGGCTGAGTGATGCCACTAAAACACAACTGAATGTTCGTAATGCCATCACGCAGCGCTGGGGACCGGAATGTGTGTGGGGCCTTGCTCAATCTTATTTTGTGAATGAGAGCCTGTGTATGCCTCCCACGGAAAGAGGCACCAATAATAATCATGGTGGCCAGTTGCAAGGCGTTTGGGCGCCACCCATGAAGATCGTCAAGTTATTTTATACGGCCAATGGTGTTCCCATCGAAGAAGATAAGACCCTTAGCTTTAACAATTACGATCAGTTGAGAACAGCTACTGTTGCCGACCGGTACAATATAGAACCCGGCTTCACCACCGCCCGTATCAATTTCGACCGGGAACCACGTTTTTACGCAGACCTGGGCTTCGATGGCGGCATTTGGTATATGAAAGATGGCAATGCCACCAGCAGTGATATCGGCACTTTTTACCTGAAAGCGAAGAATAGTCAACGCGCTGGTTTTGGAGATTTCAGGAACTGGAGTGAGACCGGGTATTTTGTCAAAAAGCTGGTGAGCTGGGAGTCTACCACACGTGGCATATCGGCCCCGGTATGGCGCCAATATCCCTGGCCCGAAATACGCCTGGCCGATCTGTATTTGCTGTATGCTGAAACAGAAAATGAGGTAAATGGCGGTTCTGCACTGGCCATTAGCTACCTGGATAAGGTAAGAGAGCGTGCAGGGCTGAAAGGCATCGTTGAATCCTGGACAAATTATTCCAACAGCCCGTCAAAGTATGCCAGCAAAGAAGGCTTACGGGCGATCATTCATCGCGAACGTACGATTGAGTTGCTGTTTGAAGGGCAGCGCCTGTGGGACCTGAAACGCTGGAAGGAAGCTGCTGATGAACTGAATAAGGATATCACCGGCTGGAGCATACAGGGCTCAACAGATAATACTTACTACAAGGAGCGCTTTATTTATAACCAGCAGTTTATTGCTCCGAGAGATTATTTCTGGCCTATCGGCAACTATGATATCCGCCGCAATCCCCTCCTGGTAGAAAACCCAGGCTGGTAATACTATTTATAATGATGTAAACGCCATATATGAAGCTTATACTAAAATTATCTGTCCTGTTTATCATTACCGCACTGGTGGTTGGCTCGTGCGGCAAACAACTGGAATCACACCAGCCTGTGGACAACGATCCTACTGTACCCGCCCAGGTAACTGGTGTAACTGTTGTGAACGGCAATGGTAATGCAACGATTAGCTATACCGTGCCCAAAGATTCGATCCTGTCCTACGTGAAAGCGGTGTATACGATTACCACCGGAAAGGAATATGCTGTAACAGCTTCCTACTATAATAATACTTTGGTGGTAGAAGGTTTTGCAGATACGCTGGAGCATGAAGTGAAGTTGTATTCCGTGAGCAGGTCGGAGGTTATGTCGGCCCCCGTGACCATCAAGATCAAACCCCTGGTGGCGCCCATCTGGGAGGTGTTCCGCAATATGCAGGTCATCAATGCATTTGGCGGTTATAACCTTACTGCCCAAAATGCTTCCAAAGCCAATATCTCCATTATTGTAACAAAGCCGAATGTATTCAACGAGTATGAAGCAGATAATGATAAAAGTGTTTTCACCAATGTGGATAGCATCCTGTCAAAAGTACGTGGCCTCGATACCATTGAGTACCGCTTTGGCTTTTTTGTAAAAGACCGCTGGGGCAATAAAACCGATACGGTATATAAAGTGATCAAGCCGATATATGAAACAGAATTACCCAAGACAAATTTCTCTGAGTTTACCCTGCCGGGTGACGCCCCTCAGTGGAACAACGGCGAAACGGCTGTGCGCTATATCTGGGATGGCAGGTATGGCTGGCCCTGGACCAGTTTCACCAGCCAGCCAGCCGGTAGCACCGATCCGCACATGATTACCTTTAATACAGGAGCGCTTGCCAGGATCAGCCGGGTCTGGATACGGCCTTACCCGGAAGGTTCTGCGCAAGGAGACCGCTATTATTATCTTACTACCATGAAGCGTTTCGAAATTTATGGCGCTGCCAATCCATCGCTCAGTGGTGCATTGGATAATAGCTGGACGCTTCTCGGATCATTTACCGTAACAAAACCTTCGGGCCTTCCTTATGGCACGGATGATGCCGATGACCGGGCCACCGCCATCGCCGGATTTAGCTGGGAGATGGATGTAGCAGCGCCCAAAGTAAGGTACCTCCGGATCCGTTGTCTGGAAAACTTCGCCGGCGGCACCGCACAAAGCATCAATGAATTGAGAGTATATGGCGATCCCCGTTAAGTATTGAACCAGATAAAAATGACAGCAGATGAAACCGAAGGTTCACGAACTCCTAAAAAGACAACTATGAACGTGCGTAAAAAAATAAATATCGCTTTAATCCTGTTTGTGCTGGCTGTAACCATCGTGTCCTGTTCCAAATGGGATGATTATAAAAAGTATACAGCCAATGGCGAAACCATCTATACCGGCAAGATGGACTCCGTAAAGATTTATTCCGGCAGGCTGCGGGTGAAGCTGACAGGGCTATTGCCGGCCGACCCTAAAATTACCAGTTGTAAAATAACCTGGAATCAAGGTAAAGATTCCGCCATTTATCCTATTAACAAAGGGATAGGCGTTGACAGTTTTAAACAAATTATTACTGTGCCGGAGGGCGTAAGCAGCTTTAAGATCCAAACCTTTGATGCAACCGGTAATGGCTCCCTGATCGTCAATGCTACCGGTACCGCTTATGGTCCTAAATACGAAAGCGGATTGAGCAACCGGCCTGTGGCCCGTGCTGAGTTGCTGGCCAATGGAAACGCGGAAGTAACCTGGGATGTTTTTGACACTACATCCGGAGCAAAGGCTACGGTAATCAGCTATACTACGACCAGTAATGCTACTGCTTCGGTATCCGTACCTGTTAGCCAGGCGATCACCACGCTGCCCAATTTTAAAGGCGGCACTTCCATCAGCCTCATCACACAGTATTTGCCGGTCCCTACTGCTATTGACACCTTCTATAGCGCATCGCAAACAGTAGGGGTGATGTATGATATAACGGACCTTTATATCCCTAATGCCGGGATCAATTTTACCAACTCCGATGGCGGTACAGGCAGGTGGCGTACTCCGGCCATCTGGACTACTACGGCCGATGTGCGGAATGGCGGCGGCGATATAGGCGGGCTGGATGCCGGCGGATGGCTGCCATCTGTGGCACTTTCTATTGAAGCCTGGTGGGGCATGACACCGGTACCCAATGGCAAGATTTACCAAAGCTTTACATTACCTGCCGGAAAATATACATTCATTGCTACTGCCGGCGATTGTTCGGACGGCGGTACTAAATACGTTACGGTAGCACCCGGCAGTGCGCTGCCCGATATTAATAATGTGCCGGCTGCAGCCCTTGTTTATAAGACGATAGCCAAGTATGCGGATACTAAGCTCAATTTTACCTTATCGGGCCCTACCCAGGTTGCTGTTGGCATACAGGCAGGTATGGCTGCCGAAGGGAACTTTATGAAAGTGTTCAAGGTAAGGCTGTATGGCACTCCCTGATGATGGTTA
Organism: Paraflavitalea devenefica; assembly: GCF_011759375.1. Classification (NCBI taxonomy): domain Bacteria; kingdom Pseudomonadati; phylum Bacteroidota; class Chitinophagia; order Chitinophagales; family Chitinophagaceae; genus Paraflavitalea; species Paraflavitalea devenefica. The sequence continues at coordinate 280,822 of NZ_JAARML010000006.1, read as the reverse complement.
GCAAGAAGCCGTCTATGATAACGAGGCCGTCTCAAATAACCTGAGGCGGCTTTTTTATTTTCTAACCGGGTAATTTAAACGAATAAAATGCCAAAATGCAGATCCTTTTGATTGGTATAGTTCTTAAACTTTGATGTATCCGTTATAAATACTGCTATTCCTGCAGGACACCACCGGGCGCCAGGCTTTATGGTGTCTTGCTTTATCAGCTATTGCCCTCATTACAGGATCCATCAATTAATCATTAAAACTTGCCAAATGAACATCTCATCATCAAAACCCAATGTAAGCGCTTTGCTTCAAAAAGGAGTGATAGGCGCTTTTATATTTGCTGCACTTTTATTGGGCGGTTGCAGGAAAACTGCCAACCAACCAGCCGAAAGCAACCTGACTGCTTTGGAGATTCAAACTGACGACATCAGTATTGCGGCCGCTAATCCAACGGCCGGATGGACGCAAACATCTTATACGTACGGCATACAAACGCCCTGGAACCTTTCCCAATCCAGCCGTTACAGTTACTCAGGAGGGGAGCATCGTTTTTGGATCTACCCGAATGATGCCTGTCAGTATGAAGGTTGCTCTACCGGGCCCCGTTCCGAATTGCGTATGAACAATAATTATACTTCCGGAAGGCACCAGTTTGAAGGTGATGTATATATTGTTTCAGGTTCTGCCGGAACGGACATCATGCAGGTATTCGGGGGCTCCACCAATGCCACAGCCATCATGCTTAAGATCCATTCAGCCAGCAGCGGCACCATCAAACGTTACGATAATGAAACGTTGATGACGAGCGCTTATAATAAATGGATACACGTGAATGTGCAGCATGATGCTGACAACGGCAGGATCTATGTTTACCTGAACAATGTACTGAAAGGTAATTATGCAGACCGTGGCAATGCCACCCATTATTTCAAATGCGGTGTGTATAATATATCCGGTTCCCGTTCCGAAACCCGCTGGAAGAATGTGAAGTACTGGAAGAACGGTCCTGTTGGGCAATAACCGTCAACCGGTAGTATCTTATGGCGCCCGGAATTTAAACAGTATTTTTTATAGGCTGGCAGAGGCTGTCTCAAAAAAGAGGCAGCCATTTTTATTAAATAAGATAGGCTGTAATGCTTTTTTGTAGACAAATCTGCTGATTTTGATATACTTTACGCCACTATAAAAGATTAAAGCTATTGCCCCAGGACGGATCCAATACAATGGATAGTTTGATTGAGCAGATAGCGGAGGGTGACGAGCAGGCATTTGCCCGGTTTTACCGGTTCTATTACCCGCAGTTGCTGCCTTTTCTGCAAAGGCATGTAGCCGAAAAGGCAGAGGCAGATGAAATACTGCAACAGGTTTTTTTACGGGTATGGCTCAACAGGGATATGCTGCCGGAGATCAGGCATATGAAAGCCTGGCTTTCCAAGATCACCGCCCGCGAATACCTGCGCGTACTGCACAATAAACTCACGCGCAGGGAAAGATTTCCCCTCGAAATGATTGACGATCAAACAGAAGTGGCAAGCACACCGTCTTCCCAGCCCTTGTCATTGAAAGAACTCAACAAAACCATTCAGCAGGGCGTGGAAAGACTTTCCCCGCAGCGCCGGGAGGTATTCACGCTCAGCAGGAGTCATTCCCTTACGATACAGGAAATTGCCGACAGGCTGCAACTCTCTCCGCAAACAGTAAAAAATACGCTCACAGCGGCCTTGCGGGAGGTGCGCAGCTTCCTGCAGGAGCAGGGGTATACTTTTACTTTCGGGGTGTTGTTGAGCCTATGTTATTTTATTTTTAAAAAAATTTGACGCTCCATTAGTACTGCTGCTTTGGGGGCGGGTCTTATAATAATTGGGTAGATTCTATGAGCATTCATCAACTGGAATATCTGATGCAATTGTATGCCAACCGTTCATTGAGCGAATTGGAACGGAAGGAGTTGATGCAATTGCTGGAAAAAGAAGGACCGCTTACCGAAGAAGCGTTGGCAGTCTTGATAGAACAGTACCCTGCTACCGGTGAAGTGGAGATGCCCGACAACTGGATGCAGGCTGTAGACCGTATCGTGGCAGTAGACCGCATGCAAAATACAGTTGAAGCTGAAATACCGGTGATAAAGCCCGCCCGTCCGTGGAAGCGTATAGGCTGGTATGCTGCGGCGGCTTGTGTATTGGCTTTGCTGACAGGCGGTATTTTGTACCTCAGCCGGCAGAACCGTACACCCGAACAAACAGTTACACAAACACCTGTTACACATGATGCATTGCCCGGTACCAACGGAGCGGTGCTCACTTTGGCCGATGGATCTACCGTAGTGCTGGATAGCCTGGGTAATGGCATTATAGCGAGCCAGCAAGGTGCTACTGTATTGCTGGAGGATGGCAAGCTGCAATACAATCCTGCAAAGGCCGCAGCAGACGCCATTGTTTATAATACGATGACCACACCGCGGGGCAGGCAGTTCCGGCTTACCTTGCCGGATGGCACCCGGGTATGGATGAATGCAGCCAGCTCTATCCGGTTTCCTACGCAATTTGCCGGGAATACGAGGCAGGTGGAGCTGAGCGGGGAAGCCTATTTTGAAGTGGCCGCCAATAAGCAACAACCTTTCATGGTGCAGTTGCCCGGGGGCAAGAGCATTGAAGTGACCGGTACGCATTTTAATGTGAAAGCCTATACCGATGAGGCCGATACCAGGACCACCCTGCTGGAAGGCGCTGTAATGGTAAAGGCCAACGACCAATCATTGAATATGAAGCCTGGCCAGCAAACCCGTATTACGGCAGGTGGCAGTATTGCACTTGTGCCGGGCGCCAGTACACAGCAGGCCATCGCCTGGATGAGCCGGTCTTTTAGTTTCCGGAATGATGACCTGGAAACGATCCTGAAGCAACTGGCCAGGTGGTACGACATAGAAGTAAAATATGAGCGGGGTATTCCGAAGAAGACGTTTACCTCCAATGTTTCAATGGACAATAACTTATCCGATATACTCACGGTCCTTTCACAGAGCGGCGTGAAGTTCTCCCTGGAAAACGGGGTGCTGCGCATATTGTGAGCCGAAGCCTTCCTTTGAATTAAATATTGATGTGTTCCTTGCCTGCATAAAGTTGTACATAACCTTAAATGGAAGTTCATTGCAGTACTGGAAATAAAAACCGTCCCGGATGCGACCCGGAACGGCTGAATGTCCAGGCTGAGTACCGATCCCGGTAATGAAACCGGATTATCGGCATGACTGCTTTTCGCTCAGGGCGAATCATTTCTCAACCTAAAACGTAACAAAGTTATGATTTTATGCCATGCCATTTCCCCGGCGGGAAACCGGCTGTTAACCAAAACGCTGTTATACATGAAGATCACAGCATTCCTTCTCCTGGCAGCAACGCTTCACGTATCTGCCAAGGGATTTGCACAACACCTCACATTATCGGAGAAGAACGCTCCGCTCGAAAAGATTTTTTCCGTCATCAAAGAACAAACAGGCTACCAGTTCTGGATAGAAGCCAAACTACTCAGCAGCGCAAAGCCTGTGGACATTACTGTAAAGAACAAGCCACTCACCGAAGTGCTGGACCTGTTATTTAAAGACCAGCCGCTCACCTACAATATCGTAGGTAAGATCATTGTGGTAAAAGACAAGCCGGTGCGTATAGAAGCACCGGTACCTATTGAGGAGCCACAGCCGGATCCCATCACGGGCCTGGTGCTGGACGAGAAAACGCAGGAGCCTATTGCGGGCGCCAGCATCGTGGTGAAAGGGCAGACGCAGGGCGTGAAGACCAATGACAAAGGACAGTTTTCCATCACGGCCAATTCGGGCAATACACTCGTGATCACGTATGTAGGCTATACTCCCCGTGAAGTGGTGATCGGCACACAAAGATATTACCGCATTACGCTGGAAATGACCAATGAGTCCATGAAAGACATCGTGGTCACTGGAATGTTTACCCGCAAAGCTTCCAGCTTTACCGGGGCTACTACCACTTTTAACCAGGAAGAGCTGTTGAAGGTGGGCAGTGTGAATGTATTGCAAAGCCTGCGTAACCTGGACCCCGCCTTCCAGGTGATTGACAATATGAACCTGGGCTCGGACCCCAATGCCATTCCCAATATCCAGTTGCGTGGCCAAACGGGCTTACCTGATCTGCGCGGCGAGTATGCTACCAATCCCAATGCGCCTCTTTTTATCCTCGATGGATTTGAGACTACGATCCAAAAGGTATTGGACCTGGATATGTACCGTGTGAAGAGTATCAACGTACTGAAAGATGCGGCTTCCAAAGCCATTTATGGTTCTCGCGCCGCCAATGGGGTAGTGGTGATCGAAACCATGCGACCCCAGGCCGGCAAGCTCCGCTTCTCTTATAATACCAATATTACGTTACAGGCGCCCGACCTCAGCTCTTATGACCTTACCAATGCGGCCGAAAAGCTGGAGGTGGAACTGGCGGCCGGTATTTATTCCAATGCCACAGTAGGCAACTCACAATATATCCTGAAACAACGGTATGAAGAGAACCTGCGCCTGGTGCAAAGTGGGGTGAATACCGACTGGCTTTCCAAACCGCTGCAGAACGGATGGGGCCAGCGACACTCGATCCGGGCTGAAGGTGGCGACCAGAGTTTCCGGTATGGTGTGGACCTGATGTACAACAAGGTCACCGGCGTGATGAAAGGCTCCGGCCGTACCACCCTTACCGGCGCAATTGATCTTACTTACCGCACCAGGAATGTTTCTGTCAATAATATACTGACGATTGCCAATAACCGCTCCGACAACTCTCCCTGGGGCGCTTTTTCACAATATGCGGCCATGAATCCTTATCTCCCTTACCAGGATGAAAACGGGCGCATCCTGAAGGTGATCACCAGTCTTTCGCGTGTGAATGCTGGCGCTGGTGGTGCTATTGTCAACGAGGCAGTATACAATCCCGCTTATAATTCGACCCTGAAGGTGATGGACTATTCCAAATACCTCGATATTACCAATAACCTCAGCATTGACTGGCGTATTCTGCCGGGACTGCGGGCGCTGGCCAATCTCAGCGTGACCAAACAGGAGAAGGAAAGCCATCTCTTCCTGCCGGCCGATCATACTATGTTTACTACTTCTGAGTTCAGTGGTGACGGCGCAGCACGCAAAGGCCGGTACACAAAAGGAGATGGTAGCTTAGATGTTTACGCAGGCAGGTTGTTGCTCAACTATACCAGGAACATCGGTCTCCATTATATAGCCATCAATGGTGGAGGAGATTATAGCAGCAATAGCAGTATCTTTCTTTTCAACACCGTAGAAGGTTTCCCCAATGACCGCCTCGATTTTCCGTCACTCGGCCTGCAATACCTGCTGAACTCACGGCCCACCGGTAGTGAGAGTACTGTTAAAGACATGAGCGGGCTGGTCTCTGGTAACTATTCTTATGATGACCGCTACCTGTTTGATGTATCTTATCGCGCCACGCAGTCTTCCCTGTATGGAAAGGATAATCCCTGGGGACAGTTCTGGTCGGCGGGTATTGGCTGGAATGCGCATAAGGAAGCATTCCTCGCCAACTCCAAAGTGATCAACCAGCTTCGCCTGCGCGCCACCAATGGTTATACCGGTTCGCAAAACTTTAACTCCTCCATCAGCAAATCCACTTATTCGTATTACCTGCAAAATGCGTATGCCGGCTTCGGCAACGGGGCCCAACTCATCGGGCTGGCCAATCCGGCCCTGCAATGGCAACGCAAACAGGATATGAATGTTGGTACCGATATCGCCCTGTTCAACCGGCTGAACCTGCGCTTCGATTATTATATCAGTAATACCGATGGCCTGGTGACGGATATCACCCTGCCTCCTTCCGCCGGCTTTGACACGTACAAGGCCAACCTGGGCAAAGCAGAGAATAAGGGTTTCGACCTGCGGGCGGATTACAAGGTATGGACGAATAATGCGAAGAAAGCCTCGTTGGTACTGTTTGTGCTGGCCTCGCACAACAAGAATACCATCAAGGAAATATCCAACTCACTTAAAGCCTGGAATCAACAGCAGGATGCTACCAGCAGTAATAATGCTGCCGACAATAAAACGGCCGCTGTGCCGCGCGTGCGTTTCGTGGAAGGGCAATCCATGAATGCCATCTGGGCGGTGCCCTCCCTTGGTATTGACCCGGCCACCGGTCGTGAAGTATACCTGAAAAAGGATGGTTCGGTTACTTATACCTGGAATGCCAATGACCAGATTGCGGCGGGCGATGCATTGCCCAAGGTTTCCGGCAATTTCGGTTTCAACCTGATCTATGGCGGCTGGCAGGTGAATACGTCTTTCCGTTTCCAGTATGGCGGACAAATGTATAACTCTACCCTGGTGAGCAAAGTGGAGAATGCCAACGTGTACCAGAATGTAGACAGGCGCGTACTGACGGGCAGGTGGCGCAAACCCGGTGATATCAGCTTTTTTAAGGATGTGGCCAATACAACCACTACGCAGCTCAGCACCCGCTTCGTGGAAGATAATGACCAGTTGAATTTTGCTTCGCTGAATATTACTTACGACCTGGATAAGATCGCCAGGGTACGCTCCTGGGGATTCTCCCGTCTGCGGGCCGGCTTTAATATGAATGAAGTGTTCGTCATTTCCACTGTACAGCAGGAGCGTGGGTTGGAGTATCCCTTTGCCCGCAATTTTCAGTTCACCTTACAGGCATCATTCTAAAACAACAGGCAATGAGAAAAACGAATTTATTATACCTGTCTTTCCTTTTCTTACTGGTCACTTCCTGTAAGAAGTGGGTGGAAGTAACCCCGGTGACCCAGATCGAAGACAAAGATTTTTTCGCCAATGAGCAGGGCTTCAAGGAAGCGCTCAATGGCGTATACCTCAATATGGGCCGCGTGGCCCAGTATGGACGTGAGTTTACTTTCGGCATGGCCGATGTGATTGGCGGTATGTATGTGCTGAACACTTCCAATGGCTCACAGGCATACCGCGATGCGCTGGCCGGCCTGTATACGGCTACCGGTGTGCAGGGTATCACCACAACTATGTGGCAGAACCAATATAATAGTATTGCCAATCTCAATAAGCTTATAGAAGAGTTGGACAAGGCAGATACCAATCTGTTCAAACCACGCAATTACCGTATCATCAAAGGAGAGGCCCTTGGTCTGCGGGCATTCCTGCACCTCGATCTGCTGCGTTATTTCGGTACCAGCATTGCCGCAGGCGGCGCGGAGAAGGCAGCTATCCCTTATGTGGAAAAATACGCTGCAGTTGTTACACCCAGGAGTACGCATGCACAGGTGCTGGTGAAGATACAGGCCGACCTGGAGAAGGCCGCCCAACTGTTGCAGAACGATCCCATCCTTACCGGCGAGACCATTACGACTGATATGGATAACGGCTACCTGATGAACCGGAAGCTGCGCTTCAATTATTATGCGGTGAAGGCTACGGAAGCAAGGGTCAACCTGTGGGCCGGTCAAATTGAAAAGGCTTTGCCTGCTGCGGAAACGGTGATTACAGCTACCGCCAAATTCCCCTGGGTGGCACAAGCCAGTGTGGCCACTTCCGATGTGAACCGTGACCGGGTGTTTACCACGGAACATATTTTTGGCCTCTTTGTGAATGACCTGGCCAAGAATTATGTAGACCTGCTGGATACCAGCCGCTTCAGCACCACCCTGGTGATCACGAGCGCCCGCGTTACCGAACAGTTTGAGACCAATACGGTAGGGGCTTCGGATTACCGCAATGTATACCTGGTGCGGAATGTGACGAATGTGGCTTCACCCAAGATATTTTTTGGCAAGCTGTATCAGCCCAATGGTATGCCGGTGGACCTGTCCAAGCGGGTACCACTTATCCGTATACCCGAAATGTATTATATCGCTGCAGAATGTTTGAAGGAGACCAATCCGGCCAAAGCGATCGAATACCTGACTACTGTACGTAGTAACCGGGGTATTACGGCGCCACTTTCATCCACGCTTACGGCTGTCCAGATACAGGATGAGCTGCGCAAGGAGTACAGGAAGGAGTTCCCTTCAGAAGGGCAGATGTTCTTCTATTATAAACGGGTGAACAGTACCAGCGTACCCGGCGTATCAGGCGCTTATCCTACTGCGCGCTATGTGGTACCACTTCCTCCTGCCGAAGTTGAATTTGGCCAATAACCACCAAAACTAACAAGCATGCAAAAGACCATTCATTGTATTATACTAACCATTTTCCTGCCGGCCGCTTTCACCGCCTGCAAGAAGAATGTACACGATGCTTCCTTTAAGGCCCAGGCCCGTCTGCAGGTAGGCGGTGTGGAAGCCGAAGGTGCACGGAAGGATTCCATCGGTTTCACTTTTGCTATCTGGCCCACTACGCTGGCAGATACCGTTGTAACCGTAGTGGTTCAAACAATGGGCAATGTGGCGGATAAGGACCGGAGCTTTACCCTTGTGGCGGATTCCGGTACGACAGCGCTGCCTGCCGAATATGAATTGCCGTCTAACCTGGTGATTCCGGCCAACAGTTTCAAGGTTATGTTTCCCGTGCGGATCAAACGTTCGGACAGGTTGAAAAATGAGATCGTAAAGCTGGTGTTGCGTGTGCAACCCAACGAACATTTCCTGCCCGGTCCTGTGCTGGCAGGAACAGCCGACCTGGGGCCTGCTTTCCGGATCGTATGGACCGAAGTGCTCACCCAGCCGGCAGTATGGAACAACTCTATGTTGTATGCCGTAGGCCGCTGGAGCCGTGTAAAGCACCAGGCGATCATTGATGTAACCGGCATCCGTAATTACGATGGTCTAAACTATTCGCAAACCTATGCCATCGCTGCAGTAATGCTCGACTGGCTCAACGCGTACAATACCGCTCATCCCGGCGCGCCCCTGCTGGATGAAAAAGGGCAGGAGGTGCGGATCTGCTCGCAATGCAATTAAGTGGATGGCTAAAAAACGAAACAATGAGAACAGTAAAGTATATATGTTATTGTATAGCGGCCCTGCTGCTGCTGGGCGCCTGTCATAAGGACAAAGGCAATTATACCTACCATGATGTGCCTGCCCTCTATGTAGATACAGCCGGCACGCAAACCCGCTTTGAAGTATTCCAAAGCCAGGATAAGGTAACCATCAATCCGAAGCTCATTTATGATGGTAATGCATCGCAGCTTAGCCATTTGTGGCGTTTGTATGTAGCCACGAATGTGTTTGATACGCTTTCCCGCTATAAGCAGATTGACGTGACGATTCCCCGTCCTCCGGGTACTTACACGCTGGAGTATGAAGCGGTGGATAGTACCGGCAGGAAGGCTTTGATGCAATATACCGTGGTAGTAGTGCCGCCCATTCCTTCGGGTTGGATGGTGGCTTATGAAACGGCTGCCGGCAATACGGATGTAGATGTGATCCGCGCGCCGGAGTTCATTACCGGTGTAAAGGATACGGTAATGCGTAATGTTTATTCAAAGCGGAATGGCGCCACTATGCCGGGCAAGCCGGTTGCCATCTATTACCTGACGACTGCCTTCACGCATTTGTATACGGATAAAACGGGGGAGAAGTTGCAGAATACGGATTTTGGTTTTGTGCAGAATTACCAGCAAATGTTCTTACTGGGTAATCCACCGGCTACACCGGCGCCACAGGGTTTTTACCCGGGCTCTTTCAACGGGGGCATGCTGATAGACAATGGCGGTGTATACTGGACATCGGAGAACAGTTATGTGGGTAAGGTAACTGTGGATGCCAAAGGGTATGAGGCAGCGCCCTTTATTTATACCCAGTATGCCAAACAAGGTGGTTTTTATGATCAGTTGAACAGGCGCTTTGTGGTGATCGAACAACAGACCAGTCAGGCATCTTTGTATCCCAATGCAGATGCCACTGCCCGTTTTAACCTCAACAATATCGGTAAGCAACTGCTGTACATAGAACGGGGCTTTGGAGAGAATCCTTCTCCTGCTGTGGATCCCTACAAATATTCCATTTTCAAAGACGTGAGTGGCAACGGCCGTTACCTGTACGTGATCAATTTCCAAAAGCCTGCCACGCCTGATGTAGCGGCGGTGGATATTACTACGGCGCCTGATATACAGGATGCGCAATATTTTGCCGTGAGCAATCTCGGTCCGGCCATGTTATATGCTACCGCTCAAAAAGTATACAACTTCCAGGTGAATACGGCCAGTAATACGATCAGCACACCGGCGGTAGCTTTCCAGGCGCCTGCCGGTGAAGCCATCACCTGCATGCGGCTGCTGAAAGGGATGGCCACTTTCGGCACTGGTGGTATCCTGCCGGATATGGACAGTCGGTTCCTTTATATCGCTACCTGGGATGCTGCTGCCGGCACCGGCAAAGTGTATCTGTATGCTGCCAATATCACCAGCGGCCAGTTGGGGGCTGCTCCGTTGAAAGTATGGACAGTGGGCGGCAAGGTGGGCGATATGAATTACAAAAGAAGTTAACAATCGTAAATGGCTGCAGGCGGCATGTCTGCAGCCTCTTTTTTCTACAGCTTAAATCATAGCATGATGTACAAAAAAACTTACCTGTCCTTATTATTTGCAGCCGGCACGTTCGTAGCTGCTGCCCAGGGCGGCAGAAACCTGCCTCCCGCTTTGAAAGCATTGGTTGATCAAAAAGATTCCGTGGTATTGCAACAGGAATTGCAAAAGCTGGTAAGCAGCGATAAAGAAGAAGACCTGATGCTGGCGTCCTCTTATTATGCCTATAAAATGAATGGCCCGAAAAGGGATGCGGTGAATAAGATCGCCCTGGAAAAGTTTCCAAGCGGGGTTACTGCTTTGGGCAATGCGGTGGGTACTATTTACGATGAGCAGGATGGACCTGCCAATGAAAAGAATTACGAAACCCTTATCAAGCAATTTGGAAACATTCCTTCATTGAAGGGGCATATACGCTTCGAGCATGCGAAATTCTTCGTGGCGTCCTCCTTTGCCAATGAAAACCCTGCCAAAGTAATCGCCTGGATCGATAAAATACAAGATACGGTATACCGTACAAGGGCTTATTCTTACGGTGCACGGGAACTGGCTGCTGCGGGCAATCACGTGCCGGCGGAAATGTTGATCAAACGTTCTTTGGCCGACCTGGAAAGAAGGGGCCAGACCAATACGCCCGAATACAAAGAATACCAGAAAGCAGTGGCGGCTTACCTGCTTGCCAATAAAAAATACGAGGAAGGTTACCGGTATGCCGTGCAGGTATATGACAGCGCGGATAAAAGAGATAAGGCATTTGCCGTTACTTACCTGAGCCTGCTGGTAGGATCGGAGCGCTATGCTGAAGCCCTGCCGGGGATGGAAGAAGCCATGCGTACCGGTACCGCCAGTCCGCTTATGAAAGAACGCCTGCAAAAGGCTTTTACTGCTGTACATGGCAAGAGCGTCGATTACAAGGCTTATTATTCGGGGCTGATGGAAGATTTCCGCAACCATATCCACAAGGAAGTGATGGCGAAGATGGAGAAGACGCCTGGTTATAATTTCAGTGTGAAGACGCTGGATGGAAAAACAGTGACGCTCGAAAGCCTGAAAGGCAAAGTAGTGGTGCTTGATTTCTGGGCTACCTGGTGCGGTCCCTGTAAGGCCTCTTTCCCGAAGATGCAAATGGCGGTAGACAAGTATAAGAAGGACCCGGAAGTGGCTTTCCTGTTCATCCACACCTGGGAAACGGCCGCCGACCCGGTGAAAGATGCGGGCAATTATATCAGGGACCATAAGTACACTTTCCATGTGGGCATGGACCTCAAGGATGCCAATAAGAAGAATGATGCGGCTGTGGGATACGGTTTGAAAGGAATCCCTGCCAAGTTCGTCATTGACAAGAATGGTAATATCCGTTTCCGCAGCACCGGCAACAGTGCCGGTGGGGAAGACGCTTTCCTGGCAGAAATGGGCGTTATGATCGAAGCTGCTAAAAAAGGATAATGGCTTAAACAAACGATCCACTAAAAACTAAGTATGCATACAATAAATGTCTGCTTGCTGGCGGGCCTCCTGCTGACCGGTGCCGCGACAACGGCACAGTCTGGTAAACCTACCGCTACGCTGAATATCGGTGATCCTGCTCCCTCCATTCAGGTAAAGAAATGGTTCAAGGGGCAGCCGGTTACTTCCTTTGAGAAAGGAAAGATCTATGTAGTAGAATTCTGGGCTACCTGGTGCCAGCCCTGTATTGCCGGTATGCCGCACCTGAGCGAGCTGGCGGAGAAATATAAAAAAGAGGTTACGGTAGCGGGCATCAGTATTCTTGAAAGAAAAACGACCACGCTGGCCCATATTGGCGCCTTTATAGACAGCATGGGTAAGAAGATGAATTATGCGGTGGCGGCGGAGGACAGCAATTTTATGGCTGCCAACTGGCTGCGTGCTTCCGGCGAGCGGGGCATACCGATGGCTTATGTGGTAGACAGGAATGGAAGGATTGCCTGGGCAGGCCTCCCTAAGTTACTTGATAACGTATTACCGAAGGTGATTGATGGCAGTTGGGATATCAAGGCCACAGATGCTGCGCGTAAAGAAGCTGCGCGGCTGACAGAGATTGATAATTCGATCATACCCGTGTTGAATAGCTACATGGGCAATCCTGGCAAACCGGATTCGGCCCTGATCGTGATCAACCAACTGCTGGCCAAAGACCCCGGCTTGAAGTATTACCCACGGATGGCCCATTACACCATTTACTCCTTGCTAAAAACAGACCAGGAAAAGGCATTGATTTATATCCGGGAGTTATTGAAGGCTGTTCCGGAACCTCCTTTCCGGAGTGTGACAGATGCTATCTCCTATATGTCGGAGATCAGGAAAGTAACCCTGATCAAAGGGCTGTATGAAATAGCCGCTGTTGCCTACGAGGAGCAACTGGAACGTTATCCCTGGAGCATGGATTTTCCTGCAACCTACGACAATATAGCCGCGCTTCAATTCAAGGCAGGCAATCAGGAAAAAGCTGTTGCAGCCGAAACCAGGGCCATCGAATATGCGAAGAAGAAGCCCGGATTCCCGGCGGATAAGCTGGCCGCTTTTGAAAGCAGCCTCCAACAGTACAGCAGCAAGACGAATTAATATCCCTGGCTGATCCCCGTTTTCAGCCAAAGGCAGCCCCGCGATCACATCAAGGGGCTGTTTTATTTTTTTGACTGCCTGATTTAATTATTTTTACCCTCTTCTTACACCTCTTCCTATATATTCCTGACAGTAAAAGCAGTCAACTAATTGGTAACGGACAATAAGTACAATGCACTGAGTGATATAGACCTGTTCACCCTTCTGAAAAGGGATGACCATGCTGCTTTTACTGAAATACATCACCGTTACTGGGAATGGCTAATGGCCATTGCCCTGCAGCGTGTAAAGGATGTACAGGTGGCGCAGGATATTATGCAGGAGGTATTTGTAAGCCTGTGGAACAACCGGCACAAGGCGGCTGTTGAAAAGCCTGAAAATTACCTGGCTACAGCCGTTAAGTATTTGTCACTCACTTACCTGCGTACCGGCAAAAAGATGTACCTGTTGCACGAAGCAGTGAGCGAAAACCTGCCCGACGATGTTACTGCTGATCAGTTACTGCATACCAAAAACCTGATGGCCGTGATCCTGCAGGAAACGAATGCGCTTCCTCCTGTGCGGCAACTGGTATTCCGCTACAGCCGGCTGGAAGGTTATTCGATCCAGGAAATTGCCGAAAAGCTCGATCTGTCGCCCCACACGGTAAAAAGTCACCTCACCAAAGCATTGGCCCATTTCCGCAAAACACTGAAGGCGATTATTTTATTGTTAAGTTTTTAAAATATATCAATAAGGACTCATACTCCCTCCCTTCTTTTTATACTTACTTAATGGCAGGCCTATTATGAAATTATCCGAACAACTCAACGATGCAATCAAACATTACCAGGAGGGCGTGGCAACAGCGGCCGAGCGGCAACTGGTAGAAGCATTCTATGCCTCTTTTGGACAGGAAAGCACAGAAGTGGAGGTGTCTGTTACAGGCAGCCGGGAAACCCTGGAAACAGCCTCCCTGGCGCAGGTACAGGCCCGCATTGCCCAACAACAGGTCGTTGCAGAAGCGCCTGTAGTAAAGATCCCCCTGTATAAAAAACTGGCCGTCGCAGCAGCGGTGATCGTGGTAGCATCGGGCTTATACTGGTGGTTCAAGCCAACGTCTGTGCAGCCTGCGCAGCAGCCAATAGCCGTAACAGATGCTGCCCCTGGCGGCAATAAAGCCGTGCTTACACTGGCTGATGGCAGCCAGGTCACCCTGCGCGATGCAGCCAATGGTATGCTGGCCAACCAGGGTGGTGTACAAGTAATAAAGCTCGATAGTGGAAGGTTGACTTATTCCCTCCCGACAGGTCGGGAGGGCAAGAGGGAGGTCGTTTACAACACACTTTCAACACCCCGGGGCGGGCAATATCAACTGAGCCTGCCCGATGGCACCAAAGTGTGGCTGAATGCGTCCAGCTCTATCCGCTACCCGGTTGCTTTTACCGGCGCGGAACGCAAAGTGGAGGTAACGGGTGAAGTGTATTTTGAAGTGACCAAAAAACCGCAACAGCCATTTATTGTGGTGGCCAATAAAGCGGCCATCAGGGTACTGGGTACCCACTTCAATATTATGGCCTACCCGGAAGAGAAAGCCATGCAAACGACCTTGCTGGAAGGCTCTTTACGGGTGGAAAGTAATGACAAGAAGGCATTACTGAAACCAGGACAACAGGGGGTACTTGTTCATGCTTCCGGCGCCTTATCGGTACGTGAAGTAGATACAGAGGAGGCAGTGGCCTGGGTACGTGGACAGCTTTCCATGAAGTATGTAGATGTGGCCGCCTTCATGCGCCAGGTATCGAGGTGGTATGATGTGGATGTGGTGTTTGAGGGCGAAGTGCCTGCCATGAGCTTTAGCGGCTCTATCAACAGGATGGTGAACTTATCGCTGGTATTAAAAGCACTCAATGATAACGGGCTACATGCAACTTTAGTAAACGGAAAATTAATTGTAAAGCAATAAATATGAATAGCAACTGATAGAAGAAGGGGAGACCATAAAAACCGGCTCCTGACTGGTACTCAGGAACCGGCCATTTGTTGGGCTTTACCCTTTAAAGATTGTTTCTCCAAACAGCGTTTATCGCATAAAACCCAAACTTCACAAAAGTATGAAACTAGCTGCATTTCACCCACCGGGGAACAATGTCTTTATTAAAGCTTTTCCCTGGTCTAAACTGTGGTTGATAATGAGATTAACTACCATTGTTTTACTGGTCACTGCCCTGCATGTTTCCGCAGGCGTTTACTCGCAAAAAGTCACCATTTCAGTGAGGGAGACCCCGCTTGAAAAAGTACTTAACCAGATCAAACAGCAAACAGGTTATTCCTTCTTCTGGTCGGACCAGTTGATTGCACAGGCTCCTGCTGTTTCTGTGCGGTTGAAAGATGTCACACTCACCCAGGCTTTGGATGCCTGCCTGCGTGGTCTTCCATTGGAATATGAGATCAAAGAGCAGGAAAGATTTGTGTATATAAAACCTGCTGCGAATAAACCACCTGTTGTAACTGAACAACTCCCGGCTCCTAAAAAAGACAGCACCTGGGCCATTACCGGACGGGTTACTGATGAACAGGGGCTGCCACTGGGCGGCGCCAGCATACGGGTAAAAGGCAGCAACACAATCGTAAGCTGTGATGCCAAAGGATATTTTAAATTAACTACCCGGCCTGCCCATACTATCCTGGTCATCAGTTTTGTTGGTTATAAAGACAGGGAAGAGCTCGTATCCGGCAGTACTACTGTGACCATTACTCTATCTCCAGGTAATTCGGAACTGGACCAGATACAGGTGATCGGTTACGGAAGTATGACTACCGC
This sequence comes from Paraflavitalea devenefica, assembly GCF_011759375.1. NCBI lineage: Bacteria > Pseudomonadati > Bacteroidota > Chitinophagia > Chitinophagales > Chitinophagaceae > Paraflavitalea > Paraflavitalea devenefica. Next base: position 264,940 of record NZ_JAARML010000006.1, on the reverse strand, counting down.
CAAGCGTTTGAACACGGGTGATGTGACCACCATCACCGCCGAAGAGATACGCAAAAATCCTGTGAACAATGTACTGGAAGCCATACAGGGAAAGGTGCCTGGTTTGTTTATACAACAGGTTACCGGGCAACCCGGCGGCGCCTTTACAATGCGTTTACGCAGTGCGGCCAATTTCTCTGCCGGTGCACCTCCACCGCTGGTGGTAGTGGATGGCGTTATGTATCCCGGTGGCACCCTGCCGCTTTCTTCCAATACTACTTATGGCACCGCTAATTTCCTGAAGGGTGGGAGTGGGCTGAATTATATCAATCCCAATGATATTGAAAGCATCAGTGTGTTGAAAGATGCAGATGCAACTGCTTTGTATGGCACCTCGGGTGCCTATGGGGTGGTGCTCATTACTACCAAAAAAGCGAAGCAGGGAGCGCCTCCGTCGCTCAATGCCAATATCTATACCGGTATTTCCGTGCTGGGCGCCACTGCTAAGTTGATGAACACACAGGAATACCTGATGCTGAGAAGGGAAGCGCTGAAGAACGATGGCGCGACGGTAGGTTCGATGGACAAAGACCTGAACGGCACCTGGCCCGAAGACCGTTACCAGGATTTCAGGGAGGACCTGTTGGGCAGTAATGCACAAACCACCAATACTTCCCTCACTTACAGTGGCGGTTCGCAGAACACCGGTTATATGATCAGCGGAAGCCTGCGCAACAATGGCAATATCCAACGGCACAAAGGGGCTTCTACCGATGGTACGATACGGTTTTCCCTCAACAGCAATACAAACGACAATAAGTTCAGCATCAACCTGTCGGGTGCTTACCTCTCTTCCAAAAGCAATATGGTGCCGATGGACTTCTCGACTGATGTTACGTTGGCGGCGCCTAATTCTCCGCCCCTGTTCCTGCCCGATGGCAGCATCAACTGGAGTGAAGGCGCCAATGACGTGGCGGATGATATCAATAAACAATATGAGAACGTAACGAATAACCTGCTGGGCAATGGCTCACTGGTATATAAGCCTATTAAACAACTTACACTGCGGGCCGACGTCAGCTACAATGAAATGGCCGGCCGGGAATTTATGGGCTATCCAACAACCACCAAACCTCCTACCTACACCAATGCGGCGCTGGAAACGCATAGCCTTATACACAATTACAATGTGCGTACGATCAGTGTGTCGCCTTATGCTGCCTATAGCATGAAAGTCTTTGGCAAAGGCGACCTGAATATGACGCTTGGCGGCAGGGTGGATAACAAGTTGTCTACCTTCAATGAAATACACGGCGAGGGCTTTTCGTCTGATGCCTTGCTGAGGAATCCGGCTGTTGGCTCAAAGGTAACCACCTCGTATGGCTCCACGCCCTACCGCTCACTCGGCGCTTATGCGATCGTGAAGTTTATCTGGGACCAGAAATATATCGTGAACCTGAATGGCAGGAGGGATGGCTCTACCAAGTTTGGTGATGGCAAGAAGTTTGGCAATTTTGGTTCTGTGGCCCTGGCATGGATCTTCAGCGAAGAATCTTTCTTCAGGAAGCTTGCACCCTTTATCAGCTTTGGTAAACTGAGGGGCAGCACGGGACTTATTGGTGGAGATGCCGTAGGCGATTTTGCTTACCTCAGCATTTACCAGGCGCTTACAGGTACTTACCAGAACAAGAGTGGTCTTGCCATAGGCAGACTGGCCAATCCTGCTTTAAGCTGGGAAAAGAACAGGAATTCTGAAGTGGGTATAGAACTTGGCTTTTTCAATGACAGGGTATTTGCCGAGGTAAGTGCTTACCGGAACATTGCTACCAATCAATTGATCGGTCAGCCTATGCCATCCGTAACAGGTGTAACCTCCATGCCTGTCAATTCGGATGCTACGATCCGTACGAGCGGATGGGAAATGAGCCTGAGCGCCACCGCCATCAAAACAAAGGATTTCTCGTGGACGGTAAGAGGCAATATCTCTATTCCCAAAAGCAAGCTGGTAAAGTTGCCGGTAACCACTACCCTGGCCGCCAACTATGTACTGAACAAACCTGTAACAGGCGTATTGCTGTATAAATATGAGGGTATCAATCCGGAAACAGGTTATTATCGTTTTACAGCAGCCAATGGTACTACCGACGATTATATGTTCGGACTGGATGAGCAAAAAGATAAAACAGAATTCCTTGATCTGGCGCCTAAATTTTATGGTGCTTTTCAAAATGGTTTCCGCTATAAAAGGCTGTCGCTTGACCTTACGTTCAACTTCACCAAACGGGTGGGTAAGAATATCCTGGCCCAGCAACCGCTGCCATTTGGGTATATGGGCATCAATGGTGGTACTTACTGGCTGAACCGCTGGCAGAAGCCTGGCGACATCACCGATGTGCCGCGTATAAGCACTTCTATTTTCGACTGGTTCAGGCATTTTTACTACCAGGAAAGTACAGGTGCTTACAGCGATGCTTCTTATGTCAGACTGCAGAACGTGAGCATACGCTATAGTGTAAACCCGCAAAGCCTTAGAAAATTGGGTGTAAAAGAACTGGCGGTATACCTGCAGGGACAGAACCTGTTGACCATTTCTGATTATGGCGGCCTTGATCCGGAAAACCTGGACGCTGCTACTATTCCCCCGATGCGTGTATTTACAGCAGGGATTAACCTCACCTTTTAAAGTATTACTCCATGAAAAAAGTAAAGCATATATATAGTCGTTATGCCGCTGCTGCCCTGATGGCTTGCTCGTTGTTAACGTTCACCGGTTGTGAAAAGTACCTGGAGAATACAGCCTTGCCGGCAGGTACCATTGCAGGGAAAGACGCTTTCGTATCGGACAATTCCGTATCGGCCATTGTAACTGGTAATTTCCTGGCCCTGAGCAATAGCGGTATTTTTTCGGGTGTGAGTTATCTGTCTGCGCTGTATACCGATGAGTTGAAGCCGATCGCCACCAGCAATACCAACGCTATTGCCTTTTATAAGAACAGTATTGCCAGCGACCAGGCACGCCAATGGAGCGATCTTTATGCACAGATCTATGCCGTGAATGCTGCCATAGAAGGCATTCAAAGTACGAAAGCCACTTTGTACTATAAGAACCAATGGCTGGGTGAAAGTTATTTCACCCGGGCGCTGTTGTATTTTCAACTGGTAAACCTGTATGGCGATGCGCCGCTGGCGCTTACCACCGATTATAAGGTGAATGCTGTATTGCCCCGGGCGCTACAAAGCAACGTGTACCAGCAGATCATTAAAGACCTGCAGGAAGCACAGTCTTTGCTGGGCACTGATTATAAAGACGGCTATGGCGTGAATACTACAGCCCGTGTGCGCCCCAATAAGGCAGTAGCCACAGCGCTGCTGGCCAAGGCCTGTCTGTATGCCAAAGAATGGCAGCAGGCAGAAACAGCCGCAACAGCCATTATTACAGATCCGGCGTATCAATTATCTACCTTACCGCAAGCCTTCCTGGCGGATAATGGCAGCAATAAGGAAACGATCTGGGCTATTGCCACTAATAACGATGAACGGACTCCTGAGTATGGCCAGTACAATTCCGGTATGCCAGCCGCTGTAACTACAGACCCGGCCGGTACCTATAATGTACTGGTAGCCATGAGCGATACCCTGGCGAAATCGTTTGAACCCAATGACGGCCGCTTTACCAATTGGGTACGTTCTACGGTGTATACGGGTGTAACGCCTGCTGTCACTTATTATTTTCCCAATAAGTACAAGTCGAATGCTGTAGGTGCGGAAAGACCGGTATTCTTACGCCTGGCCGAGCTATACCTCATCAGGGCGGAGGCACGTGTAAAGCTTACCCATTTAGCTGATGCGGCGGACGACCTTGATGCCATACGCCTGCGGGCCGGGTTGCCTGCTACTACGGCGGCTACGCAGGCCGACCTGCTGGCGGCCATCGCCCGGGAGCGGAAGGTGGAGCTGTTCACTGAATGCTCTAACCGTTTCTTCGACCTGAAGCGCACAGAGACAATAGATGATGTAATGACAAATATTTCCCCTTTGAAAGGAGGCGTATGGAGTCACTTTAAACAATTGTGGCCCATTCCGCCAGCCGATCTGAAACTAAATCCGGCATTAACTCCTAACCCTGGATACTAATAATCCGGCCCTTATACAAACGCATAGCGGGTTCCCGTTCCCGCTATGCTATTTTTCCCATGCCAAATTATTATATGAAAAGAATATTGTTGTTGATAGCGATCACCATGCCCGTACTGCTTACCGCGCAAACGTCTTCTTATTCCATTATTGTGAGATTACCTGCATTGAAAGAAAACACGCATGCCTACCTGGTAGAAGATTGGGGATGGAGCAATCAGCGGATACTCGATTCTGCTGTATGTAAGCAGGGCGCTTTTGTGTTCAAAGGCGCTGCCGGCAATACTGTGAAGGCGCATATTGTAATGGACCATACCGGGCTGGGGATAGCCGGCCAGGAAAGGACCGCAGATGCTTTACTGGTGTACCTGGACAGTACTACCGTAATGATCAAAGGAAAAGACTCTGTGCGCAAGGCAGTGATCAGTGGGTCTACACTGAACGAGGCGTATAAGCACTACTACAAAATGGTATTGGCAGATGGAGAAAATGCCAACCAGGCATTGGAGGCTGTCTATGCGCGTGCAACACCGGCACAAAAGAATGACGCTGCCTTCAGGGATAGCCTGATGGATATTATAAAGCAGGCATGGGTAAAAAGGGACAGCCTTAAGTATGCATATATCAAAAAATATCCCCGTTCTTATTTCAGCCTGGAAGCGCTGATAGAAGTGGCTGGGCAAGATATAGATGTGCTAAAGATAAAACCCCTGTTTGAGGGACTTGCCTCCCCATTGCGCAACAGCCGGCAAGGGCTTGCTTTTGCCAAAATATTGTATGATATGGGGCCGACATCTGTAGGGGCGTATGCGTCCGACTTTGCACAACCGGATTCAGCCGGCAATATGGTGCGCCTGGCTGATTTTAAAGGCCGTTATGTATTGCTTGATTTCTGGGCCTCGTGGTGCGGCCCCTGCCGTGCTGAAAACCCGGCCGTATTGAAAGCTTATAACACTTATAAAGACAAGTCATTTACCGTGCTGGGTGTATCGCTTGATGAGACGTCCAAACGCCAGGCATGGCTACAGGCGATTGAAAAGGACGGCTTGCCATGGACACAGGTGTCCGATCTGAAAGGATGGAACAATGCTGCTGCCAGGTTATACGGAGTAATGGCTATTCCGCAGAACTACCTGATTGATCCCTCCGGTAAGATCATCGCCAGGAACCTGCGTGGCGAGGCATTGCAGGCGAAGCTAAAAGAGATATTGGGCGATGGTAAGGGGCAATAGCCTATTTGTTATTTGAATAGCTCCTGATGCTTTTTGACATCCAGGACGGATTGTATAGATTGCTCTAAAGCATTGGCTGCATAGTTAAGTTGTTCTTCCTGGTAATAACCGAAAACAGCCAGTTGAGTCCAGGTCCTTTTTTTCAGGTATTCGCTTTCGTGGCTTAATGCTACCTGCTTATCTGTCATTTGATGAATAAAAGCGTTTAGCCTGTCTTCCGGAAAGATAATGGTGAAAACCCTGGAATCAGGACTGCTGTAAGGCGCCAGGTCATAGGTATTTAAAATGGCAAAGAACTGATGGCAATATTGATGGATCAGGCCGGCCTGGTGTGCAGTTATTTTCTGCTGCATTGAAACATATAATGCATCAATAAGATTGGAAGAAATGGTAAAAGGAACCTGGCATTTGTCCGAATAATAAGCTATATCATAATACAGGGGCATCCTGTTATCTGTCTGCGGACTGATATTGGAGAGTATTAATGCCAGTCCGGAACAGGCAGCCAACCCTTTACCCGATGAGGCGGTCGCCATACTCACCTTTGATAGGTTGAGCGGCATGGCGCCTGCTGCGCTTATACAATCAACAAAACAAAGGCAATTGCAGGAGGAGCATAATGCTGCTAAAGCATCCAGGTCGTTTAAAACACCCGTAGATGTTTCACAATGACAAAAAAGAAGCCACTTGATATCTCCCGCCTGAAGCATGGCTGTAATTTCGGGTAGGTTGAACGATTGTCCCCAATCAAGTTCATATTTCACAAAATCCAGGGAGATGCGTTCAGCCTGCCGGAGCAGCCTTGACCCGAACTCGCCATTGGAAAGGATCAATCCTTTTGATCCCAACATTTTTACCTGGTATAACATGGCCTCATTGGCAAGGGTGCCACTTCCGCTCATGATAAATGCCTGGTGCACTGAAAAGGTACGACACAATAACTCCGACGTATTGTTGAATAATTCCCTGAATGCTGCCGATCTGTGGGAAATCGCAGGAGCACTTAGGGCTTTTCTTACTTCTCTTGAAATGTTTACAGGACCGGTACTAAGATTAATGCGTTCTGAAATCATTGCGCAGTTTGTTTAATGTTATAGACATGGGTTGGTACAAAGCTCCCTGGTGGCCAACGAGCGGTCCAAAAGGAGTAAACCCCATACTGGCGTATAACCGGATCTGCCTGGTCGTGCCTGAGATAACGGCTGCGTCTATGTTATTCCTGATCAATTCGGTGCACAGGTATTGTAGTAAACGATAAGTTACTGTAATTTTCCTTGCTGCCGGGGCAACAGCCAATAGCCTGATCTCAGCAAGGTTGGTACAGGCGGGGAGAAAGCGATCCAGGTCGGGGATTTTTTCATCCAGGGAGAATGGCCGCAATTGGTTATAGCAAACCATTCCTATTAGTTGTTGATCTTTTAGTGCTATGATGTATTTATTCTTGAAATGGAATTTATCTACCAGTATTTTCTCCTCGTTGTGCTTATGCTGTGGGATCTCTTCAACAAAGGTTTTGTAGTTAAGTTGATGGATCTGATAGAATTCAGCATCCTGGTCAGCAGGTTTAATAATCATAGGCCGGGGGACTTATATACGAATATTTAGTATTTTATTTTCATTATCAGCTTGTATATTGTGGGTAGCAGCACTGGTATGCTTAATGATATTTTGTAATGGATCCTTGCATCGTTCTAAAAATAATTAATTCTGCATGAAGTTTTCAAAAACAGGGCAATTTTATGGGGTCACGAATGAAACGATTCACCTGGACGGGGTAACCCTCACGGATACCGAATATTCGCAGGACCGGGTGCCCTGGCATTTTCATGAGAATAGTTATTTCACGTTCATCCTGGAAGGTGGTATGGTGGAAGGCAATAAAAAAGATAGGTATGAGTGCTGTGCCGGGGACCTGTTGTTTCACAACTGGCAGGATGCCCATTACAATATTGCTTCCGGCCAGTTTACCCGGGGCATTCATGTGGAGGTTAATGGCCGGTGGTTTGAAGGTTTTGACCGGCTCAACGATGTTACTGAAGGAAGCATCCGTATTACCGCCCCCCGCATCAAGATGCTGATGTATAATATCGTCCGGGAAATGAAGATAGCCGGTAATACCGGTCAATTGAGCATTGATGCTTTGTTATTGGACATATTCGGGCGCTTGTCAACCTCCCAACGCAGGATGCATGATAGAAATCCCCGATGGGTAGACAGGATCAAAGAGATGCTGCATGAACCCAAAGAGCATTGGACGCTGACCGGCCTGGCTACCTCCCTGGATGTGCATCCGGTTCATTTATCACGCGACTTCTCTAAGTATTTTGGTACGACCCTGGGAGATTATATCCGGACGATCAGGGTGCAACGGGCCCTGGCACTATTGCCCAACCAGGAGCTTTCCCTGACCGATATATCCTTTGAATGCGGCTTTGCCGACCAGAGCCATTTTATCCGCTCGTTCAAGTCTTATTACCAGGTGACTCCTTTGCACTATCGTAAATTCCTGTTAAGAAATAAGCCGTGTTAAAATCGTTCTATTTTTGCGTGGGCGCCTGCAATAGTTTTGACCCAACAAAACACTAAAATCCCGCACATGCATTCCCGCTTATTGATAGTTATTTTTCTCCTTGGATCCGTGATTACCGCTACCGCCCAGGATATAGTCAGGGATCAGGGGATTACTTCTCCTTTTCACCAGGCCAATACCGGCAAGATCATTTTTACTGCCCGGCCAATTGCTTTGCCGGAGCTTACTCCCGGTGATTTTTTGGATACTTATGAGCTCACCAATAAGAGCAACCTGTTCATGACGGTGTTTATGAACCATTCATTGACGAATTATATGCACCGGCTGGCCCCCGGACTTTCCGTAGACAGCCTGCATAAACTCAGCGGCTACCAGTTCTCTTTGCTGGTAGATGGCCGGCTGGTTTACAAGAGTGATATCCTGGGAGCGCCGCTGCCTGCCGTCAGGGATACGGAAACCGTGATGCGTAAGCCGCTGATCGATAATGAGCAGGAGGGCGTATGGTGGACCCAGTTTTTCTGGGGCCGTTTTCTAAGGAATGGTGGAGACAGTGCATTGACAGAGGGAAAGCATCTGCTCAGGCTGGAGATCCGCCCGCATGTACTGTCGGTAGTGGGTGATGTTATTGCCGCCGGCGACCTGAACCTGGTGGTGAACAGGAAGATTGTTGTTGATGTGTCGCGTATTCAATTGAACCGTATTGAACCCTATCCGGGCTTTGCCGTTTCCACGGAATCATTCGACCGCAATAAGATAAAAGAGCTGAAAGGAAAGATTGAGGCGATGGAATTCAGGAGGATCAACAGCATTGTGGTTATCAAAGATGGCAAGTTATTGATTGAGGAATATTTTAACGGGGAAAGCCGGAGCTCTTTGCATGATCCGAGATCGGTGGGCAAATCCTTTGCTTCTACGATGGCCGGTATCGCCATCGGTGAAGGTTATTTAAAAGGCGAGGGGCAGACATTAAAGGAATTTTATCCGCTATCTACTTTTGCCAATTACTCACCCGAAAAAGAGCGTGTTACCCTGAAAGACCTGCTCACGATGAGTGCCGCCTTTGATGGGAATGATGACGATGGCAATTCGCCGGGCAATGAAGAGAATATGTACCCTACGAGTGATTGGGTGAAGTTCACGCTCGATCTGCCGGTGAGCGCCACCAGGCCCCGTGGACAATGGCATTATTTTACAGCCGGGGTGGTGCTGCTGGGGGATATTTTAAATAAGACAGTGCCTGGCGGGTTGGAACAATATGCCCATAAAAAACTCTTTGCCCCATTGGGCATTCAATACCAGTGGGGGTATACGCCACAACATGTTCCTAATACAGCGGGTGGCATCCGGCTGAATGCGCTCGATTTTGCCAAATACGGACAATTGTATAAGAACGGTGGCCGGTGGAATGGTAAACAGATCCTTCCGCGGCAGTGGGTTGATAAGACGTTCAGCAGGCAGTTGCCCATACCTGGCAGGCCGGACGAGTTTTATGGGTATCTTTTCTGGAACAAGCAATACACTGTGCGTGGCAAACGCTATGAAACCTACTATTGTACAGGTAACGGTGGCAATAAGATATTTGTGTTCAAAGACCAGCCGTTGGTGATCGTGATAACAGCCAGCGCTTATGGGCAGCCATACGCCCATCCGCAGGTAGACAGGATGATGACTGATTATATTCTGCCGGCTGTGCTGGATAAATAACTTTAACAAACCTTTCGGTCCTTTCAAAAGGGTAATGAGTAACTTGTCCGGGCTACTATTCATGTTGCCTATGCACAAGTTATTTACCCTTTTCACAGGTTTATTGATTGTTGGTTGTACCGTTGCACAGGATATTACGCAGCGACTGGACGATTATCTTTTAAAGCCACAGAAGAAGCAAGCGTTCAACGGAACGGCGCTTGTGGTGCACCACGGGAATATCCTGTTGTATAAAGGATATGGATTTAAAAATGCCGTTGCCCACACTTTTAATGACACGGGTACGATATACCGTATCGGTTCACTCACGAAGCCTTTTACCGCCGCCGTTATACTCCGGCTTGCTGAACAGCATAGGCTTTCTTTGCAGGACCCCATCGCCAAGTTCCTGCCGGGCTATCCACATGGCGACTCCATTACTGTTGAGCACCTGCTTACCCATAGTTCCGGTGTGAGAGAATACCTGCTCATAAAGGCTATTCAGTCGCTGCCGGATGGGGCGCCACCGGTAACCCGGGACAAGCTGATCGCTTATTTCAGTCATGAGCCACTGAGTATACAGCCGGGAGAAAAGTTTTCCTATTCCAACTCCAATTATATTTTGCTCACCGCCATTATTGAGAAGGTTACCGGTGAGCCATTTGAGCAGGTAGCGCGGCGCACGATCTTTGAACCGCTTGGCATGCTGCATTCGGGTTATGATTTTCAGCATGTGAAGGATAGCAATAAGGCGACTGGTCATTTGAGTATGAAGGAGAGGAAGGTCCTCCAGGTAGACTTTGATTCTACCTGGGCGCCGGGATGCGGCGCTATGTATTCAACGGTGATGGACATTTATCATTGGTACCGGGGATTGTACAATGGAAAGGTGATGCAGGACAGTACCCGGGAACAGGCCTTTGTGCGCAGGAAAGGGGATTACGGGTACGGATGGTTTAATGAAAAGAAGCAGGGACGCACCTGCATTTCCCATGCCGGCGGAGTGCCGGGTTTTTTGGCCAATCTGCAGTTTTATCCTAAAGAAGACCTCTGCGTGATCGTGCTGAGCAATGCCCCTGAGCGCGATATTTTCATAGATAGTGATCAACTGGCGCGCATCGTGCTCAGGAGCCGGGGTGGGCAATGATCCAAGTGACCTGTGTTCTATTCGGCTTATTATGCTGAAACAGGCAATCCTGTTTCTTTCCAGGCCTTGATACCGCCATCGAGGTGGGCTACATTTTCATAACCCATTTGCTGTAGTGTTTGGGCTGCCAGGGCCGAGCGGCCGCCGGAGGCGCAATGCAGGATGATCCTTTTTTCTTTGTCAAACGCTGGTTTGTGATACGGCAGGGAAGCATCCGCATAAAATTCCAGCATACCACGGGGTGCATGTACCGAGCCGGGTATGATGCCGTTTTGTGTCAATTCTTCACTTTCACGAATATCAATCAGTGTGGTATTACCTGTTGCCAGTTCCTCTTTTACCTGTTGCGGTGTCAGGTTCTCCACCTGTTGTTTGGCTTCCCTGACAAGGTCTGCCGCTGTTTTTGCTGCCATAAGGGTGATTTTTAGGGATCAAATTTAGCGGCTTCCTTTTACTGCTTTTATCACCTTTTTGAGCTATACGCCCTCCCCGGATGTGGGAGGGCAGGGAATATTTTAGCCTCATTCATTCCGCAGGCTGACGGTGGGATTGGCCAGTGCCGCTTTCAGCGTAAGCCAGGCTGTCGTAAGCAGGGCGATCAATACCAATATAACTACCGGCAATATAAACTGCCACCAGGTTAACGATACCCTGAATGCATAATCGTTGAGCCATTGCATGATCAGTAATATGGCCAGCGGGATGGCTACCAGGCTGCACCACAGGATCAGCTTCACCGTATTCCAGGTAAGCAGGGACAGAATGTGCCGCACAGAAGCGCCTGCTACTTTGCGTATACCAATCTCTTTGGTGCGCCTTGCAGTGGAATAAGCCGTTAAACCGAATAGACCCATACAGGCAATCAGTATGGCTATCAGGGAAAAGAGCATGAAGTTGTTACCAAACTGTATATCCTGCTGGTATTGGCGGTTGTAGAATTCATCCAGGAAGAAGCTGTCAAAAGATGATTCAGGAAAGAACTCCTGCCAGCTCTTTTTCAAATGGGCCATTTTATCGGGCATGGAACCGGCCGTAATTTTTACCGAAAAGTAATCGGTGGGTATCCATCCCAGGGCAGGGTCCATAAATAAGATGACGGGTGTATAGGCTTCCTGCAGTGATTGCTGGTGGTAGTCTTTGATCACGCCAATGATCTTATTGGGCCGTTGGGTAACGGTTTCCAGCCATACCTGCTGGTCCAGGGCTGCTTCGGCAGAAGCAAACCCGAATTGCCTGACAGCCGATTCGTTGAGCACCACGCCGGTTGAATCATCGGGCCGGGTTTTATCAAACCCTCTTCCTGCCATGATCTGGAGGCCATAGGTAGCTATAAAATCATGGTCTACTTTCAGCATCTCATAGAGCCGTTCTTCTGCGGCAGACGCACCAAACCGCCTGTTGGCCAGGAATTTTCCCACTTTCTTACCGGGCACTGCGCCGGATGCTGTGACGGCTGTAACACCGGGTATTGCCTGGAAGGAAGTTTTTATGCTTTGTATTTTTTGTTTGTAGTTGTCTGTTTTGGCAGGCGACTTGATCACAATGGTTTGTTCAATACCTACGCCAATGTTTTGTGTATGCATGTAATGCAGTTGCCGGTAAACGGCGATGGTGCCTGCTATGAGCAGCAGGGAGGCCGTGAACTGGAATGCCACCATGGATCTCCGTAGGAGAGTACCGCTGACAGAAAAGGAGAAGCGTCCTTTCAATACCTGAACGGGATTTAAGCGTACCAATACCAGGGCAGGGTAGATGCCCGCCATGAATACACCAGCGAACAGTACAGCGCCTACGCGCAGGAACAAGGTAGTATCAAACAGTAATCCGTGCGAGCCGTTGGCAATGAGGAACCCGGGTAGCCACCACCACACCGTCATGACCAGCACAATGGCTAATAGCAGCGCAACGAGGTTAATGAGGAAAGACTCGAACAGGAACTGAAAGATGAGCTGGTAGGAACGGGCGCCGTTGATTTTCCGGATACCTATTTCGCGGGAACGGTCAATGGACCGGGCAGTGGTGAGGTTGATGTAGTTGATGAAGGCTATGATGAGTATCACGAATGCCATGATGCCCAACAACTGTATTGACTGACGGTTTCCCTTGATGCCTAGTTCATATTGTTTGGCCGGGTTGAGGTGAATGTCTTGTAATGGCGCCAGTTGTATGGCCCATTTCACGTCTTTGAGGGCTGGTCCTGTTTTGTATTTTTCGGCAAGGGCCGGGAATTGAGCTTCAATGCTGGCGGGGGAAATGCCTGGCTGCAGCTTTACGAAAGTATAGTTTTCATGCATGTACCAGAAGTCTTTTAGCCAGTTGGGCATGGTGCTCCAGGAGATCAGCATATCGAACTGCAGGGAAGAGTTGGGCGGAAGGTTTTTGAATACACCGCTCACGGCGCAGTTAAGCTTGCCACTCTGCGTGCTGATATCGAGAAATTTGCCTACCGGGTTCTCCTTGCCAAAGTATTTTTGGGCGGCTGCTTCGGAAATGACCACTGTATTTACTTCTTTCAGCACGGTAAGGGGATCGCCCTTCAGGAGGGGATAAGAAAAGAAAGCAAAGAAGTTACTGTCGGCAAAGCAAACATGTTCTTCCCGGTGTTTGATATCCTCGTAACGCACCATCCGTTCGGCATTGTGCCAGTCGATCCGGGTATAGGAAACGATGCCCGGCAGGTTGTCCTGCATGGCCCTGGCATATCCATTGGTGCTGGTGGCCCAGTCGTCGGTGAGGTGATCGCCTTTGTAGAACCGGCTTTCCACGCGGTAGATATTGTCTCCACCGGCATGTGTGCGGTCATAGCTTTCTTCAAAGTTGATATAGGCGCTGATGAGCAGGAAGGCTGCTATACCAAGGGCAAGGCCGGTGACGTTAATAAGCGTATAAATCCTGTTTTTGGTAAGGTTGCGCCAGGTGACGAGGAGGATGTTTCGTAGCATACCCAATGTTATTAAAAACTGGTCAGATTCAATAACTTTATTTTATCTTCAACGCTTTAACCATCCAATATGGTATTGAATTATCTGTGGATCTCTTTTTTCCTGATCGCTTTTGTGGTAGCCCTGATCAAGCTGATCTTCCTGGGTGATGTGGTGGTGTTTAAGGCGATTATTGATGGGGTATTTGAGACCGCCAAGACAGGGGTGGATATTTCCCTTGGCCTGATCGGGTTGATGGCTTTGTTCCTGGGCTTTATGCAGATCGGGGAAAGGGCCGGAGCGATCAATGTATTGTCGCGGATCGTAGGACCCTTTTTCAGTAAGCTGTTTCCCGGCGTTCCCCGCAACCACCCGGCCATGGGACATATGATGATGAATTTTTCCGCCAACCTGCTTCAACTGGATAATGCGGCTGTCCCTTTTGGATTGAAGGCGATGGAAAGCCTGCAGGAACTGAATAAAGATAAAGAGACGGCTTCTGATGCGCAGGTGATGTTTATGGTATTGCATGCTTCGGGGCTTAGTATTATCCCGATGAGTGTTATTGCCCAGCGGGTGATCGTGGGCTCTAAGAACGCGACTGATATTTTTATCCCCTGTGTGATCTGTACGTTTGTGGCTACGATGGTGGCCATGATCATTACGGCTTTCAAGCAGCATTTCAGCGGCCGGCAGTGGACAGCCATTATCATCTTTGCGCTGGTAGGTGCAGCGTGCCTGGGGGGCCTGGCGGTATTCCTGCGACACCTGAGCACAGCCAATGCCACTATTTTTTCTAATGTATTGAGTACGGGCCTTGTTATGCTGCTTTTTGTAGTGTTTATCCTGGGCGGTATGTATAAGAAGATTGCCGTGTATGATGCGTTTATTGACGGCGCCAAACAGGGTTTTGAGGTGGCGGTAAAGATCATACCTTACCTGGTAGGGATGCTGGTAGCCATCAGCGTGCTGCGCAATAGCGGCGTATTTGATTATATCATGCAGGGCGCTAAATGGTTTTTTTCCCAACTGGGTATTAATACAGACTTTGTTCCTGCTTTGCCTACTGCGTTGATGCGGCCATTCAGTGGCAGTGGTTCCAGGGCCATGATGATTGATGCCATGACTAAAAACGGCCCTGATTCTTTTGTTGGCCGCCTGAGCTGTATGTTCCAGGGATCATCGGAAACTACTTTTTATGTAGTGGCTTTGTATTTTGGGTCTGTAGGTATCAAAAGAACCCGCTACGCCATCCCGGTTTCCCTGCTGGCCGACCTGGCCGGTATTATAACAGCTATTATTGTGGCGTATAACTGGCCGTGGGGGTAGGAAAAGGCTTAGCCAGAAAGACGGGAAGGCGGTAATGTTCCTTCGACAGCCCTTCGACAAGCTCAGGGTGACAATGTTTTATTACTGGATTGTTTTTCTTTCAATGACCAGTTTTCCGTTGGCATCCCATCCGCCGATGATCAGTTCACTGTTCAATGATCCCGGTACATTAAAAACTATAGGTTTAGGTAAAGGCTTGCTAAAGCTTCTCCAGGCCAAGGTGTTGCCCGGCTGCGGTTCTTTTTCTTCAGACAGATATAGGTATACTTCCCGTGTTACAGAATAACCCTTACGTTTATCACTGGCAAGGCTCTTATCTGTAGTAGAAGTGGCCGCTCCCTTTTTGGTAAATACGGCTATATAACCATTATAAGCGCCCAGCGTAGCCGTTGGCTGTTTGTTAACAGTAACCAGTGCAATATCTTCTACCTGAATGGAATTCAGCACGTCTTTGGAAACCTGTACTTCATTCAGGAAAAAGTAGATGCCTGTAGGATTTTCCATGGCGTCGCTCATGTCTTCCCCCGTACCAGTGCTTTGGGGTGCTTCATTGTAACGGGAAAATCGCACCACCGGGTCCAGCAGGTCGCCCTCAATAATGATACCGGGTACACTACCCCGTATAAACTGCCATATACTGATGTAATTAGTTCTTTCAGGCACCAGCACCTGAGATGTTCCATCATTAAAAATAGGGCTCAGGTATTCCTGTTTCAAAGAATCCATCCTGCTTTTTGCTTTGGCAGTTACTACCACCTGCTGCAACTCCCTGAACCGCGGATCAACAGGTTTGAGGCTATCCAGTAATTTTTTAAATGCCGGGTCAAGCTGCCCTTTCAGGTATTCCTTGGGATAACGTATCAATGGCGCCAGGGCTGCTGTTTTCAGTGTGTCAAAGAAGGAAGGATAGAGTTCCATCTTCATCAGTTCCTTCTTGTTCTTGGGATTATGGGCCTGGAAATAGATACGGGCCTCTTTCTTAAACTGAACATCGGGTACGGTAAAATCGCCATTGGGGAAAGTTTTGGCTTTGGAAAGGGTAGTGGAGGAGTCATCTCCTTTAATGATCAGCTCCGCATCGTATCCCTGGGCATCTATTTTGCCAACAAAGGGAGCTACTTTTCCCCTGATGGTAATGCCCGATTCAACGATGTATTTCAGCGCAGGTGGCTGCACCTGCCATTTAGCACCCAGCAGGCCGGTAGTTTGTGACAGTAACAGTTGATCTATGACGGCGAGCGATTGATCGGTCTGCAGGTTATCCAGTTCAACGAAATAGTCCTGTTGCAGCTCCGGGATCGAGGGTAACAGGTTAATCACTGTGCCGCCATCGCCTGTAAGCAAGGGGCGCGTTGCTACTGCTGTAATAAAGCCGGCATTAAGCGTAGAGGGGATGGTAATTCTTTTTTTACCCTCTGTATTTTGTATCGTAACCTCCGGACCGGCAATGGCTGCAGGTGTATTGTATATCTTGCGATGTGCCAGCACGGTGTTCTCTTCATCCAATACCCAGAACGTGATAACTCCTGCCGGTAACTTATTGCGGTTTACGGCCGTTGCCGTAGCGCCTTCATTGAAATCGAAAACAGACTGGTAACAGATCTTATTCTGGTGAATGCCCATTACCAGGAAGTTGTTCTTCTTGTTGTCGCTGCTTTTGTCGAGGGAGATAAACAGCTTGCTCTTATTGGTAGCGTCGGTTTTTATGCTTATTCCTTTAGAAGCTTCTAAAGTGATATTCGACGTCATGCCGGTTGCATTGAACTTATAAGTCCTGTTACCGGCTGCCGGTGTGAAGGTGATCTTTGCCAGGCCGTACTCATTGGTCCTGCCGGCAGCAATTGGTTTATTGGTATTATCGGTAATGTAAAAGGTATCTTTTACGGGCAGGTTATTTTTACCGGTTAATCTTACCAGGAAATTATTCTCTATACCTTCTCCCCATACCCCGCCTTCTGGTTGTATGATCACTTTGGCGCATACACTTTCCTGTTTTTGTAAACGGAATGGTTTGGCGGCATAATCATCTCCTATAACGAATACCTGTGTTTGCGCAATAGTCGCCGGCATATTCTTCATCCATAATGTATAGGCGTTAATGATGTAGGCTCCGGACGAGACCGTGTCGGGAATTTTTATGTTTACAGCACTGGTACCATTTACCACAGGCAACATCTTCTTTTCAATGACCTTGCCATCATAGTTGGCCAGTTCAATATAGACCGTTTTGCTCAGGAATGTAGGCTGCTGATGTACACTGATAAAGCTGTTCAGCCATACGGTCTCTCCGGCCACATATTCTTTTTTGTCGGTAACCAGGAAAATGTTTTCCCGGGGATAGGCTTCATCGTATTGCTGCAGGGAAGAGTCAATGGACAGGAGGGGTTTTTCAAAGCTATGTTGCTGTGCTATGGCACCCTGGATGAGCAATAATGCAAAGGGAAGAACTGAAAATGATCTGCTTTTCATATGAATGCTTTAGGGCTATACAATTGGCAATCAATATAGGAAATTAATAGAGAAGCCCCCATGTTTGTGGGGGCTTCCGGGTCTATAATTTTTATTTTAATACGTGGGTACGAGGGATACCATCATCCTTCTTGGATCGGGAGAAACAAGTCCTGCAAACCCTCTTGTCAGGATCGTATACGTCCGCCCGTTTTGCATGCCGGTGGTGGGGTAGGATGCCACTGTATTGGCGCCGCCTGGCGCCAGCCCGGTTTTAACTGCTGCAAAGGTGAGCGAAGCGCCGGGTGTGATGGTGAGCTCGACGTAGTCAGATACTTTCGTATAAGCAATATCGGAAGCCAGCTTAACAGTACCGGCATAGATATCCAGGTTTACGCCCACATTAGGAATACCATTAAAGAATTTAAATTTGGCTTTAGTGGCCGGAGGAGATGGCGTTTCATCCACTACCACCGTTCCCACTACATTGGGCACCGTATCTGTGAGCATGAGCGTTTGTCTTTTGCCTTCTTCCAGGTCAAATATTCCGGTAAATACGACGAGCGAATCGGTGCTGGTGTTGAGATAAGGCACGGATACAGTGATTTTCGTGTCGGGTTTGCTGCTAACGGACAGGTAATCTGCATAGTTATTACCCAGTGTATTAAAACCGCCTCCGGGATAAGCCACTGCATAATTAAACAGGTTGCTGATACGCACAGTATCGACCTTCAATTGCACTCCAAGGTTGGCCCTCCAGGCAGTAAAATAGCCTATTTTAACACGGGCATTATCTCCCGGGTTAATTTCATTTTTAGTAGCCAGCTTATTTTTTTCGCAGGCTAATAAGGAAACAGTAACCAATATAGCGACGAATATTTTCTTCATAATTAATCTTATTAAGAATGATTAAGGTTGGCTGGTGCTAAACCATGTTTCGATGGTATGATATTCCGGTGAGTTGGCAATTTCCGGCATGTAAATGTTCCATACATATTCGGAATTGTAGCGTGGCCTTACGCGGTAAGCATATTTACCATTGTTATCGGCAAAGAGTAGTACGGGCTTCATCATGCCTGAATACACCTGTTCGGTAGCGCCTGGTTGGACATCATCAATATCCCAATAGTGATATTTACGCATATCGGTCCATGTTTCTACAAATCCCCATCCCCACAGCGCAATGAATTTCTGCTGCATAATGTCCGACAGGCGGAGGTCGGCAGCATTTTGTTTGACATTGGCGCTGGCCAGATAGGCGGTTCTTTCCTGTGCTGAAAGGGGTGTTTGGTTGAATAAGGCGCTCTGGTTGCGTGGATAGCTGGTGCGATTAATGAAATCAAAGTGGCCGTTAATGCCATTTTTATAAGCAGTATGGGCAGTAGTGGCATCGCCTTTACGCAGCGCAGCTTCTGCCTTGAGGAACTGCATTTCAGAATAGGTCATTACAGGCATTACCGCTTTATTCTGGAACAGGTATTTACCTGATTTGGCAGCGAAGTTGGCGTTGCCTGGGTTGGAATATAAACTATCCCCCCAAAGGACTGGTACCCTTCGTCTGGTGCTGGCGGTGGGCACAGTATCTCCCAGGCCGGGAATTGTTACCCTGTAGCCTCCATTACCAGAATAGGTAAGGGTATCAGGTGAAGCTACCAGCATATGACGGATACGGGGATCGCGGTTGGCCAGGGCGTTGGAACCGGCAAACACACTGCCATCCAGTAAACGTACGATGTAATCGCTTTGGCGTATGGGCGTCATATTATCGCGGTAGGTGCCAAAGATGTTGGCATCCGCTGTTCTGCTGGCCTCAAACGGTACTACGAAGTCATCTGCACCATTGGCCATCGCCAGGTCAGTATATTTGATCACACTATCTGCAGAATATTGCGGCTTATGAATGATAGCGCTGAAATTACGGGCCAGTACGCCATAGGCAAACTTTTTCCAGCGGGCTATTTCAGTATCAAAGTTGGCAGAGTTGCCATAGGTAAGGTCGCCGCGTGTGAGGCGAAGTGAGGCTGGATTATATTCCTTGTTATCGAGGAAAGCGATCGCCAACCGGGCCAGGGAGTCCACGCCCTTGTACACTTCTTTCTGGTCATCCCAGCGGAAGAAAAGAGAATCTTCTTTAAATGCATCGTGGAAGATGATCTCTCCATGATAGTTAGTGGTAAGCTGGAAGAGGTAGGCCTTTATTGCGAGCGCAGCGCCTACGACGTCCCATTGACCTCTTTTTTGGCCTTCCTCAATACAGTACTCCATGTTTTTTCCCACCCCAAAGTAGGTAGCTCTCCAGATACCGGCGGCACGGTCGGCCGTAT
The DNA here is from genome assembly GCF_011759375.1 of Paraflavitalea devenefica. Lineage (NCBI taxonomy): Bacteria > Pseudomonadati > Bacteroidota > Chitinophagia > Chitinophagales > Chitinophagaceae > Paraflavitalea > Paraflavitalea devenefica. The sequence continues at coordinate 245,213 of NZ_JAARML010000006.1, read as the reverse complement.
GACCATTGTGTCCATGTGCATCCCAGGTAAACTGGTTCTGGCTGGAGTTAAAAGCATGCCAGAATTGGATATAGGAACCAATCCACAGTGCATCAAACTGAACGCCGCCGGTGCCCCGTTCACCGCCTGCCCCGGGAATATTGGATATCAATACAGGAAAAACAGAAGTAGGGTCCGGGTTCTGTGGCGTATCCGGGTCACTGTTAATGTCCAGGAATTTTTTACACGAAGTAAGCAGAACAGAACCAGCAAGTATAATGAAAAGTATCTTTTTCATACCGAGTGTTTTAAAATCAATTAAAAGGATAACCTTACGCCGGCGCTCAATGTGCGGGGAGTAGATATTGAACCATAGTCAATACCAATACCTCCGATACCACCAGTAGAAGGGTTGTTAGCGCTCACAGAAGGATCAGCACCTGAATAGTTGGTGATCATGAACAGGTCTGTAGCGGTAACAAATACACTGGCCGATTTGATACGCAACTTTTTCACTACATTGGAAGCGAGCCGGTAGCTCAAGGTGATGTCCCGCAGGCGGATCCAGTCTACATCTTTTTCCACGAAGTCGCCTTCCACGATACCGGCTGTGGAAGCTGTAGTGCTCTGGTAATAATCGTTCCTGTAATAAGGGATGATCACGATGTTGTTGGGAGTGGGGTGGGCTGTATTCTCCAGTCCATCTTTTAATACACCTTTGATAACACGGGGTATTTCGCGGTCGAGGGTACGCTCACTGATACCGTTGCGGTATAAGGCCATTTCTGTACCATTGAAGATATCACCACCACGGCGCATATCGAGGTTGAAAGAAAGGCTCAATCCTTTCCAGGTAACGGTGTTTTGCACACCTACAGCAAAGTCCGGTGCCCTGTCAGCAACAGGTACAAAGCTGCCCTGTGTGGAGGGTAAACCGGAGCCCGGATTGATCAGCAGGTCGCCTTTGTTGTTCGTGGCAAAAGAGTTCCCGTATAGTACATAGATGGATTGGCCGGGAGCTGTTTGTGAACGAAGGCTGCCATATACCCAGGTATCAGAATCATAATAGCCACCGGGGCCTGAATTCAGTTTCAGTACTTTATTTCTGAAGCGGTCAAAGTTCACTACCACATTCCATTCAAAATTCTTGGTCCTTACAGGTGTACCGGTTAACTGTATTTCCATTCCCTTGTTCTGGATGTCGCCGCCATTATAGTATTTAAGAATAAAGCCGGTGCCATATGATACGCGGGGGAAGAAGATCTGATCAGTGGTCTTGTTGTTATACATCGTAAAGTTTACACCCAGTCTATTCTTGAACATAGCCAATTCAAATCCATATTCAAGGCTTTTAGTAAATTGAGGGTCCAGTTCAAAGTTGTTACCGGTAAACCTGTATCCATATCCGCCACCCGTAGTGGTTACGGCCTGGAAGCTGGGATCTATATTGTAGGGTAATAAGCCGGCTGTCTGTCCGGAAGTAGAGTAGCCAATCCGTAATTTAAACAAGTCGAGGTCGGAAATCATATCCTTTACTTCTTTAATCTCGCCAATGTTAACGGCCAGGGTGCCTGATCCAAATGTGTAGAACGGATTCTTACTGATGAATCTGGACATTAGTACCGAGTTGCCTTCATAAGAAAGTGAGAAGGTGGGTATGATAATGTCTTTCCAGTTAAAGCTGTATTGACCGTAAAAACGAACCTTCCTGCTTTGCTGTTGCTGGTTGCTGGCAAGCATGGTGGTAGGCTCCGTGTTGTTAATAGATTTGACATTCAGCTCCATGAAACGTTCACCCTTCATTGCATTGATAACGCGCCTGTTGTCTTCTACGTAAAATCCACCTGTGAGTGTGTTCCTGATCTCGCCAAAGTTCTTGCGCACCACACCCCGGATATTACCGGTAAGCTGGCGGTAGATCGCATCATACTGGGAAAACCAGCCGTTGGAAGCAATGCCATAGCGTGATTGGGGATGTGTTGCCTGGTAACCGGTAGTAGTATAGTTGTCAAGGCTCACAATCGCTGTAAGGCCCAGCCATTTATAGGGGTCGAAATTATAAGTAATGTTACCAAAGATACGATTGGTCCTGTCTTCTGCTTCATTCTTATTCACATCCCAGAATGGGTTGTCGTACTCTTGTGTGCCTGTGGTAGTGGTAGACAACAGGAATTTACGGGTACCATTGGGATTGAGGTAAACGCTCATGTCATTATCTGTAGGCCAGGTAAGAGCGCCCAGGTAATAGCTTCCGATACCTTTACTGGTTTTATCAACGTTGGTATTGGTAAAATTCGTAGTAAAAGTGAGCCTTGATTTAGGTGATAATCTGGCATCACCGGTGAAACGTACTGATATCCGTTGAAAGCCAGAGGATGGTATGACCCCTTGTTGATTGGTGTAACCACCATTCAGGCGAAAGGTAAAACCTTCATTACCGCCTTCCACACTTAAGTTGTGCTGTTGTGTTTTTCCGGTACGGAAAAACTGGTCGATGTTGTCATAAAAAACGGTAGAATCGGGATATTTTGCGCCCAGGTAAAAAGGTGTGAAAGTGGTAGTTTCTCCAAAAGCTGCGGCCGATTCGGTGGGATTTGAAATACCGTTACGTCCGCGGGCATATACTTTTTGTATATTATGAAAGCGGTAGAGTTCTTCCATACGGAAGGTGTTGTCGTAGGTAATCGTGGCTTTACCGGCTTTCCCCTTTTTAGTGGTAATGATAATAACACCGTTGGCTGCATCTGTTCCATAGAGGGCCTGCGCTTCAGGACCCTTATAGATAACGATGCTTTCAATATCCTCGGGGTTAAGATCTCCGGCACGATTCATAAAATCGTCACTTCGGTTGGCAGTATTCCGGGTGAGCATGTTGTCGCGATCCTGGTTCAGCACATTGTTGTCCAATGGAACGCCATCAATGACAAACAAAGGTTGATTGCTAAGGCTAACGGCGCTTCCTCCACGGAGAATGATGGAGGTGGAAGCACCTGGCGCACCGCTGGTAGCATTTACCTGTGCACCTGGTACGCGGCCAGCCAGGGAGTTGATGAAATTCTCACGCCTGGTTTGTGCAATGTCTTCACCCTTCACTTCGGTTACGGCAGTACCCAACGATTTCTTTTCACGCTTGATGCCGTATGCCGTCACTACTACTTCGCCCATCTCGTTCTCTTTTGAAACAAGCTTCGCATTGACCAGGTTATTGTCACCTACGGTGATTTCCTGGCGGGCATAACCGATGTAAGTAAGGATAAGTACATGGCCTTTTTCTGCAGCTATGGTAAAATAGCCTGCATTGTTCGTTTGAACACGTGTGTTGGTGTTTCGATTAGTGATCGTTACTCCTTGCAGTGGGGTATTGTCTTCGTCTGCCAGGACCGTGCCGCTAACAGTTCGCTGCTGTGCGGGCAGGTAGGTGCACGGTAATAACAGGAGAACGGCCAGGAGCAGCCGGAGGGTCTTTCTCATAAGCTGATTGTGTTTTTAGCTTTTAGTTATAAACAGTCGTTGTATACGTTGAATTACACAGGGATAAGGCGGTTGGCAGGGAAATGGTTATTCACAGGGGTTCAGGGGCCCGTGCATTTACAAACTGTTCTACAGAAGCTATTATAACACCTCAATACCTACATCACGATAAGGCTTCAGCATCGGATCGTCGGGCGATAATTCAGTGATCAGCGTATGGATTTTATTGACTTCAGCAATATGGATAGGTTGGAGTGAATTGATCTTTTCGGCAATGGACAGGCACACTACTTTCCGGGAGGATTCGATCATGGCTTTTTTGAGATGTACTACATCCCAGTCACTATCGGTAATGCCATCTTTAATGCTGATGGCATTGACACCGAGGAAACACACATCGGCCCGTATGCGTTTGATCTGGGCAATGGCCTCACTGCCTACTGTTATTTTGGAGTTCTTGGATACTTTGTCGCCAATGAGGATGACCTCAATGGTGGGGTGGTACATGTATTCCAGCACAGCAGGAATACTGCCCGATATAAAGGTGGCCCTCAGTTGCGGGGGCAATGCCCGGGCCAGCTCAATGATGGTGGTGCCGCCGGTAGTGAGCACAAACATGCCGTCTTCTACCAGGGATGCTGCTTTTTGCGCAATTATCTTTTTATGGTCGTGCGAATAGACGTTGTTGGATGGGTAGTAGACCTGGTTAAAGGAGTGGGAGAGGGCGCCACCATGTACTTTGATGATCTTGCCTTCATCGGCCAGTTCCTGGAGGTCGCGCCGGATAGTATCTTCTGATACACTGATTTCCAGGCTTAGGCTGGAGGACAACACTTTGTTGTGAAGGTTGACCTGGTGCAGTATGTATGCCTGACGTTCCTTCTTTAGCATCGGTTAGCGGTTACCCGCACAAATTAGGTAAAATGACGCATAAAGTTGCAGTAGTGGGAAAATAAATTTGCATGATGCCGTAAGTAATCCTGCACAATCATGATATTATAAGCATTTATTATGCAATATAGCCTATAGGCGGTGGTGTTTGCGGTATTATGCGGAAATTCCTGGGTGGGATGCGGGGTATGGAGTTTTGATTTTGGCTGGTGATTTCCAGTGCATCTCTCCTGGTTTCTGGCGGTCTTTTGGTCAACGTGATGAGGCCGTCCTGTGTAATGACCCATTGGCTGAGCGTTGGTCCGCCTTTGGGCTGTTGGTCTGCCTGTTCAAGGTTTTGTTGCGCCAATTGTTTTTCTTTTTCCAGCAGGCGGGCATATGCTGCCGCGTTCCTTTCTTTGGCCAGGCGTTTTCTTTCTTCTTCTTCCGGGTCTCTCCATTTGGGTTTGCCGTTTTTGTCTTTCCGTTTCAGGAGGCGTTGGATGGATTCCTGGCTGTATTTTCTTCTCTTCCTGATCTTTTGGGGTTTGGGCTGAAAGATAGGATTGTCCGGGTCGGCTGCCTTTTGCTGTTCCCAGTATTCGACATAACATTTCCAGAGGAGTTGTTTTACTTCTTCGTCTGTATAGGCATTCTCTTTTAATAAGGTGAATGCTTCGCCGGTGAAGGAGCGGTACATCCAAAACTGGCGCCAGCCGGGTGGCAGGGCTTTGTAGACCTGCGAGCCGATCTTTGAGGCGCGGGCCAGCAAGCGGGCATAGACCATGGTCCATTTAAACTCCGGACTTGTTTTGACGCGTTTGCTGCTGAGGGAACTTTTGGCGCGGGCGTAGTATTGCCCGTCCATTTTATAGAAGGTAATGTCATCGAAAGTGCCTTCGAAGGAGCAGAGTCCGGCGATTTGCTTTGCCATGGGATTGGATTATATGTATGAATTTACGAATTTGTCTGAACCGGGATTGAAAGATTTTTGGGATTGGGAGGAGATAAGCCGGTAAGGCGGGAAGGCGGGAAAGGGACTAAGGGTTGGGGCACCAGTACCCCCTGCACAAGGCCGGGCGGCATACTGGCGCCAGGCTGAAAAGTTGTTGATTATGAGATGGTTTGAGGGTATAGAGGAGAGTGCGAATGATGGTGTAACCGGGTTGCGGTTTTAGTAAAATGCGCCTTTAATACTCCTGAAGTGCGGCTGAAATACGGCTGATCTGCGGCTGGTCCCTTGCTGATCTGGGATTCTAAGTTGTAGGTTGTGAGCCGTGAGCTTTGAGCGAAAAAGCACTAAGGGGTGGGAGGGAACAAGTACCCTTTCACACAAGGCCAGGAAGGTATATATACGTCAATTGAAGTGATTGATTGTAAATAAGTTGAATGTTTATAAAGGCGTTTATCCGGATGGTGTAACCAAGTTGTGATTTTAGTTAAATGCGCCTTTAATATGCTTTATGGTGGGGGTATCTATTCTTCATCCCTTTAATAGCTACGTACCATCCCCTTGGTTATTCGCAAGCTGTTTTGTGAGGGGCTGGTGGGTGTTTGTAAGCCAGCCATTCAGCGGGAAGGAAAGCTCAAAATAACCCTAACAGGTTGATTAAGGCAGCTTTATCCTTATGCAAAAGTTTAGTAAACCTTGTACCATCTATGGGCTGAGTGCGCTTTAACCTACCAGGATGACAAAAGGTTGGTACAAGGATGAGAGAAGGTTCGACTTCCCCAGCAGAGTCCTGTCCCGAGGGGACTCTGCGTCTACCGGAAGGCATTTTTACCCACTTCAGGGTATTCCCTGGCAGGTTCTCATTTATTAATTTCAGGTATAATATATTGCATGGCGCGCTATGACACCATACCACCGGTAACGGGTACCTTTGATAGCTTCTGCATCTATAAGATGTATGGGAGGTACTTTTTGCGTTCCCGTAGCTCACTCACCGGTGAAAGGGTGAAGAAAGACCCCGCTTTCCGCAAAACGATGCAATATGCCGCCCTGCTGGCCAAAGCTTCCCGTATCGGTTCAGCAGTGTATGCCTTGGTGCCGGCAGAACGGAAAGAGCATGCGCTCTACCGCAAACTCACCGGTGAAGCCATGACCTGGCTGAAGTACCAGTGGAAGGAAGAAGACATCATCGCTTATCTGGCCAAACAATATACCCGCACAGCAATACCCGCGAAGGAACCTGCTGTAACAATATTGAAAGCGCCTCACCGCCGCCGCTCACGGCGCATTAGGAGTACACTACAGGATCTGCTGGAAGCAAAACCGGTAAAGAAACTGTCGCGCCACCTGCTTGACTGGCGAGACCGGGAAAAGGAATACCGGCGACGATATAATGAAGCGATTACTGCTTATCCCTGGGGGGAATATGTGATGATGTGATTCCAGATTTCTCTGCAATTTTCCAGCTTTTGATAAAACTGTAGTTGTACTCAGAGCCGCTGAGTTCCGACATTACGGTTCTTTTCTAACGAGTTCATTGTTTGCATTAAGCCCTGTTACAATCAAGGACCATAATGCCGGAGACTTAGCGGCGAAGAAAAATGGATATTACTAGTTTATGTCTTTAGCCTTATCCAGATATTTTATAAACGCAGTATTGTCCTTTAATTCTTGGTTTTTTATAAAAATATCCGAAATGAGCTTTTTATAAAATTTGTCAGTTATTGTTTTAAAAATTACAAAATCCATTTCTAAAGCGTCATCCGTAAACGATGTTGTTATTTTTATCTTATTTCCATTCTTTTCAAATATTATTTTCTCATCTGATTCAGTAAATTCAAATAACTCTTCTCCGTTTTTATTTTCATGTAGATTATCACAAATCATAACCATGCTTAACGCAAAATCTAGAAGTGGTACCCAATCCCAATCAATTTTTATCGATTTACCTGCATTCTTTAAAGTTAAGTTTCCTAAAAAAAGGCTATACCTTAATGTAGTTTCATCTGCATCAACAATATTCTCAGAATTGGTATTAGAAAAATTGTATTCTATTTCAAACATGATTGATTATTTAAAAAGGAAAGGCCGTTACTACATTGCCATTTGTTCCTATAATAACTCTTAAACTTGTTGCAGGAGCTCCTGCTGAAGTTGTTCCAATAACTCTGCCAAAGTTATATTCTGCAATTGTTCCTGCTCTTCCCATTGTGGTTGGCCTAAATAGTCCTCTGGTAGAGGCGGTATTTTATTTCCCCGCAGAGTCTCTCCGCTATGGCTCTGTGGGTAGAGGAGGACTCTGCGGCTCAGTGTTTAGTCAGATCAATATCCTGTATTTCCATATAATTTGTCACCGGGAATATGCCCTGACTGCCGGTCAGATAATACTTTGCAGAGCTGTGCAGATATGCAGCCGGGTAATCCACCAATTGCCATTTTCCTGAACAGGGATTATGATGAATATAATCCAGTTTTTGTTTAATAAACAGGGACGAGCGACAATGCTTGCCATCAAAGGACGGCTCAAATACCTCATGCAGCTTGCCTCTTTTCCGGGCTGTAGCGTTTACCCCTTTGGTAAGGATTTGTAAGGTACTCGTTTTCGCTGCTTTTTGCAGCCTACGGATGATTTCATAGGCCATGAATCTTTTTACGGCTCCTATCCTTTGATTGATAAGCTGCTCCGAATTTCTGAACGCAATCAATACATGGATATGGTTAGGCATGATTACATAACCAACGATAAAGTGTCCTTCTTGTTTAAGTATATCGAACTGTTTATAGACGATATCATATCCATTGACCTCCTCTAAAAGATGCAGCCATTGGTAGCAGGTAAAAGTAATGAAATAAATACCGTCCGATTCAGTGATGGTTCTTCGTACAGTCATATGGATATTCGGTTTTATATCTTCAGGAGCCGCAGAGTCCCGGCAATGGATATTGCATCTAAACGAATTTAGTATAAAAATTAGGAGTACAAGGTTTATTATGTATGAGCGAAGCCGGAGACTCTGCGGGGAATGAAATACTAAAGGCACCTCACCGCCGCCGCTCACGGCGCATTAGGAGTACACTACAGGATCTGCTGGAAGCAAAACCGGTAAAGAAACTGTCGCGCCATTTACTTGACTGGCGTGAACGGGAAAAGGAATACCGGCGACGATATAATGAAACGATTAGGGCGCATCCGTGGAGTGAATAGGTAATGATTACTGGGTGCCTAACCGTAGGGTAACGGTCAGGAACTGCTCTGAGATAGCACTAAGGTAGCTCTGGGATAGCTCTAAGATAGTACTATTGCACCAGGAGTTCTGTACCATTCCCAGAGCACTCTTAGACCATTCCCAGACCATACCTCCTACCTTGCCTTCCCATTGAAGACGGATTTAGGGAGCTGGTGTCCTGTTATTATTTTTTAAATACAAGGTTTATTAGCGCCAATATCACAATGGCCCCAACGGCGCCGGTGAGTATAGCGCCAATCCATCCTGACCCCAGGCTAATGCCCAGTTTTCCTAACAGCCAGTAACCTACAATCCCTCCCAATATACCTACTACAATATTGCCAAGAAGGCCTAAGCCGCTGCCTGAGAAAATCTTGCTGCCAAGCCATCCGGCAATGGCGCCAATCAGGATAGTTACTAAAATTTCCATATCGGTTGTTTTTAAACGATATAGGAAGATATGGAAATTATTTTTATTTCCCCGCAGAGTCTCTCCGCTATGGCTCTGTGGGTTGAGGAGGACTCTGCGGCTCAGTGTTTAGTCAGATCAATATCCTGTATTTCCATATAATTTGTCACCGGGAATATGCCCTGGCTGCCGGTCAGATAATACTTTGCAGAACTGTGCAGATATGCGGCCGGATAATGAAATAGATACCGTCCGATTCAGTGATGGTTCTTCGTACAGTCATATGGATATTCGGTTTTATGTCTTCAGGAGCCGCAGAGTCCCGGCAATGGATATTGCGTCTAAACGAATTTAGTGTAAAAATCAGGAGTACAAGGTTTATTATGTATGAGTGAAGCCGGAGACTCTGCGGGGAATGAACCTTGTCAATAGAAAGCGAAGCCGGAAAGGGCAGCAGTTTTATTGTTGGATTGTAGCAGCTAATAATAAAAAGAGGATGCCTTATTCGACATCCTCTTCTTCTCTCATCTGACCTGGTTGAATGAAGAAATTATTGCTCCCAGCCCGAATTCTGGGTAAGCATACCGGCAGGGTATAAAGCGATCTGACCGGTTGGTACGGCGGTTAAGTAATGTTTGGGATTAATGAATGTTCTTTTGGTGGCTGCGGTATAGGTCATGATATAGCCGGCAGCATTGCGCAATACTTTACCGTTATCGGGTACTTTGGCGCCCAGGAAGATATCAGGGTTCTTTGCATTGTCCAGGTATTCTCCTTTTTTCCAGCGCATGAGATCCTGGTAACGGAATCCGTCCATCATCAGTTCGACACGTCTTTCACGGCGGACCTCCCAGATGAGGGGTGTTACATCTGCCTCTTTTTTAGGGTCTACGAAAACAGTCCCGTTCACCGCTACAGTTTGACCACCGGGTGCCTCCAGTTTGACTACGCCGGCACGGGCGCGTAAGAGGTTGACTGATTTATCGAGGTCACCCTGGCTGAGTGTGTATTGTCCCATCTGATCTAATTCTGCCACTGCTTCAGCATAGTTGAGCAACACTTCGCTGAGGTAGAAGATGGGCGCATCTGTTTCATTGTTGGGCGCCAGTTGGGTAGCGGCAGGGTTCAGGAATTTGGCAGGACGGTAACCAGAGCTGGAGCTAAGGCCACCTACCAATGTACCATTGTAACACAGGAATGTATCAATGGTTGCCAGCAGTCGTTTATCGCGGTCGGCACGTACTTTTTTGATATCGGCATCTCCCTGGTATAAGGGCGACAGGCCGATGGGTAAACCATCCGTTGCTACGTATGATTCCACTGCCGATTTGGTAAGACCATGCATCTGGGTACTGCTATTGGTATAACCAATCACAGAATGTGTCAAAGCACCGGGCACATAGATCTTGTAAAGAAGTACTTCCGTATTCTTTGAGAGGTCCAGCGAGCTGTACAGTTCTTTGTAATCTCCTAATTTATAGGAGGCGGCCATCACTTTTTCAGCAGCATCTTTAGCGTCCTGCAGCCATGTGGCAGCATCGGTCAGCCCTAATTCCGTGTGGTATTTACGGTAAGTGCCCTCGAAAAGGCATACCCTTGATTTAAAAGCCAGCGCCACATTCTTGTTCACTGTATTGCTGCCATCAGTCTTTAAGTTATCGATGGCAAAGTTGATGTCGGCCAGCACACTGTCCATGATCAGTTTCCGCGGGTCGCGGGGCTTGTAGATCACCGCCGTATCAGTGATCACTAAGGGAGTACCGATCCAGGGTACATCTCCAAAGGTTCTCACTTTATTAAAGTAATCAAAAGCCCGGAAGAAACGGGCGATACCTCTCCAGTGGTTCTTCGCGTCATCGCTCATGGGTACTATGTTTATCCGGTTGAGCATGATGTTGGCCTTACGGATATAGCCCCAATCCCAGGTACTATTGCTGGGAGCCGCTACTGTAGGATAGGTATTTAATCCTGTAGCAGCCTGGTCGTCGGAAAAGGTAGAGAAATAGAAGTCGGCAGTTGTACCCGTACCAAACCCGGTGAACAGGTTATAGAACTCCCAGCTATAGGTCCTTACATTGTTTTCGCTGGTCCAATAAATGTCGTCGGTAAACTGGTCCGGTACTTCGGTTTCCAGGTATTTGGAACATCCGGTGAGCGAGAGCGCCGCAGCCGACAGGGTGAGCAATTTATGTATAAGTTTCATGATTTTGATTTTAATACTACACAATTCGGTTAGAAGGTTAACTGTAAACCAAAGGAGAAGTTCCGCTCGAAAGGGAAGGTCCTGCCCAGGAAGTTAAAGTCGCCACCATCTGTAATTTCCGGATCGAGGGGAAGGCCCACATTGGAGATCTCTGCCAGGTTTTGACCACTCATGTATATGCGTAGTTTTTGAATTTTATATTTTGTCACCAATGCGGCGGGCAATGTATAACCCAGTGTGACATTTTTCAACCGGCAATAGGCCAGGTTCTGCAGGTATTTGGTTTGCGGATAAAAGTTGTTGCCACCATTGGATAAACCACTGATCTTACCACTGGCATTGCCAATAAAGGGACGTGGGTAACGGGCATCTGTATTGTCGGGTGTCCAATAGTCCAGTTGGTGGGCATACAGGATATCGGCTCCCTGGTACATGGGTATAGCGATGTTGCCTATTCCCCAGTAGTCACGTTTGCCCACTCCCTGGATGTAGATGTCAAGGTCAAATCCTTTGTAATTGCCACCAATCCTGGCGCTGTACTGGTAGCGGGGCTGGCTGTTGCCAATTACTTTCATATCGCCGGGGTCCAGTGCGCTGGCTTTACCACCATTGATCAGCTTGTCGCCATTGAGGTCTTTGTATTTGATATCGCCGGGACCGTAAACAAATTTGTCTCCTGCGATGGCTGTTTGGCTGGGTGACTTGGTCACGTCATCGGCTGACTGGAAGTAACCATCTGTTTCAAAACCCCATATTTCGCCCCATACTTTCCCTTCGTAGTGCTGGTTGATGAGTTTGGATGGGTTATTCCATTTGGTGATCACCGCTTTGTTATCGGCCAGGGTAATTATGCCATAGAGGTTCAGGTCTTTTGTTACGTTGTAATTTCCGTCAATGCTCAGCTCCCAACCGCGGTTACGCATCTCACCGGAGTTGATCTTGGGCGCAGCAGAGCCAAAGGTGGCAGGTATGGCCGGATTGATGAGCATACCTGAAGTAGTACGCTGGTACCAATCGAAGGTTACGCCTATTTTGTTATCCAACAGGCGAATGTCGGTACCGAGGTCAAGTGTCGTTACTTTTTCCCAGGTAAGCGATTGAGCCACCGGCCTGGGCGCATTGATGGTTGTAACACGGGAGGTGGTGCCGGGCAGGATCCAGCTCGCTAAGGTATTGCTCATTGTTTCCAGGTAAAAGTTGTCTCCTACATCCTGGTTTCCGACTGACCCATAAGACACCCGTAATTTCATGTCGGAAAGGAGTGGCTTGAGCGACTCCATAAATTTTTCCTCTGTGATGCGGTATCCGGCCGAAACAGAAGAGAACCAGGCCCAGCGATCCTCCGGAGAAAAAGAGGAAGAACCATCATAACGTCCATTCAGTTCCAGCAGGTATTTACCGAGGTAGTCGTAGTTGATGCGGCCAAAATAACCAGCATAGGAATTCTTGCGGTGGTTGCCTGTTGCAAACTGATCACTGGTAGCGAGTCCCAATTCATCTTTTTCGGGATCGAGCAATGCCCTGCGCTCAGCCGTGAAGTTGAGTGACTCGTTATCTTCCATGTTTGCCCCGGCGGTAAGTTTTATGGAATGATCATCAAAGAAGGTATTGTTATAGGTAGCATAGGCATTCAGTGTATTCACCAGGTATCTGCCGCTGCCATAAGATGTTCTGTCCTGTGATACGGTAGCTATATTGGCCAGTTTAGGATACCCGGCAGCCCAGAAATCGTAGGCCATCACCGGGCCGCCGGCTTCATGGCGCGTTACATTATCACGGCCAATGGTGTAATCGGCACGAATGTTCAGGTTTTTAGTAATCTTGAAGGTTGTACCAAGGTCAATCCGGTTGTAGTTGTCAATTGCTTCATTGGTATTGGCCTGGGCCAGATAAGCAGGGGTATGGCGGAAGTAGTTGCCGTTGTAGGTGCCATAGGGAAAGTAGGCACCCCAGCGCCAGAAGTAATACCAGTAATCCTGGTACTGGAAAGGCGCTTCGTATTTAAAGTTGCGGTAGAGCATTTTTACATCTGCATCCATCCAGGGGGTAACGGCTGCACTGACAGAGGCCGTGATGTTGTATTTCTTCAGGTCGTCGGCATTCATTTTCAGGATACCATCTTCATGCGCATAACCAAACGACATGTAGTAACCTATTTTTTCGCTACCGCCTTGTATACGTATGTTTTGTTGTTGTTCGTGTGTGTAATCTTTTAACATGATGCCTTTTGCATCCCATACACGATAGAAGTACATGCGGTTTTCGGCGGTGTTGAATTCAAAGTCTTCTCCATCCACCATTTCATTGCCTTTCCGGTTGTTGGCATATTTCTGTTGCCAGTTCCTGATGCCATCCCGCAGCGTAGTCAGTTTCATACCAAATATTTCCGGATTGGTAATGTTGGAGCGTTGGGATGCTTCATTCAGGGCTGTGAGCTCCGGTACAGGATCTGAAAAGTCGGGCAGGGTAGTGGGCTTATTCCAGGAGAAGTTGTTGGAGTATACAACGGATGTCTTCTGGTTGCGTTTGCCCGATTTTGTTTTAATGAGGATAACGCCAAAAGCGGCGCGGGCCCCATAGATAGAAGTAGAAGCAGCATCTTTCAATACAGATACGCTCTCAATATCATTGGGATTGATGATAGACAGGTCGGGTGTTTCCACATTATCCACCATGATGAGTGGCTTACTGCTGCCGCTGACGGAGCCAATACCCCGGATGTTGATACCAGGACCTGCTGTAAGTCCACCGTTGCTATAGGTGATGGTTAAACCGGGAACCACGCCCTGCAAGGCTTTGGCAGGATCGTTGACCGGTCTGCTTTGCATGGTCTTTGAAACATCTACCGTAGTAACGGCACCGGTGAGGTTGGCTTTTTTCTGGGAACCATACGCTACTACCACTACCTGGTCAAGGGAAGAGTTGGATGCCTCCAGTTCAATATTGTAATTGGAGGCAGTGGTGATGCCTACTGTTTGCGTGGTGTATCCTACATGGGATACTTCTATGCTTTTATCGCCACTCAGTTCAATGGTGAATTTCCCATTGGCATCGGTTACAGCCGACTTTTTGCTTTTGCTGCCGGTAATGGTAGCAGCAGAGATGGGCGACCGGCTGGATTTGTCGATGATCTCCCCGGTGATGGTTTGCCCATACGCAAAGCCGGTAAGGCAAAGCAGTACAAGCAACATTAGTAGTTTAGTAGATCTCATAAATTGTTATTTAAAGTGTATGGAGCCTGGTTGATGCAGGGAACGGGAAGGATAAGGGTACGGATGAGTATGAATGCTATGAACAAATGCTGATTTATAATACCTCTATGCCTGCATTGACATAGGGCTGTAATAAAGGATCACCCGGTGGCAGTTCAGTGATCAGGGTATGAATGCTGCCTACGGGGCACACATGGACCGGTTTTACGGCATTGGTCTTTTCAGCAATGCTGAGGCATACGACCTTCTGCGACGATTCGATCATGGCCTTTTTAAGCTGCACCACATCCCAGTCGCTGTCGGTAACGCCGTGCTGTACGTGGATGGCATCCACACCGAGGAAACAGAGGTCGGCGCGGATATGGCCAATTTTGGAAATGGCATCACCGCCTACGGTGATGCGGCCATTCCTGGATATTTTATCGCCGATGACAATGACCTCTATGTTGGGATGGTGGAGGTACTCCACGATGGCAGGCAGGCTGCCTGATACAAAGGTGGCCCTGAGCTGCGGGGGCAATACCCGGGCCAGCTCCAGGATGGTAGAACCGCCACTGGTTAATACATACATGCCATCCTCAATGAGGGCGGCTGCTTTTTCAGCAATTACTTTTTTATGATCGTGCAGGTAAATATGGCCGGAGGGGTTGTACACATCATGAAAAGAGTGGGAGAGGGCGCCGCCATGTACTTTGATGATCCTACCGTCTTCTGCCAGTTCATGCAGGTCTCTGCGAATGGTATCTTCCGATACATGGATCTCTGAGCTCAGGGTGGAAGACAATACTTTATTATGCAGGTTTACTTGCCGGAGTATGTAAGCTTGTCGTTCTTTTTTAAGCATATAGCCTGGTTAATGCCCTCAAATTAGGCAGATTGTTGCATAAATTGACATAAAGTGGATAGAAAAGTTATTAAAAGGCTTTAATTCCTGCATGAATGTGCATATTCCTGCATGGGGCAAACGATTGCGTAGATGTCTGAACTGGGATTAACGGATTTTGAGGATTAGGTGGAAGGTGGCTGCTGATGCCACAGAGAACAGTTGTGCGGTTTGAAGAAAGTGTTGCCAAAGGCAACGGAATAGGGCTGCGAGGCTGCAAGCCCTCGCAGAGCAAGTACAAGCTTCGCAGCGTGGCTACGAGCTGTTATTTCAAGGTGAAGCGTACCGTGAGTGCAAAGGCATCCGGAACGAAGTTGATATCGGGTATGATGTCCAGTTCCGGTTTCCAATCGAGTGACAGGTTGATGGGCGCATTGGCAAATTTATAATCGAGGCCCAATATACCAGTAGGGCCCAGGTAGGTTTCACTATCCTGCCAGCCTACATAGGCGCCTGCACCATAGAACCAGCGTAGTCCAGGCGCTGAAGCAAAGGGCTGGTGTATCTCCAGCAGGGCGCCCAAGCCAAAGCGGCTGCCGAATGATACGAGACCTTCTACGGCACTGCGGTCTGTAATGAAGTATTTGCCACTAAAAGAGTTGTTGAGTGTTGGCGTGGAGTTACTGAGCCGTATGCCCAGTCCCAGCCTGTAATCCGGTGCAGCCTGTGCTGATGATTGCTGACTGATAACAATAAGCAAAGCTGTTACTGTAAAGAACAACGTGAGGCGTTTCATATTCCGTCCGGTTTGATAGTTATGAACGAAAAATGGTGCCGGAGTATTAAAGAGGGGGTGTTAAAGTTGTTGTAATTAGTTTCCGAATAGTTCAAACTTTGTCTTGGGTCTGCGGGCTTCCAGCCATTTGAAGCTGCGGAGTACTTTATCCTGTTCGGTGGCCTGTTTGGCGGGAAACATGGTTCCCTTGGGATCGCTGATGATGACTACTTTGTTGAGCTCTTTGTTCACAAAACGCAGGTCTATGATGTCTCCCGATGCTTTGTTGATGCCTACCAGCGCGCTGTCTTCATCCATTGCATAGAACACACTTTCCGCATTGCCTTTGGCGCGCATGTAATCAATATTGCCATCAACAAAGTAACCGTTCAGCCGGTTGCCCCTGAGCTGGTTAAACATGTCCTTGCCGGCTTTGTTAATCGCAAAGCCATTTTCAAATACAAAGAGCCTTTCCGGCTTCTTGTTCTTTGTATAGAGGTACATAGTATCGCCGGTGATCTGGCTGTCATTGGCCCAGGCAACGGGATCTGTGAACAGCTTGAATATGGAGTCGGCGCCTGAATAGAACATACTATCGGCCACTGCCTGCAGGGAATCGGAATAGATACGTACGTGGTGATAACCCTGGAAGTAACGGTCGGCACTATCGTTCTTGTTCTTGTCCTGGATATTGATGGTGACAGCTCTCCTGATGGTATCGGTTTGACTCCTGGTGAGGAGCGTATCCTTGCCTGCAAGCGAGTCTTTACTGGCGAGGGAATCCTGCAACGCTTTCAGTTTACTTAACCTGCCGGAGAAGAGGGTGTCGGCTGTTACATAAATAGAATCATTGTCCTGCTTGATGATCATGAGCGGATGCTGGGTAGCAAAAAGCGTTTCTTCCTTTTTGTTGGTCCGTATAAAGTTGGCCAGCAAAGAAACTCCCTGCGCACTGTCTATATGCACTGCCCGCCCGATGAGTGTGGTAATGCCGGTGGAGTCGTCCGTTTCCACAATATCGGCAATCGTTTTTGTTCTTGCCTTGGTGTCTTCAATGATGGGGCGCTTGCCCAGGGTGGCACTGCCCTTCTTCAGGTCATAATATCCTTCCTTCGTAGTGATCTTTCTTTTCGCACTGTCTTCAATGTAGGTCTGTGTAATAAAAGTGGCAATTTCAGTGGTGGTATTGTAGAGCAGTGAATCTGATTTGAGGAGGTACTGGGGATCGGTGAGTACTACATCTTTCTTGAAGTAAACGTCTTTCAGTTCGCCGTAATAGGTGGCTTCCTTGCTGGTAAGTACAGATTTGTTGTTAAGTACCCGCCCGCCATTAAAGTATTCGCCTATTTTCTGGTTGACGTCATAGTGCAGCTCATCCGTTAGCAGCGTCGTTTTACCGTCAGTAAGTTTGGCATTCTTTTTCAGCGTTGCCATTTTGGTGTTCGAGTAGTAGATGAGGTAATCACTGTAGGTATGCACACTGTCGGCATCGTTGATATGGATATGGCCAAAGGCCTCTACTATTTTGGTGTAACTGTTGATGATGGCACTGTCGCAGAAGAAGTGTGTTTTGCCCTGGACCAGGTGTACTTTACCCGCCAGCGTTTTCAGTTCTGTGACAGAATCTTTTATTTCTGTCCGTATAACATCGGCATGGATGATCTCTACCATTCTTTTGCTGCCTGTATCCTGTGCAGGAGTCGGCGTTACAGGTGTTACCTGTGCAGTAATGCCTGAGCACACAAATGCCAGTAATACGAGCAAACCGATAACCCTTAACATCTTACTGGTTTCCTTGTTTCGTAGAAGTAGAATCATATATAGGTGACATGAGCGGACCTTTTTTGTCTTTCTTTCCAAATACAGAGATGTTTACATAGCGTTTTGGATGCATCCGCAGGTCGTCGAGCAAGGTAGTCAAACTACGATTGGTTTGTAATAGCTGGTCGTACAATTTGCGATCATTTAACAGTGCGCCCAGTGAGCTTTGGTTGCTGTTCACTTTATCAACTGTGGCTTCCAGTTTGGCCATGGTGCTCTGAAGGCTGGCTACCGCTTCATCAAATTTTGCATTGGCCAGTTTGCCGGTTGCTTTTTCCAGGTTATCAACCGTTGCATTGATCTTGTCATTGTTCTTTGCCAGGTTGCCGGTAACAGATTCTGTATTGGCCAGTGTTTTGGCCAGCATACCGGTCTGTGCATCGAGTAATTTTTCCAGTGATTTGGAGGAGTTGGTGAGGTTGGCAATGATGGACTGCAGGTTGTTTTTGGTATTGGGGTCCAGTGTACTGTTCAGGTTATGCAAAACGAGGTCAAGGGATTCCAGGGTTTTGTTGACCTTGGCCAGGGTAGGGTCGAGGCTGCTTTGCAGTTTATCGGCCAGGCCCAGGGTTTTCATGGTGGAAAGGGTATCACCATCCTGTATGTAGGTGGGGCTGTTGCCCATGTTGATCTTAACAGAGCTGGTACCCAGTAGTTCACTGCCAATGGTAGCCAAAGAGTTTTTGGGAATGTTAACTCTTTTGTTCAGGCTGATGGTAACAATGACACCGGAAAGGTTTTCGTCTTTTTCCTTCATGGCATAGACTTTCCCTACCTGGAGCCCTTTTATAAATACCGGGTTGGAAACCTGCAAGCCTTCTACGCTGGGGAATTCGGCATATATTTTATCACTCCGGTCGGCAAGATTTCTTCCTTTCAGAAAGTTAAAGCCCAAAATCAGTATTACAATAGCTATAGCAGTCAGTGCGCCTACCTTGGTTTCATTCGAAATTTTCATTTACGGGCTGTTTGGTGTGAAATGATACTTTTCAAGGCCGACCTTAAAAAAGTATATTATCAACAAAAATAAGGAATTACGAGGTCTGAAGTATGAAGTATGAAGTCTGAAAAATACAAACTCTACCACAGAAAAAGCCAGGTTCCCTGCTTCCGGGCCCTTTAAAACCCCTGTTTTGGGGCAGGAGTGCCTTCAGTAGCCGCTTTATAGCGTTTGATGGCGGCCATTACGTGGCTGGCTATTTCCTCCTGGCCTTTATTGCTGTTCAGGTAGTCTTCATCGGGGCGATGGGTGATGAACCCGGTTTCCACCAGTATACTGGGCATGGCAGTGGCCTGCAGCACCCAGATGCCTTTTTCATTCCGTTGTTTTACGCCCCGGCTTACCCGGCCGCCACTCACAAATTCTTCTTCTACCATGGTGGCAAGCATCAGGCTTTTGTCGAAAAAGCGTTTGGTCCACAGCAATGATTTGGCCTTGAATTCCGGGTCATTGATATCGGGCGCATATTCGGTGGAGTCGTTGACTTCTTCGGAGAGGCGGTCGGTTATAAACTCTCCTTTTGCGTCTGTACGGTCGGCCGCCCAGATATAGGTTTCGGTGCCATTGGAAGGGTTTTCGGTATAGTATATGTTGTACCTGGGCACGCGGCGGGTGCGTTTTTTACGGCTTTTACCTTTACCGGTATAGTAGGTTTGTGTTTTATACCCGGCAAATTTGGAGTGCTTTATTGGCGGGCCTGCATTTACGTGAATGGATACAAACAGGTCGCCCTTGTTGGCATTGGCAAAGTCGGCCCTTGCCTTGATAGAAGGATATTCATCTTTGGTGCGGGTATAGAGGACTTTGATATCCGGGAATTCCTGCTCCAGTTTTTTGCCCAGTTTCAGGGCTACGTCGAGGCAGATGTCTTTTTCAAAAGAGTAATCGCCCCGGGCGCCATTGTCGGAGCCGCCATGGCCTGCATCTATAATAATGGTCCTGATCACAGGTTTCTGTGTTGCTCCTACGGGTTTCGTATAGAAAGACGTCAGTACCGTAAACACTGTAGCGATCAGCAGATAACAGGTGACTTTTTTTATCATATTACAATCCGGCTTCTAATTTAAGCTACGAGGAAAGATGCAAAAATAACGGATGTAGATGCTTATTAATACGTTAATATTAGCTATTTGGTGGCTTCGAGGGCGGTTTTGTACTTTTTCAGGGCGGTGATGATGGCGGCAACTACTTCGTTCTGTCCTTTTTCACTGTTGAGGTATTTTTCTTCTTCTGTATTGGAAAGGAAACCGGTCTCTACGAGTATACTGGGCATTCCCGTGGCCTGTAACACCCAGATGCCTTCTTCATTGCGCTGCTTGACGCCATAGCTTTTACGGCCTCCTTTTTCAAAGGCTTCTTCTACAAAGTTGGCCAGCAGAAGGCTTTTGCTGAAGTATTTCTTTTCATATAACTGCGCCCTGATGCGGGCTTCCGGTGAACTCATGTCGAAGTTGAGGGAGCTGTCGTTCTTTTCACCGCTTTCTTCCTGCCGCTGGTTGATGGCTTCCCCTTTGAAGCCTACGCGGTCGGCTGCCCAGATATAGGTCTCTGTTCCTTTATGGGTATTTTTTACGTAATAAGATTTATAGACAGGGACCTTCTTTGTTTTTTTCTTTTTTCCTTTGCCGGTGGTTACATTTTTGTACGACACGATCTTTTTCTCATACCAGCCCCCCGCTTTTTTACCCACCATATTGCAATGTATGCTGATGAAGAGATCGCCGTTGGACTGGTTGGCGAAGTCGGACCTGTAATAGTAGGACTCTTTCAGCGTTCTTACATTACCGGACAAAATATCGGTAGTGCGGGTGAAGAGGACTTTGCTATCGGGAAATGCTGCTTTGATCGCTTTGCCCAGTTTGAGGGAGACGGCCAGGGCCACGCGGGATTCCCGGGAGTAAGCCCCCAGTGTGCCGGGGTCCATACCACCATGGCCGGGGTCTATGATGATGGTGCCCAATACAGGTTTTTGCTTGTGTGGAGCGGGTTTTTTGCCAGTGAACGCGATGAGTAAGCAACTCGAAACAGCAAAAACTATAATGCCTGTAATTCTTTTAAACATATTTTGTTATGATTTTATGGGCCTGCCAATCTTCACATAATCTTAATGCATTAATAACTATTTTTGCCCACCACTGCATATGATTAACGGACGCAAAAATAGCCTAAAAGAACTTCCCTTGCCGGTATTACTGCTTTCATTGTTGTTATTAACGATGAATGTGCTGGGTAATTATTCATCCAATACCAGTTTTGGGAATTCCTTAACGGCTTTCCAGGATACAACGAAACCCAAGACAGATACGGTTCCTGCTGTACGTGATTCCTCCATTGTTCAGCGGGATACTTTCGATGTGAAGATGTCGAAGGATTCGCTGGACGCCCCGGTGCATTATTCTGCTTCCGACTCTATTGTACTGGAAGTGCCCACTAAAAAGATCATCCTGTATAGTAAGGGCAATGTGAAGTATAAGGATATGGACCTTACGGCCGACAGTATTGAAATGGACAACCAGAAGAATGAGGTAGTGGCCACTTTCCGGCGCGATTCGGCGGGAAATATTATCGGCCGGCCCCGGATGATCCAGAATGATACGAAGATGGATGCTGATTTTATGCGTTTTAATACAAAGACGCAGAAGGGGATCACCCAGTCTACGATCACGGCGCAAGGGGAGATGTTTGTACAGGGAGGAAAGATCAAGAAGGTATCACCCACTGAATATTTTGCTGCCCGGGGTCTTATTACTACCTGTAATCTCGATACGCCCCACTTTGCTTTCCGCACGCCCAGGATGAAGATGGTGAGTCAGAAACTGGCTGTAACGGGACCTATACACCCGGAGTTTGAAGGCGTACCCGTGCCTATCTACCTGCCTTTTGGATTTTTCCCGCTTTCGCAGGGCAGGCATTCGGGCCTGCTTCCGCCGCAGTTTACTGCCAGCGACCAGTTTGGCCTGGGCCTGGAAGGGTTGGGTTATTACCAGGTATTGAATGATTATTTTGATGTGACGCTGCGCACGAATATTTATTCTTATGGCGGCTGGGCGGCTTTTGTAACACCTACTTACCGCAAGCGCTATCGTTATAATGGTACGCTGAACCTGTCGTACCAAAGTACCCGGCTATTGAGTGATGATGCCAAACAGGAGTTTACAACCGCCCAAACGTTTAATATAGCCTGGAGCCATACGGTTGACAGCCGCGCCAGGCCAGGCCAGTCCTTCAGCGCCAACGTGAATGCCGGTTCGTCCAAATTCAACCAGTATGTGACGAATAACCCCATGCGTAATTACCAGAATAACCTGAACTCTTCTATTACGTATTCGAAAACATGGGGCACGATGTTTAACCTGACTGCCAGCGCCAACCACAGCCAGAATAATACGACGACGCTGATCAATATGAACCTGCCCAATGTGGCATTTACCGTGAACACTTTTTATCCGCTGGCGCCTAAAGAACCGGTCGGTGAATCAAAATGGTATGAAAAGCTGGGGATAGGATTAAATACCAACGTGGCCAACCAGATCAGTATTTATGAGAAGGACTTCAGTCTCAGCAAACTTGTTGATACGATGCAATGGGGCGCGCAGCACAATATCCCTATTCAGCTTTCCCTGCCTTCCCTGGGGCCTTTCCAGGTATCGCCCGGTATCAGCTACCAGCAGAAATGGTATTCCCGGAAGTTTACCCGTTATTGGGATTCAGCAGGTCAGGATGTAGATACATTGATCCAAAAGGGCTTTTTTACCTCGCAGGATATCTCTTTTAGTTTGGGCATCAGTACAGCTCTCTTCGGCAAGTTTGAGAATTTTGGTAAGAACAGTGCGCTCAGGGCTATCCGCCACGTAGTACGGCCTACTTTTTCGATCAGCTATAAGCCTGATATGGCCAAAAAGGATTATTATACCACAATGATTAGTGCTGATAGTACGAAATACCGGTTCTCTTATTATGAAGGCACTATTTTCGGGCCTTTTGGCGAAGGGGAGTTTGGCGGTATCAGCTTTGGTATTGACAATAACCTGGAGGCCAAAGTGCGTTCCAAAAAAGATACGGCTGATGGTGGGATTAAAAAGATACGCCTGATAGATGGTTTCGGTTTTAACGGTGGTTATAATTTCCTGGCCGATTCTTTTAAGCTGTCCAATATCAGCCTGTATTTCCGGAGTACTTTGTTTGAGAAGATCAATATTACCGCCGGCGCCAACCTGGACCCTTATAAGGTAAATGCGCGGGGTGACCGGATTAATGAGTATGCCTGGAAAGGCGGTGGGCTTTCGCTGGGACGTATTACCAGCGGTAATATAGCGATCTCTACTTCTTTCCAGAGCAAGCCCAAGGATGATAAGAAAGCGGCTGAAAAAGAGGACCAGTTTGAAAACCAGAACCTGCCCCCCATGACGCCGGAGGAGCAAATGGAGCAGCTTGCTTATGTGCAGCGGAATGCGGCAGAATTTGCCGATTTCAATATTCCCTGGTCATTGAATACGTCGTTCTCTTTCAATTTCACCCGTAATTTTAAAGCTGATTATTCTGGCTGGGAAACCCAAACGAATGCCAACCTGAGCCTGAATGGCGATTTCAACCTTACGCCCAAATGGAAGGTGGGTATGAATACGTATTACGATTTCAAATCTTCCTCTATACAAACCCTCTCGATGTTCATTTCACGCGAATTGCACTGCTGGCAGTTGTCCATCAATGTTACGCCTGTGGGGCTTATCCGCACTTTCAATATCACGATCAATCCCAAGAGTGGTATTTTGCGCGACCTGCGGATTAACAGGACGCGGTATTTTTATGGGCAGTAATGGTTTCGGGTTTCGCGTTTGGAGTTTCGGGTTGCTGCCGCGCTTTGGGATACTTCATTATTTGAAACAACGTAATAATACTACTGTAAAGTACATGAATGTTGAAGTTAATCACTCTGTTACACTGAAAGAACCCGAAACACAAAACCCGGAACGCGAAACCTTCACTCAAGTGCTGAGTTCACTTATTTTTTGAATGCTCCTGATAGTAGGCCGCCATAATTGTATGCGCCTTGTTTTTTAAGGTCTCCACGGTATCCTGAGGCTCTACGGGGATGGGCGGCAGAAAATCTATTTTAAGCAGGTGGGGCATGAGGTAAAAAGGTTTGCTGGCAGGCAGTACTTTACGGGTATTAAAGATGATGCCGGGAATGATGGCTTTGCGGGTGTCAATGGCCAGGCGGAAGGCGCCATCATGAAATGATTTTAACGGCTGATCGGTTTTATTGCGGGTGCCTTCGGGATAGAGACACATGTGCAGTCCCATACCCAGCACTTTCTTCATGGCCGGAAAGCTTTCCTTGCGGCTTTTGTCGCTCTTCCTGTCTACCAGCACGCTCCCGGTTTTATAGATCATGCCGAACAATGGTATTTTGGCCATTTCAATTTTGGCAATGGTCTTGTTGCCGCCGGGGATAAAGGGTGTGGAGATGGGTACGTCCATCAGGGAGTTGTGGTTACATACTACGATGTAATTCTGTCCAGGCGCAAAATGTTCTCTTCCGCGTACCCTCAGGGGGCAGCCTATAAGGGGCAGGTAAATGCCCATCCATATTTTGGAGGCTATATTAAACCGGTGTGTTTTTGCAGGATCGGTTAAAGGATAAACAAACAGGAGGAAAGGTATCAGGAATACCAGGAGGGTGATGATGAATACGATGATGGCCCAAACGGCGAAGAGGCGGCCCAATATTTCTTTGATGAACTTCATAAGGCGGCAAGATACGGAAAATGGCAAGTGGGAAGTGGTGAGTGGGGAATGGGCGTTTGCTTCGATAACCTTTTGCTTCGATAGCAGATTTCTCGCCCGTTTTGCTTGCTGATATGGCAGGGACGCATGGCGGGTTCGAAATGACAAAAAGAATGTAATGTTTCACCCTTGTAGGGTTCGAAATGACAACGTAATATAGATCAGCTTTCGTTACAACGACCAGTCGATCGGGTCGAGGCCTTCCTTCATGAGGTACTCATTGGCTTGGGAGAAGTGCCGGCAGCCGAAGAAGCCTGCATCTGCTGAATACGGCGAGGGGTGGGCTGCTTTTAAGATCCGGTGTTTGGTTTCATCAATGAGCACTTGTTTCTCCTGTGCGAATTTGCCCCAGAGCAGGAATACGACGCCCTGTTTCTGGTCGGATATTTTACGGATGACTGCATTGGTGAAATCGGCCCAGCCAATACGGGCGTGACTCATAGGTTCTCCTTTGCGTACAGTAAGGGAAGCGTTCAGCATCATGACCCCTTGCTGCGCCCATTTGGTAAGGTTGCCATGATTGGGAATGGGCAATCCTATATCCTTGTTGATCTCTTTGTAGATGTTGACGAGGGAAGGCGGCGGTTTGATACCGTCCTGTACGGAGAAGCAAAGGCCGTGTGCCTGCCCCTGCCCGTGATAGGGATCCTGTCCCAGCAGCACCACTTTTACTTTGTCAAAAGGCGTAAGGTTAAAAGCGTTGAAGATGAGACCACCGGGCGGATAGATGGTTTTGCCGGCGGCTTTCTCCATGCGCAGGAAGCCAACGATCTCTCCAAAGTAGTCCTTGCTGAATTCGTCTTTCAATGCCTTTTTCCAGCTTTCATCTATTTTAACCTCCATACCGGATTTTTGGCGTCAAATGTAGGGAAAAGTGGTGAGTAGTGAATGGTGAGTGGTGAGTGGGCGTTTGCCTGGATAGGGCCGGAGGCCCTGGAATAGGGCTGCGAGGCTGCAAGCCTCGCAGAGCCTGCATATAATTGATCAGAAACCTTTTTTGGTATCGGTGTTGCTGCCTGTTTTGGCCAGTTCAATCATGTTGGTGATCTCATCCACTACACCTTCGGCGGTGCCGCCAAAACCTACTTTTTTGAAACGAACGATGCTGTTTTTATCAATGATAAATTTGGTAGGGATGCCCTGTACTTTATAGTCCTCTATCACTTTGCTGTCATAATCCATTAATACGTGGAAAGGATAAGCGTTCTTTTCTATCAGGGCAGTTACGTCCTTTTTGATCTTTTCCCGGTCGCCAGACTCACGGGTATCAATGAATACGAATTTTACATCCGGGTCGTTTTTATATTTTTCCACAGCCATCTTCATACCCGGGAAGGAAGCCAGACAGGGACCGCACCAGGTGGCCCAGAAATCCACGATCACTATTTTCCCTTTCAATGCGGCCAGTGAAATATCCTTGCCGCTCAGGTCTTTCAGTGCAAAGGCAGGAGCGGGGTCGTTCAACATTTCTTTGGCCAGTTTGGCACGTTCCTTTGCTTTGACATCTTTTTCCAGTTCTTCTATATAAGCTACCCACTGGTTTTCTGTTTTGCTATCTGCCAGGTATAGTTTTTTGAATTGTTCTTTCATTTTAGCGGAAGCTTTGCCGGCCTTTACAAAACCTTCCAGTTCCCGGAGTGCTGCTTTGGGACCTTTTACTTTTTCCGTGTATACGGCAAATGCCTCGTTCATAGATACATCACTCCGTTTATTACCTGCTACCGCTTTTTCCTGGTAGGTATAGGCTCCTTTATAATCTTTAAGGTGGTATAATAACAAGGCATAGGTATCTGCAAACATGTTGTAGGTACGTTGTTGCAGCTCCTTCCATTGTTGGCTGGTATAATAGATTGGTTTGCCCACGCCAGTATTCATTTCTTCCTGCACCAGTTGCAAGCTCATGGCCGAAAATTCTTTACCTGTTTTGGCATCTACGGGCCGGGCGTATACACTTTCACCCGACAGGCCCCATGCCACTGAATTATACAGGTTGGCCCTTGTGTTCTTGTTTGTAACCAGGGCTGCATATTGTTTTACCTTGTCATAGTTCTTTTCTTTTACGTAAGCGAGGGCCAATTGGTAGGCCAGGTTGGTGAAACGGGCTGAGTCTGCCTTCGTTGCAGGTGGATAGGAAGCCAGCAATTTATTGTATACTTCTTCTCTTGTAGCCGTTTCTTTAATGGTGGAAAGCGAATTGAACTTTTCATTCTTCACCCAGCTACCTTGCGGGAAGCGGGCCTTTATCAATGAATCGGCCCGTACTGTATTGTCTTTATCTTTTAAGCGGGTATAAAAATCTTTAGCTGTTTGCAGGTCACTTTCGTTGGCACCCGGATTGGATAGTGTTTTTTCCAGCGCTGCTATAAGCTGTGTTTTATCGCTTTCAATTTTGGACTGCATCAGTACATTGAAATAGTCGAAGGTATATTTTCCCCTGAGTGCGGGATGGAGTGCAAAATCTTCTCTTACCAGGTTGAAGCTGGTAGTAACATCGGCTTCCAATCTCCACAGTCCCCCGTAATACACTGCATTCTGACCAATGGCTTTGCGTGCGCCTGGCAGCGGATTATCATCCGACGCATACAGGTAAGTGTAATAGCCTTTATCTTTATTATTATCCCAGGTATCGCCTTTCACAAACGTGAGGAAGAGTGCGAGGGTAGTATCTGTAGTAGTGATCTGCCCCTGGTAGGCAGCGCCGTTCCTGGTAAGTTTTATTTGCTGTACTACCGGGAGATTACCTTCCATGAGGTAGGCATAGGCTTCCATATCAACGGTACCTGCCAGTACGGTAGTAGCCGGATCGTAGGTGAAACTGATCTTTTCGCCGGGCTTCGGCTTTTCCGGTGTGAAAGTAACAGGTGACTGGGCCAACAGGTTATTGGTGAACAGGCAGGCTGTAACCAATAGCATGAATAAGGTTCTCATAAAACGGGGAGTTGATGTTAGGTAATAAATACAAATCCCGCAGCGTCCCCTTCGGGAGACACTGCGGAGAAAACAAACTCCCTGAAATTACAGCTTTCAGGGGGTAAAACCCGTACTAACATCATTCTCTAATCGTTTTTTAAGACAATTTTATCTTACCACTAACACTTTTTCCCGGAAAGCTTCACCGGGGCCGAAGGCGTCGGGAATGCTGATGATGTAGGTGCCTGCGGTAAGTCCATTTACATTGACAGGGGTGTTCTCTGTAATAAATACCTGCTGTATGGTCCGTCCATTGAGATCGGTAATGTAAGCCGGCAGCCGTTGGGTATTGCCATCTATGCGGATGCTGAACTGCCCTTTGTTGGGATTGGGCCAGAGCACGACGGTAACGCCATTTTCCCCGGTACCTTTTACTGCCCTGATGAGCGTATGAACGCTTCTGTTGTCCAGGTCAATTTGTTTTAACCGGTAGTAGGAGATGCCCTTGTAGTTATTGGGGTCGGTATAGTGGTAGCGCAGCAATTGGTTGCTGGCGCCACCCGGCGCCCCGGAAGGTACAAAGCCTACGGCTTTGAAGCTGGTTTCGGTTTGCCATCTTCTTTCCACATCGAAGCCTTTGTTGTTTTGTTCGGTAGCGGTTTCCCAGTCGAGCTGAACAACTGCTGTATTGAGGCGGAAGGCCCTGAAGCCGGCCAGGGTTACCGGCAGGGCGCTGGCGGTAAGGCCAATGCCAAACTGCCCGAAGGAGGCCAGGCCATGGCGGGATGCAAAGCCGCCGGCTACTGTGCGGCCGGGCGTGTTCAGGGTGGCTAATGCGGCGGCCGGGCGTACCCAGTCGGCCCCATTTGTACTGGCTGCGGGACGTTGTAATATGCCAAACAGGTTATCGGTAAGACCAGCGAAGCCATTGAAGTATAAAGACAGATCATATTTGCCACCAGCGGGCGCCGCATCGCTGCTGATGTACCATACACCCTCAGGCGCTACCGACACATAGTGCGTGCCGGCTTCTGTAATTATTAAACCGGCATCGGTGCCGGGTTTGGGCGCCTGGGATATATCTAGGTAGGTGAGGCCGGTGAGCGGATCCGTGTTGAGGTTATTCAGCACGGCTATGTTGGACCGGGTAGTGCTGCCTACCGGGAATTGGTAGCTGCTGACAACAGCGGGCGTGATGTACCTGCGTAGGGTACCATTGATCCAGCCCTGGCTGAAGTTGGGATTGGCGGGATCGGCTTCCACGGCCAGCGCCGAAGGATCGGTGGCAATGGCTGTAAAGGATCCGGTAGTGACGTAACCTTTTTGCAGGTACCATTTCTGCGCGCTGATATTGCTTTGAAGTTCCAGGCTGCCGCCATTGACTTCGAGCCGTGAAAAGGTATACGGCGTGCTGATGGTTTGATTGCCGGTACCATTGAAGATGAACCGGCCGGTACCGTAGGTGCCACCTGTTGCGGAAAGGTCGGTCAGGTGGCCTGTTCCCGGTGCTGTATTACCAATGTAGATAGCGCCCTGGTTGGTGAGTGTGCTGCCATTTTCCAGGGTTAGGTTCCCTTTCACGGAGACTACTGCACCATGCTGTATGGTAATAGCAGTTCCACTTTTTATGTAGAGCGCCTCCTGTGCTTGCAGGGACAAGGAAATAATCACCAGGTTACTGAATAAGATATATTGCTTCATGATATAAGTTGATGGCTGATGATGGGAAAGGCTGACGACTATTGTACTCTGGCGCAGATGGCATATACGCGGATAGCTCTGGAGCTGCCGGATGAGTTGGTAACAATCACACGCCAGGTTGTATTGGGGTTCGCGGTACTGGGGGCGCTGTAATTAACGGTGATATCCCGCGCAGCACTGTTCGAATCCCGGTGACCCCCTCCGCCGCCGATGAGTCTTGTACCTGAGGGGCAGGCACAGGGAATGGTGGCCCTGGTGTTGCCGCCTACAGAGTAATCAAAATAAACGGTTTGCACGCCCATGTTGAGGGTGCCTGAATAGGTGATGTTGCCTGCTACATCCAACTGTTCCGTTGGGTTATCTTTACCAATACCTACCCGGCCGGAGCCATCGATGCTCAGGGCTGCCGTCGTATTGGGGCCTGCATGTAAACGATATCCGCCGGCAAAGCGCATGAGCATCTGGTTGGGGGCGGTATTCCAAAAGGGACCGTAGATGTGGGCATCGCCTAAGATAAAAGAGCCGGCATGTCCATTGGTATTTACATTGGAACCTATGGCCACTGAGTAGTTGGCTGCGGCCCTTGCATGAAATCCCAGGGCTATCGATGCATCGCCGGTGGCCTGTGCGTTGTGTCCCATAGCTACCGACCAGCGGCCAACATTCACATCGTTCCATAGTGGGCTGGTCATTTGACCGGCCCGGAAAGCCCCTTTATGCGGCGCCCAGATGAGGTAGGAGCCGGGGTTGAATGTCCTGTTTGTATTGACGCCCGTGTAAGGGCCGGTACCCACCAACATCCCACCTGGTGAAGCCTGCAGACCTGCATCGCCGCCATCGCCCGAAATGTATTTTCCATTGGTATTGATGTTTTGCTGCAGTGTATAGGTACTCAGGTTGAGCCAGTTGGGCGCAGCGGGGGGGCCGGCATTGTAATAGAAGCCGGCTGTTCCATCCGTTTGAATGACCAGCAGCCCGGTAGCAGGATTGGTAATCGTTGTACGCTGGGCTGCTGTCATTTGGGGGATTAACAATCCTTTATCTGTTGATGCAATATCCACAGCGGCGCTGGGGTTGGGGTTGGTGGTGCCGATACCTACCTGGGCATAGGCGCCTGCCTGCCATGCCATTAACAGGCAGGCTATGATGCTTGATCTCATAATAGTTGTTTGTGGCTGCTAAAGTAAGGTGCGGCCAGGGCGGGATGGGGGCGTTGTATGTGAACGACGGGATTTTGTATGTTAAATAATTTCCATTTTTTGCATGAGGAAGGAGGCGTTCCTGTTTTTGGCTACGCCGCGTTGCAGGGTATAGTCAAAGATGAGCTCGCCATCACGGATGATGCTTTCAAAGCAATAGTTGCTGAGCCTGCCGGGCAGTTCTGCTTCCAGCTTGCTGAGGGAAAGATCGTGGGTGGCGAACATGGTCAGGCAGTTGTACTGCAGGAGTTTTTTGATGAACATTTCCGAGCCATGGGTTTTGTCTTCCGAGTTGGTGCCGCGCAATATTTCATCAATGAGCACCAGGGCAGGCGATCCCTGTTCCTGCACATGGCGTACGATGTGCTTAAGGCGTTTGAGTTCTGCCATGAAGTAGGAGGTATGCTCCTGCAGAGAGTCGCTTACCCGTATGGAGGACAAGATGTTTAGGGGAGTGAAGGCAAAGCTTCCGGCGCAAACCGGGGCGCCGCATTGCGCCAGCAGGAGGTTAACGCCTACTGTTCTTAAAAAGGTGGTTTTCCCACTCATGTTGGAGCCGGTTACCAATACCAGTTGCTCCTGTGCACCCATGGTGAAATCATTGGCCACGCATTCCTTCGCTGGTATTAAAGGATGGGCGAGACCTTTGCCGCTAACAGAAAGCCCCGCAGTATTGACGGAAGGCCAGTGATAAGCCGGGTTGTTAAAGGCAAAGGTGGCCAGTGAATTAAGGACTTCAATAGCGCCTACACAAGCTATCCATTTATCAAAACGGTCTTTGTTGGTAGCCTTCCAGTTTTCCAGCGACCACATGCATTGCAGGTCGTAGAGGAAAAAGCCGTTCAGGAATAGTAATACCAGCATGTTGATACGCTGATCAAAGAGGCCTGACAGGCGGGACAGTTTTTTAATAGCGCGATGTGCTTCTGCGGCAGTAGCCTGTTCCCGTTGTAACAGCGTGGATGATCCTTTATCTACTCCATTGAATAACCTCAGTATAGCGGCATACTGGTCGAGGATGGATTGTTTTTTGCCCAGCATGGCGTGCTGGCGGTTAATTTGTTTGGCAAAGGCGCCAATAACGCACCAACCGATGAAGTAGCCGGCCAGCAGGGGCAGGTAGTTATCGGTGAACAGGTAAAAGACAATACTGCCGATGTTAAAGGCGGGCACCAGGAGGCGCATCGTATTGGGCCCTTTTTTACCATGCAGGATGGGCGGCCAACGCAGCCAGGAAGCTACGTCATGCAGGTTGCCTTCCTTTTCTTCATGCAGCAGGCCATGAGCGGTGATGAGCTGGCGCAGCTCTTTTTGTGGGCCCAGCGTTCGTACCGCCTCCTGCTGTTGTTCAATGGTCTCTTTCTTTAATAAGGACTGTTGCAGCAGGCCTGCCAGCGCCTGGGCGCCATGATGGGTAGTGGTCCTGTTGAGCCCGTGGTAGAGGGAGTTGGCGCCAAAGATATCGAGGTCGCCGGTGTAGTTGTCATTATTGGTGAAGGCGATACCATTGTCAAATTCGTTGGGCTTGTTTTTTAATAGGCCCACTTCATTCCGGTTCAGGAAGAGTAGTTTCTCCAATAGCTTTTTCTTATCACTTAGTGTGAGCGCAATGCGGATGAAAAGGATGAACAACACAAGGAAACCAGCGGTGAATATTTTATAGGTGGTACTTCCTTCCTGTATCCATTGCCATACGCTCCAGGCCAGGGCCACGAAGCTGGCCAGCCGGGCAATGGACACGAGCAGGCTGCGATTCTTCAGCTTTTCCAGTTCCGCGCTGTATTGATTGATCCTTTCTTCGTAAAAAGCTATGGGTGTTTGCATATAGGAAGGTTATTAGAGGGGCAGCATCAATACCTGTACTGTTTCGGGCGATTGCTGCCGCAGTTCAATGGTATGACCGGTAATCATTTTTTGCAGGATGTCTTCATTGTAATGGCGGATGGTGAGGAGGGTAAGTCCTTTTTCCACTTCTACTTCAAAGAACTCCGAAGCAGCGAAGGCCAGTTTTTCAATTTTATCGGCACGATCGTCCAGGCATACCTGTATGCTTACGGCGCCCGTTTGCATCAGGTTGGGTTTTATCCTGATCTCTGCCAGCAGTTCATACAGGTCGGCCACGGGCTTTTCGCCTACAAAGGAGAAATCCCTTGAATGGAGGTGTATCAGCGCCTGCTGTTGCTTTACCACGATGATGGGCGGGAGGCCTTTTACGGGTTTGTTATGGATAACGGTACCGGGCAGGTTTTTATCCAGGAAGCATTTAACGTGCAACGGAATGCCTTTGTTCTGTAAGGGCTTGATGGTTTTGGGGTGTATGACCTGTGCGCCATAATAGGCCATTTCTATGACTTCGGTATAGTTGAGGTCGCTGATGAACTGTGCATCGGGGAAGGATTTGGGGTCGGCATTCATAACGCCTTCCACATCTTTCCAGATGGTTTGGCTTTCGGCATTGAGCATGTTGGCGAAAACGGCGGCGGTATAGTCGCTGCCTTCGCGGCCCAGGGTGGTACTTTCATTGTCGTCGGTAGCGCCAATAAAGCCCTGTGTAATGACGATGTTGTTGTTGTCAAACAGCGGACGTATTTCGCCGTTTATTTTCTGCTGGGTAAATGCCCAGTCAATGTTGGCATCGCGGAAGTTATTATCTGTACGTACAATGTCGCGCACATCTATCCAGTGATTGGCGATGCCTGCTTCATTGAGGTAAGCGCTTACGATGCCGGTAGACAGGAGTTCACCGGCGCAAACGATCTGGTCATAGTAGTAGTCATAATCCCGTACCGGTTTGTCGTGCAGCAGCCATTCTACTTCGGTAAAGAAGTTGGACAGTTGCTCCAGGGCTTCATTGTAATGGGTAACGAGCAGGTATTTGGCCGTGGTAAGGTGGCTTTGTTTAACGGCCTCAAACAATTGGAGTGCTTCTTCCTTGTGGTTGTTGAAGAAAGCTTCTGCTACTTTTTCCAGTGCATTGGTGGTTTTGCCCATGGCGGAGATGACCACCAGTATTTTTTGATCAGGATAAGCGCGCAGGATGTCTGCTACCAGGTGGATCCGCTCAATGTTCTGCACACTGGCCCCGCCGAATTTAAAAACCTTCATAGTGCTGTTGAAAGGTGAACGATGAATGTTGTAAAACCGGGGCAAATGTAATTGAAAGTCTGCTTATAAACAGCTTTCCAGTTCTTCCATCATGCCGCGGCTGCCTATGAAGAAAGGAGAGCGCTGGTGCAGTTCGGTAGGTTCTATGTCCAGTATGCGTTGCGTACCGTCGGTAGCTTTGCCGCCGGCCACTTCGGCTATGAATGCAAACGGATTGCATTCGTACAATAAACGGAGCTTGCCTTTGGGCTTGTCGGTAGTACCAGGATACATGAATATGCCGCCTTTCAGCAGGTTGCGGTGTACATCGGCCACCATGCTGCCAATGTACCGTTGTGTATAGGGACCTCCGTTATTCTTGTTTTTTTTCTGGCACTGGTCTATGTATTGCTGTACTCCGGGCGCATATTGGAAGAAGTTACCATGGTTAACGGAGTATATTTTACCGAATTCCGGGCATTTGATGTTGGGATGGCTGAGGCAGAATTCACCGATAGAAGGATCGAGGGTGAAACCATTTACTCCCCGGCGGGTGCCATACACCAGCATGGTGGAAGAGCCATAGATCATGTATCCTGCGGCCACCTGCTTACGGCCGGGTTGCAGGAAGTCGGCTTCCGTAGCCACTGATCCAATGGGGCTTACCCGGCGGTATACGCTGAAGATGGTGCCAATGGAGATGTTTACGTCAATGTTACCGCTGCCATCGAGCGGATCGAACATGCAGATGTATTTTGAGTTGCGGCTTACTGCATCGTCAAAAGCCACAAAGTCGTCCAGCTCTTCACTGGCGATACCGGCGCAACTGATGCCATGCTGCAACACGCCCATGAACTGGTTGTTGGCAAAGATGTCGAGCTTTTTTACATCCTCTCCCTGCACATTGATAGCCCCTGCATCGCCCAGGATATCCACCAGTCCGGCCTTATTCACTTCCACATTCACCCTTTTGGCCGCCAGGCCCATATCCCGCAACAGCCCGCTCAGCTCACCGGTAGCATGGGGGAAATTCCTTAGCTGCTGGATGGTGAACTCATCGAGGGTCATTACCTGCCGGTTGATCGTACTCATAGAAGGCTGTTTTTGGGAATTGTTAAAGTGGGCTCAAAAGTAAGGCGAAAGGGTTGAAAGTCAAAGCATGGTAACGTTCCCAACAGGAAGCCGGGAAAGCAAAAACGGTATAGCTGGGTGGAATTATGCTTTAAAAAAGATGCAACATTTTCCCTATTAAGCGTGTATTTTTAAGGGGGCACCCTAAAAGAAAAGCTTTATGATCATCGAAATCATTTTATATGAAGACAGGTATAAGGCTGATTTTAAACGGCTAAACCTGGAATGGCTGGATAAGTACCACCTGACAGAATCGCATGACCTGATGGTATTAAATGACCCCCGGGGCACTATTCTTGACCGGGGCGGTATTATTTACCTGGCTGTAGTGGCTGATGAGGTGGTGGGTTCGGCGGCCCTGATGAAGGAAGAGGAAGGCGTGTATGAACTGGCCAAGATGGCTGTAACGCCTGAGTGGCAGGGTAAAGGGATCAGCCGGTTGCTGATAGATCAGTGCCTGGAGACGGCCAGGTTGTGGAAGGCTACCAAAATCACGTTGTTTTCCAATAGCCAGTTGAAGACGGCCCTGCAGTTGTATGAAAAGTATGGTTTCCGGCATGTGAAGGTGGAACATTCTCCTTTTACGACGGCTGATGTGAAGATGGAGCTGGAATTGGGGGTGGCAGTCGGCAAATCGTGAGGTCATTTTCTCAGTTCTTTCACGAAAGCTGGTATAGAATTAGCAGGCGGGTATAGTAAATTCAGCATTATTCATGGGACGTGGTATTTCTTACACAGTAGTATTGTATATCAGTAGTTTTATTATTGCATTTAGTTCCTGTTCGGGTAGTAAGCCGGCTTCTTCCGGAAAGACCTCTACAACAGTTACCAAAAAGACGGCGCCTGCGCCCAAGCCTTCCACTGCCAGTATAGCGCCCGCCCTGGAAGACCAGATATTATCATTGATCAATCAGCACCGGAAGCAAAAAGGGTTGCCTGCCCTGGAAAAAAATGCGGTGATTGGCGTGGAAGCCCGCCGTCATACGGTGTCTATGGCTTCCCACAAAACACCTTTTGGCCACAATGGTTTTTCCTACCGCTCCAAAGTGATCACTTCCAAGATACCCGGGATTACCGCTACTGCCGAAAACGTAGCCTATGGCAGCAGAACAGCCAAAGAAGTAGTGGATGGCTGGCTCGATAGTCCCGGTCATAAGAAGAATATTGAAGGCCGGTTCCGCCTCACGGGCATTGGTGTGGCAAGGGATGAGCAGAGTGTGCTGTACTTTACACAGATATTTGCGAATTGATCATCTTACACAGTTGTTTCTCCGCAGAGTCCCCTTCGGGAGACTCTGCGGAGAAAATTAAATTGAAATAGGGTACGGATGAAAAGTGTCACGGCTGTTTAATAATCCCCGGCAGGGCCGGAGAAGTTGAGCTGGGAGAGGTAGGTGGCAGAAGTATAGCGTGTTTTACTTTGTACGAGCTTTACCAGGGTTTGCATGACAGTCTTTTCCGGCTGGTATTTGCTGAGCTTCGCCGCCATACGGTTTGCATTGGCGTAGTATTCTCCATTACCCATTATTTCTTCTGCCGCCTGCGTCAGTTGTTTGGGCGTAGGCGTTTCCGTTTTGAGGTTGATGCCCACTTTGAAGTAGCCAATCCGTGCACAGATCTCCGACTTGCCTTCATGCACACCTGCCGCTATTACCGGTACTCCTTCTCCCAGGCTCTGCAACACACCACCATAGCCTCCATTGGTGATGAATATTTTGCAATACGGCAATATGTCTTTGAAAGGAATGAAGTTTTCAATGATGATGTTTCCATGCGGATATTGTTTACGTAATTCGGCTGTTTGTGATCCACCCGTGGTGACGATGAGCAACGTGTCGGTATTCTTAAAGGCCTCCAATGCCGGTACCAGCAGCTTACTGGTATCTTTTTCAACAGTGCCTTGTGTTACCAGTATTATTTTCCGGTATACCAGTAGTTTGGGGTGCGACCAGGCCGGTTGGCCGGTTTGCTTTGTATAAGGATATAAGGCGCCAATGAAGGTGATGTTGCTGCCGAGGTTTCTCCGTTTGTATTCAAAATCGGCTATACCGATCTGCATCACGGCATCGGCCCGTTTGATGAGTGTGTCTGCCAGGTCGGTTTTTGTGCCGGTAAGCCCGTTGTTAAGCAGTATCCTGTCAAAAGTTGCAATGCTTTTCTTTAACAGGATGTTGCGGGCTACAAAGTGCATGATGTGCCGCGTTAGGGCATCCAGCATGCCGCGTCCGGGCGTTAATCCGAGTCCATACGGATAAACGTCTTTTGACGCCTCAGCCAGCGGGATAATGCCTATGCCGATGACGGGGATATTCATTTTTTCCTTGATGAAAGGGATGGCGCTGAACATGCTGTCGCAGATCAGGATGTTGAAAGGAAATACCTGTGCAATGGTGGTAATGTCCTGGTAGTATTCTTCCGACCGTGCGGCAAATCCCTGGATCATATCAAAGTTGAGCCTGGCTATTTTGTCTTTGATACGTTTTCTTTCGGGTAAGACCTGGTCTACGTTCTGTGCATTGATGTCTGTGGCTCTTCTGAAAGGCCAGTGCGGAATACCCAGTGCCTTGAGTTTGGGCGCATAGATGTTGGAGGTATACCATTGTACCTCAGCGCCCTGCTGCTGCAGGTAGCGGGCTATGGGGATAAGGGGATTGAAGTGTCCATCGGCCGGTACACAGGCCATCAGGACGTTGATGCCGCTGAGCGGGCGATCATTCACTGTTTTCATGACTTTTTGAATTTGGAGCGTTGTAAAAGATGCTATCGTTTGCAAAAGTGCGCGTTAAGGTATAGGGAGACAATCACCAGATGTGGGGAATGCGCTGGGTATTGTCTAAGAATGGTCAGGGAATGGTCTAAGACTGCTCTGAGATAGTACTGTATATAGAGCATTCCCAGTGCTATCTGAGTACTATCTGAATACTATCCTAGTGCTATCTCAGCGCATTCCACTACTATTCCGGGACAAGTATATGGCTGTCACCTGCCTTTTGGGCCGCTGCCGGGTGGGCGCTACTATACGTCTGGTGGGGAGGGAATAGGGAGTTACTATGGAGTTAGGTGGGAGTTACCCACGACTTATATCGCTATAAGGTCGCTGTAACATCGCTATAAGCTCGCTGAAAGTCCGCTATGAGATCACTGAAACGTCGTTGTAAGTACGCTGTAAGGAGGTGTTAAAACAGCTAAAAGATGATATTTTATTATATCCAGTTGTCATATCTGTTCGTATACGGGTATAGCGATTCCCTGTTTTATTGTTCGTTTTTTACAATTGATGTCTTATGGAAAAACTAAAATCTTGTATGCTTACGTTGAGCGCTCTATTCCGTAGGTGAACAGTCATTCACAGAAAATGATACTTATTAAGCAGCAATAAACCTGCCAAAGTGATGCTTGATGCGGTATAAAAGTGAAGGCCAGTGAAGGGAGCCGTTTGCTTCGATTTGCGTTTGCGTCGCGGGCTTTGCTTCGATAACAGATTTCTCGCCCTATATAGTTCCTGCTTGGGCGGCAGCGTATGGTAGGGCTCGAAATGACAAAAGGATGTAATGTTTCACCCTATGAGAGCAGGTTATTGGCTTCGTTGTCTTTGAGGGATATACCGGAGAGCTGTAGCCGGAAAGATTCTTGTATAAGATAGAAGAGTTTACCGGCGGCGGTTTGATAGCTTAATCCTTCCGGGCGGATGTTGGAGATGCAGTTGCGGGCTTCATCGGTGAGGCCGGGTTGCGGGCGATAAGTGAGGTATACGCCCAGGCTGTCCGGGGAACTGAGGCCGGGTCTTTCGCCAATTAATACTACGGCCAATGTGGCTTTGAGTAA
This sequence comes from Paraflavitalea devenefica, assembly GCF_011759375.1. Lineage (NCBI taxonomy): Bacteria > Pseudomonadati > Bacteroidota > Chitinophagia > Chitinophagales > Chitinophagaceae > Paraflavitalea > Paraflavitalea devenefica. Next base: position 206,834 of record NZ_JAARML010000006.1, on the reverse strand, counting down.
GCTGCCGATCTCATCACCAATGGCTACACGTGCCTGCTCCACCATACTCAATGGCGACACCGCTATGTTTGCCTGCTGCAACATGGGCAGCAATGTTTCCAGTAAAGGAATGGCATGTTTGTTAATGGCGGTAGCACTCAATCCATCTGCCAGTATAATGGCTACAGCGTTTTGTGCGGCATCGCCTGCTATGGAAGTTAATAAGCCGGCAGAAGCCTGGTCCAGCTTTCTTCCCTTATCAGGCCTTTGCAGGTATTCATGCCGGTCGGCGGCCTGGCTGTGCAACAAGTTTGCCGGTAGCTGTAAGTTTTGTAACTGTGTGATGAGCGTTTCTTTATCCAGCATGGAGTAGACGGCATCGCGTGCATGCGCGTGCGCCATCCTGAATTGCAATACTTCCTGTAAAGGAATGGCGGTTCCCGTTCTGCCCAGCGCAATACGTGCCGGGGTGAATACCTTTAGTGATGCCCATGGGTCAGCGGGCACTTCATTCATTATCGACCATTCACTGTTCACTTGTAGTTGATTGCTGTTAACAATTTATGCGTTCCACTCACCTTCAGCAAATTCCCTTCATTACTCATAATTCCCTGTCTCACCAGCCATTGTTCAAATTCCGGCGCGGGGCGCAGGCCCAGCACTTTCCGCACATATAAGGCATCGTGGAAGGAGGTAGACTGGTAGTTGAGCATGATGTCATCGGCGCCGGGAATGCCCATGATGTAGTTACAGCCCGCTACGCCCAATAAGGTGAGCAGGTTGTCCATATCATCCTGGTCGGCTTCGGCATGGTTGGTATAACATACATCCACGCCCATTGGCAGGCCCAGGAGCTTGCCGCAAAAATGGTCTTCCAGCGCTGCCCGGATGATCTGTTTACCATCATATAAGTATTCGGGACCAATAAAGCCCACCACCGTATTGACCAGCAGCGGACTGAACCGCCGGGCTACGGCATAAGCCCGCGCTTCACAGGTTTGCTGATCTACCCCTGCATGGGCATTGGCCGATAAGGAACTGCCTTGCCCCGTTTCAAAGTACATGACATTGTTGCCTATGGTACCACGCTGTAAGGACAGGGCTGCTTCCTGCGCTTCCTGCAGGATAGACAGGTTCACCCCAAAGCTGCTATTGGTTTGTTCGGTACCGCCAATGGATTGGAATACGAGGTCAACCGGCGCCTGTGGCATGATGGATAAAGCAGTGGTAATATGGCACAGTACACAGGACTGCGTGGGAATGTCGTATTGCTGCCGCAGGTCGTCTATCATGTGCAATAGCTGTACCGCCACCGCCGGGCTATCCGTTGCCGGATTGATACCAATGACGGCATCGCCACTGCCATAGAGCAATCCATCTACCATACTGGCCGCAATGCCTTTGGGATCGTCGGTAGTGTGATTGGGCTGCAGTCGTACGGAAAGCCTGCCTTTAAGGCCCAGCGTATTCCTGAAGCGGGTAACCACTTCACATTTATGGGCCACGCTGATGAGGTCCTGGTTACGCATGAGCTTTGATACGGCGGCCACCATTTCGGGGGTAAGGCCCGGTGCCAGGTGTTGCAGGATGGGGGTATCGGCCGCATCACTCAGTAACCAGTCCCTGAACTGGCCGGTGGTAAAATGACTGACCGGTGCGAAAGCGCTGGTATTGTGGGTATCTATGATGAGCCGGGTGATTTCGTCGGTTTCGTAGGGAATGATGGCCTGCTGCAGGAAGTCCTGTAAGGGTATATCGGCCAGCACGATCTGTGCAGCTACCCGTTCTTCGTAACTGGATGCTGTAACGCCTGCCAGGGCATCGCCCGAGCGGTAGGGGGAGGCTTTGGCCAGTACCGTTTTCAGGTCATCAAACTGGTAGGTGAGGTTTCCTATGGTGGTTTTGTAAGGCAATCTTATATTTTATTGCGGTATAAATATAAGACTAAGCTAGTTTATTGCATTGCTGCGTTGTGGGTTGGATCAAATAAAAAAAGTTCCTCCCTGGAAAAGGAGGAACTAAACATCCTTCAAAAATGATTAAAAGCAATTAACAACTCGGTGAGTTTCAATTTAGCTTTAGAGGTAAATTTTAATCACTGTTCAAGGATGCGGTAGCATTTCACAGAAATAAACCTTGTATGGTTTTCCACTTCCGAAACCTCTATTGGACTGTGGGTTCTTCAATCTGATGCTGACTTTTGTAATGCAAAGATGGTGTACAGGATTGTATGTTTTTTGTTCATTTTTGTTCAGTAAATGACTGTGCATTCAATTTGCCATGATCATCGTGTGTTGGCTTTGGTATTCATTGAAAGGCTGTTCCTGTTGTAATACATGTTGTGTATTGTTCATCCCAATCATCATATTCCCTCCTAATCCCTGCATTTTTACAAAGCCGGTTTCTTTAATCAGTCTGTCAAGCTGTGTTTCTACCTTCGGATTTATTTTTTGTAGCAGGATGCCGAGTGTGAGATACAGCATGGTGTCGAACTTTTTAGATAAGAAATGAAACCGGTGCGGTTTTACGGTTTCATAAATGTCTTTGGCTTCTGCCCTGCGGCCTGTTTTGACAAGTGCGATGCCCCTTAAAAGCAATAAGGTTTCATAGCGTCCTTCTTCAATAATTTGCTGGGGGTTCTCCTTATTACTCCCGATGTTATCCAAATAATACAATGCTTCCTGGTTTTGGCCGGTTAAAACCAATGCGATGCAAAAGATGTATTCAAACCAGGGGAAAGGCGCATGGGTCCCTTCAAAGTATGCTAAACCCGCATGAGCATGGGCAGCGTCCAGCAAAATTTGCGCATTATCGGTCTTTTGTATGTCAGCATCCAGTATTAACGCCGCGTAATAGATGCCGGATAAGAATGGGTGCGCATATTTTGGAGGTTGTAGTGTATTTACTATGTCACTGTGTTTTTTTACATCTTTGGGATTACCGGTAAGCCAGTCCCGCAGGCATAAAAGTGAGTGGCCGAAGATCCGGGCCGAAATGGTCTGCTTTTCATTCATGTAATAACGAAGACCTTCGCCATATAATGAATTGAGTTCATCAATATGGATAAATTGTTCAAAATAATAATCCTGCCCGTTCTTTGTCCTGGCAATTTTTTTCAGCAGTTCCAAACTAAGCAGGGAGTGGTCCTGCAGGAAAATCACCGTTTGTTTTACGAGTGCGGCAAATGTCGGATCATGGGAGTCTCTGACAGGTGTATTTTTGAAAACGGCGCTGATATAGCTCAGGATATCCTGCGGCGAGAAGTTTTGTGCCGCATTGTCTGTTTGTTGCTTTTTTTCTACCAATTCTTCCAGCGAATCATAGCCGCAATAGCGGGCAAGAATTGCCAGCGTAGTGGTGGAAGGCGGGTAAGTGGCCTTTACGAGACCATAAATGCGCCGCAGGGTGTTGTGGTTTATGGTGTAGGAAGTTTTCCGGGAAATTTCCTCACTCAGCAAAACACATTCGCGATAAGAAGTGATGGGTTGACCAAATACTTCTTCTACTTCTTTCCTTAGAATATTAATCAATACCTCTTTGTTTGGTTTCCTCATATCGGATACAGGATCTTTTGAGAGATAGTAAATCGGATGAAGAAGTGTTTTGCATAGGTATTAGAATTGCACAAAATTAACGGCTAATGCAGTCTAAACATTGTTCTTTTTTGTTCAGGTATATCTGAATGAATTTGAATAAATGAAATACAGATATGTGATTGAGGAAACTTCACATAATGGTATGCGTAAATGCCACAGTAAGATTTGCTGCTGTGCATTACCGTTTTTATGGCGGATTGGTATTTCCCGTAAGTTGGACCTATTCCATGTAGTTTGGGCGGCTAATTGCTGAGGCCTGGCAGGCTTTTCTGCCTGTGTTTGCCCAATGCGAGGAATATAAAAACAACAAAGGCCAGTCCGCCGAAGAACAGCAGGCTGAGCATCTGGTTGTACCAGATGATAGCTATGAGGGCCACGATGGATAATACAAGTGCAATGCCCGGGAACCAGGGATACAGCGGTGCTTTGAACGGCCGGTTTAATGATGGTTCTTTCCTGCGTAATACAAAGAGGCTGATCATGCTCATGATGTACATGACCGCAGCGCCCAGCACAGAAAGGATAACCAGTTGATCTGTTTTCCCTAAACAGATGGCGATGATGCCAAACAAACCACCCACTATCAATGACCAGTGGGGTGTTTGGAATTTGCGGTTCACTACCGATAAGAAACCGGGCAGGTAACCACTGCGCGCCAATGCAAACATTTGCCGGGAATAACCGATGATGATGCTGTGAAAGGAAGCAATGAGTCCAAAGAGGCCAATGCCCGCAAAGAGTTTAGTGATGCTGTTGTCTTTGCCCAATACAATACCTATGGATTCGGGCAGGGGATAATCAATGGCGGTTAGTTGTTGCCAGTCGGTAATGCCACCCGTTAAGATCATCACACCGAGGGCCAGCAGCATGAGGGTAAGAATACCGGAGATGTAGCCGGCAGGAATGGTCTTAGCCGGATTTTTTACTTCTTCCGCCACCATGGCCACGCCTTCAATGCATACGTATAACCACATGGCAAAAGGCAGTGCAGCAAATACGCCACCCCATCCGGCCGGCATGGAGTTGCGGAAAAAATTAGCGGCCGTAAAGGAGGGCGCTACAATGCCCATGTAGATGAGCAGTTCTACTACGGCCAGTAAGGTCATGATGAGCGTGAATACCGCCGATTCTTTAATGCCCAGCAGGTTGATGCCGGTAAATATGATATAACAGCCGATGGCTGTCCACAGCACCGGGAGGGAAGGGTATAGAAAATGGACATAGTTGCCCAAGGCGAAAGCGATGGCGGGTGTAGCCAGCAGGAATTCGGCCAGCGTAGCATAGCCGGCTACCAGGGCGCCCAATGGCCCCAATGCTTTATAGGAATAAGCAAAAGGTCCGCCTGCATGGGGGATGGAGGTGGTAAGTTCGGTAAAGCTGAAGATGAAGGTGATGTACAGGACAGTGATGACGAGGGTAGCGATGAGAAAGCCCACCGTACCAGCTACTCCCCATCCATAGTTCCAGCCAAAATACTCGCCGGAGATGACCAGTCCCACCGCGATGGCCCAGAGGTGGATAGGACGTATTGCTTTTTTCAGCGCGGTAACGGATTCACTCATAAGCAGCCTGTTTTTCTAAAAATAAGGCATGTGGGGGAGGAATGATGAGGCAGGAGATAGATTTTTATAGAAATATGGCTTTGGCGTCGTGGAATTATATGGATATGCTTTTTGTGCATGTGTTGAGGGTAGCCCCTCTGGGCAAAATGCACCTTTGCTACGTGTTTCTACAAAGCGGTAGCCCCTCTGGGGCAGGAAGCACTTTTGACGATTTGTTCTACAAAGCGATAGCTCTATGGGGCAAATACAAAAGCCCGGCTGCTGCCGCTGCCGGGCCAAAAAGGATAATCAGGCGAATGATTAATGTTTACTGTTTTTTATCGAGGTAAACCAGTTGTCCCAGGTGGTACGACTGGTGATTGGTCCTGTTGATAAGGATGTTCAGTTTATTCCTGTGGGGTTCTTTGGCAAAGTCTTCCGGTGAAATGGAGTTGTGGCGGGTAAACCATTCTTCGGCAGGCAGGGCGGTGAAGTACTGTGTCAGTTTTGCATTGAGCTGTTCCCATTTTTGCTTCAGTTCTGCCAGCGGAGGAACGGCCACGCCGGGCTTGTTGGCTTCTCCAATGAAAGGGGCTTCCAGTTCGGGATACAGCTTTTCACCCAGGCCCAGTAAAGGGATCATGCCATCATTAACGGCGATGAGGTGCCCCAGGATCCAGACGCCGGTATTCCTGTCCGGTGCGGTAGGCGTGGACAATTGTTCGTCTGTCAGCTTGCTGATGAGCTTATTGACGCGGGCATTTTGCAGTTCCCAGTTGGAAATGACCATTTTAATAAATAGTTCCTTTTCCGCAGTTGGCTTTGTTGATGTTTGCGTTTCCATGGTAATGTGTTTTGTTGATGAACGATGCGTAAAGCATGGTAACCATAAAGTAACATTCCCGGTGCCGGATTGTTTACGTATTTTTAGGACATCATTAAACCTTAACCTGATTGTGGTGAAATCATATCTCAGTATCCCGCTCATTATTGTAATAGACGTGGCGGTATTTATGGCTGCAGGCTATTCTTATATTTTCGATTCACTTTTCTGGAGTATGCTGATCAAGTTTTTGCTGGCCTTCCTGTGGGGTGTGGTGCTGTTCCGCTTTTTTAAGGATGACTTCGGGTTCCTGCTGGCCTTGTTGTTTATGTTGTTTTTAATCATTTATTTCCTGTACCCATTTAGCAAGAATGATCTTTACTACCGGTTACCTGCCAACAGTTTTATAGTTACGGGCCTCTTGTCTGGTTATTATTGGGCAAAGATCGGCCGGGTAGGCAGGGTTATTGTTCCGTTGCTCATTATTGCTTTCGGATATGTGAACTTAAGTTTTATTTATCCCCGGCTGGTATCGTCATCGGAGAGTGGGGGAAAGTCTGCACTGGTAGGAAAATCAATTGATGAGTTCCTTACAGGGACCAGGCTGCAGCCGGATACTGCTTATGCAGGAAACCCATTTCCCAAAGGTAAAGTATATCTATTAGAGTTTTATTTTGACCGGTGCCCGCCCTGCCGGATGAAGCATCCTGCCCTGCAGCGAATAGCTGCTATGACCGATAAGCAAGACTTTGAAATTGTATATGTGGATAATGGCAAGATAGATAAGGTGGATGATTTTTATAAGCGGAGATCTGCTACAGAAAAACAGTATTATGATAGTGCCGCCCTGTTTACCCGTAAGCTCGGGATCAAGAATTTTCCTTTTGAAGTGATTGTTGATAAAGCGGGTATTATCAGGTATGTGTCGAAAGGGTATGATAAGGACAAGCAGGATGTGTATGTCAATGAGACGATCAGTAAGATCAAGGCCTTACAATAAATAAAGTAATCCAGGTGGTAACTATTTTTTGATGAGCTTAGTAATGATGATAAATTCCTGATTAGCGCATTTGTCGGGATCAGCATGCCACTCTATCTCAACATATATAGGGAAAGTAGGATTGCTGCCAAGATAGTTTGATAAATTACCACGGAATAATTTGAACTCTGCTGCCATAGGTACCGGATTGTTGGTAAATGTGACCATTATCCCACCACAGCAGCCACAATACCTGGGATCATTGCCGGTGAGGATGGCGGATGTTAACTCCTTTTTATTTTTCCTGCAGGCAGGGCCCGTTACCAGCAATGCCGGTATCAGCAAGAGTAATAAATATTTTTTCATAAGCGTTTTAGTAGGTGACAACAGAACGCTTATGACCGTTGCAGGGGGTAAGGGATCTATAGTTTCCTGCCGGGCCGGAAGATGAAGCGCATGGCTACGTCTTTGGTAAACCAGGCAAAGAGCCAGTTGAAGAAGGTTTTGAGTTTATTGCGGTAATTGATGAGTGACCATATATGGACGAAGCCCCAGATCAATGCGGCAAAAACACCTTTGAAGTGTAGTTTGCCAATATCTGCCACGGCTTTACTTTTTCCAATGATGGCCATGGTACCTTTATCGTAATAGCTAAAGTTCTTTAATGGTTTGTTGTCTGCTATGTGTTTCAGGTTGCGGGCCAGGTTCTGTCCCTGTTGTATGGCTACCTGTGCCAACTGAGGGTGACCGTTGGGGAAAGCCGGATCGGTGGTTTGCAGGCTGATATCGCCAATGGCATAGATGTTCTCTGTGCTTTGCACTTTATTGTACGCATCTACGAGCACTCTTCTTCCGCGGCCAATGCTTTCTGTGGGTAAACCCGGTAGTTCTGTGGCAATAACACCCGCCGTCCAGATGAGGGTTTTGGTGGGGATCTTCTCCCCATCGGCCAGGATCACATTGTCGTCTACGTAATCCTTTACGGATTTGCCCAACAGTATTTTAATACCCATTCCCTGCAGGGACTTATGGGAGTATGCCTGCGATTGCTCACTCATGGGGCCTAATACTTTGGTTCCTGCATCTATGAGGTAGATGCCGCCCGGCTGACCGATCAGTTCCGGATAGTCTTTCCGGTAGATGCCATTTTTCATTTCGGCCAGTATGCCGGATATTTCCACGCCACTGGGACCAGCCCCTGCTACTACCATGGTGAGCAGCTTCTTTCGTTCTGCAGGATCGGTGGTAACGGTAGCTTTTTCTACGGTCTGTAATATGTAGTTGCGTAGTTCTATGGCATCATTGATGGTCTTCATCGGCACAGCTTTGTTCATGACATTCTCTATGCCGAAGAAATTGCTTTGTGTGCCGGTGGCAAAAATGAGGTAATCATAGTATAACTCCCCGGTGGATAGCTCCACTTTATTTTGTTCAGGAATCACCTTCAGGAATTCGCCCATACGGAAGGTGATGTTCTTTTTGTGGTGGTACAACTTACGAAACGGATAGCTGATGTTGGATGGTTCGAGGAAGCCTGCAGAGACCTGGTAGATGAGGGGAGGAAAGAAGTTGTAATTATTCTTGTCTACCAGGGTGATGTGAAAACGTTGGTCTTTTGCGAGGCTTTTGATGAGGTTAACACCGGCAAAGCCTCCTCCGATGACAACCACTTTTTTTTGATGTCCGTCCATAAAATAATTCCATTTTGAAGGTCAAAAGTAATCCAAACTGCAAAAAGCGGACCCGGGACTCATTGCTCAATGCGGTAATCCCTTGTATAACGCATGACGATGCTTTTTTGTTTGGGAAAAGGCATAAAGGCAACGAGGCATTGAGGCAACAAGGCAACGAGAACTTACTAGGGGCAGCTTTAGCTACAGCTCCAGTACCAAATCAGTCAATGCATACCCTACACAGGTGAGAACGAGGCCGTTCTGCAGGTCTTGTTCCGTCAAAACTTCATTGATGTTCATCTTTACGGTGCCACTGAGGCAACGGGCCGTGCAGGTGGAACAGCGCCCGCCCCGGCAGCTATAGGGTAGCTTGATATGGTGGTTAAGGGCTGCCTGTAATATGGTATCGGGATAGGAGACGGTGAATTGGTATAGCCGTTCGCCTTGCTTTACCTGCACGTTGCGTGGGGCCGGGTCGATGGTAAAGGCGGGTGGTGGTACGGTGTCCACAGTAAAGTTCTCTTTACGGAGGCGTGATTCATCTACCCCCATTACCCGCAGGGTGAATTGTACCATGCGCATAAAAGAGGCGGGGCCACAGGTGTAGTAAAAAGTATTCCTGGTTTCGGGTTTGGTGTTTCGCGTTACGATCGCTTCGAGGAGGCCGTTGTTTAATCTTTGATGGGGTAAGTCATGTAGTATAGGGTGGCTTAATAAGTCAATACGGGAGAAGCGGGCGGGGTATTGCTCTGCCAGTTGTTGTATGGCAGCATGGTAGATGATGTTGTTTTCATCGTGGTTCTGGTACAGGAGCAGGGCCTGGCTATGCGGTTCTTCCTGCAGTAGTTTCTTCAGCAAGGCAAATACAGGGACTATGCCACTGCCTGCAGCAATGAAGCATACTTGCCGCTTATGTGATGGATCAGTGGCCAGGGTAAACCTGCCCGAAGCAGGGAGGCTGAGGATGACAGTGCCTTCATGCCAGTGTTCCAGTATGTAACGGGAAATAGAACCATTCTCTTTTTTCTTCACGGTGATGAAGACCTGCGTATCAATGCCTGGTGCGGAGCCCATGGAGTAGGAGCGTCTTATTTCCTGACCGTGGTAATTGAAGAGGAAAGTGAGGAACTGCCCTGCTTCATATACCACCGGTTGGCCGCTTATTTCCTCCAGCACATAGCTAATGGTGTCTTTAGCCTCCGGGATCAGCCGGACCACTTTCCATTGCAGCAGGTTCATATTATTTCTCGGCGATTTTTATAACGATCCTGCCCATGATCTTTCCTTGCAGGATCGAATCAATATAAGTGAGGTTTAATTCCTCCAGCGTAACTTCTTTGGCGATGGCATTGAGCTTGTCCCTGATGTTCCAGGTGTCTTTGAACTTATCCCATATCAGTAACCGCGTGGTCATGGGTGTTTCTGCCGAGCCTACACCGAGCAGACTGACCCCATTGAGGATGAAGGGATATACAGTAGCCTCCAGTTTGGGAGAGGAAACGAGCCCGGTACTTACTACCGCGCCTTCGGGCTTGCAGCCTTTGAGCAAGGTGAGCAGGGTGTTGCCGCCAACGGTATCAATGGCGCCTGCCCATTGCGGGCGCAGGAGCGCTTTGCCGGAGGTATCATTGACAAATTCACGGGTTTCTATTTTATGGGCGCCCAGGTGTTGCAGGTATTCATGGGCATGGTTTTTACCGGTCACCGCAATGACCTCATAACCTGATTTCGCCAACAGGGATACCGCTATGCTGCCCACACCACCGGTGGAGCCTGTTACTACGATGGGGCCCTGGTCGGGATGGAGGCCCAGCAATTCCATTTTATGCAGGGCAAGGGCGGCGGTAACACCGGCCGTTCCCAGGATCATGCATTCTTTCAGGGTATATCCTTCGGGCTTGCGCACTACCCAGGCAGCCGGCACGCGGATGAATTCACCGAAACCTCCGCAGGTGTTCATGCCCAGGTCGTTCCCGGTGATGATGACTTCATCGCCGGTAGCAAATTGTTCATTGCGGCTGATCTCTACGATCCCTGCAGCATCAATGCCAGGTGTATGCGGATATTTACGGGTGATGCCTTTGTTACCGGTGGCTGATAAAGCATCCTTGTAATTAAGTGCAGAATACAATACCCTGATGACAACCTCACCCTGTGGCAGGTCGTCAATAACCCGTTCTACAATGTTCCGTTCAAATTTCCCGTCGGCAGTTTCTGTAACCCAAAGTGCTTTAAATGGCATATATGATTTTGTGGAAAGTTATATCGCAAACGTTTGTGTTGCAAATTTCTTGCCTCAGCCTGAGATTGCTGACCTCAAAACAGCGTTTGTACGCCATGGGCCACTTTATTTTCATGAGTCAACAGCCATTTTTTCCGTGCCAGCCCGCCGCCATAACCTACCAGTTCCCCTTTGGCGCCTATTACCCGGTGACAGGGTACGATGATGGCAATGTTGTTTTTCCCATTGGCAGTGCCCGCTGCGCGAATTGATTTGGGATCGCCCAGCCGGCGGGAGAGTTCCAGGTAGCTGATGGTTTTGCCAAAAGGGATGTTCATGAGCTCATTCCACACTTTTTCCTGGAAATCGGTACCTGTTTGGAAAAGGGGCAATTCAAATACGCGGCGGTCGCCATGAAAGTATTGTATAAGCTGTTCGGTAGCCTGTATGGCCATTGGCGGTAGGTCGGGGGTAGGGGGTGGCGCTGTAGCTGCTTCTTCCTCCTTCATGAAATGCACTTCACTGACGTATTGATCCGTACCGGAAATGCGTAGCAATCCCACAGGCGATTGATAATATGTAATGAAATGATTCATCCTATTTTCCACCCGTTGTCAACTTTCCTTTCAGGTTGCAATAAAACTACGTCTTTTTTATCAGTATAAACACCCAGTACGAGGCATTCACTGAAGAAATTAGCAATTTGTTTGGGCGGAAAATTTACGATGGCTACAACCTGTTTGCCCGGTAATTCATCTTTGGTATACAGGGCAACGATCTGTGCTGATGATTTTTTAATCCCCAATTCACCGAAATCAATAGTAATTTGGTACGCAGGCTTTTTGGCTTTTGGAAAATCGGTAACTTCCAGAATTGTTCCGACGCGGATGTCAACCTTTTCAAAGTCATCCCAGGAAATGGTCATTGATGAATATGTTTATTCAAAAATAACAAATAAGCTATCTTATACCACTCAACCATTTTATTGCAATATGAAAAGTAACCAATCATCGTCCCGCCGAAAATTTATCCGTAATACTTCACTGGCTGCTGCCGGTTTTTTTATTGTGCCCCGTCATGTATTGGGCAGGGGTTATAAAGCACCCAGTGATAAACTGAATATTGCCGCCATTGGGGCAGGGGGGAAGGGTATTGTCAATATTGAACTGGCTTATAATAATGGGGCAGAAAATATCGTGAGCCTGTGTGATGTGGATGACCGGCAGGCGGCAGATTCCCGCAAAAAGCATCCTAAGGCTTCTTATTACCGTGATTTCCGGGAGATGCTGGACAAAGAAGGGAAAACGATTGATGCGGTGATGATCAGTACACCAGACCACATGCACGCGATAATGGCGCTTCCCTGTATGCAACTGGGCAAACATGTATATGTAGAGAAACCACTTACGCATGATATTTATGAGGCCCGTATTTTAACGCAGGCAGCGCAGAAATACAAAGTCGTTACGCAGATGGGCAACCAGGGCAGCAGCAGTGATGGCACGCGTAATGTAGAAGCCTGGGTACAACAGGGCGTTATTGGCGATGTGCACACGGTGCATGTATGGACCAACCGGCCCACCTGGCCGCAGGGTATTCCTACGCCTAAAGGACAGTTTGCCGTTCCTGCGGAAGTGGATTGGGAGCTCTGGCTGGGTACGGCACCCTTCCGTGAATTCAACCCTGCCTATATTCCTGCTATCTGGAGAGGGTGGGTAGATTTCGGAACGGGTTCCCTGGGCGATATGGGTTGCCATTTTATTGATGTGCCTTACCGGGCTTTGAGACTTCAATACCCTGTTTCAGTAGAGTCGAGTGTAACCCGTGTATGGACAGGATTTTTCCAGGAAGCATTTAATACTGATAGTTACCCTCCCTCTTCCAAATCACATATTATGTTCCCAGCCCGTGGCAAGATGGTGCCGGTGGAAATGATCTGGTATGATGGCGGTATTATGCCCCGCCGGCCGGAAGAATTAGGGGCTGATGAGGCATTTGGCGAGGATAGTGGCGGTATCCTCTTTGAGGGGACGAAAGGGAAGATCCTGGCCGGCATTTTTGGTGAGCACGCAAGACTATTGCCCGATAATAAGTTCAAGGGCGCCAAACTGCCTAAGGCAGAGCGGCCCTACGTGGCCCGGGGCACCGAAGGCCACCAGACACAATGGACCGATGCCTGCAAAAAAGGGCATGGCGCCTATACCAGCTCCCCTTTTGAAATGGCGGGTCCGCTTACAGAAACCGTGCTCATGGGCAATCTCGGTATCCGCAGTTTCTATTATAGCGAGCCTGATAGCAAAGGCAATAAGAAATTTACCGGTCGCAAGAAACTGCTGTGGGATGGCGCCAATATGAAGGTGACCAATTTTGAGCCGGCCAACCAGTTTGTGAAGCGGCAGTACAGGGGGAATTGGAAGCTGGAATTATAAGCTGGGGCACAAGTACGCCATACACAGAGCCTGGCTGCATACTTGCGCCAGCGTAAAATTTGATAATATGAAAATGGGACTTTCACTGGCTTCATTTTCAAATTCCCTCATTTTTAATTTCGAAGTATCAGCCGTTCTCCTTAATTTGGGTGCTAAATCGTTATAACACTGCTATATCTTTCATATTAAAATTAAAAAAATCAAGTTTGTCATCATGAAAAAGCAAACGACTAAACCAACGCGCCGCGATTTCATCCGTAACACGTCGCTGGCGGCTGCGGGTTTCTTTATAGTGCCGCGTCATGTGCTGGGAAAAGGCTTTATTGCGCCCAGCGATAAACTGAATATTGCGGGCATTGGCGTGGGTGGTAAAGGTGAAAGCGATCTGACTGCATTTGCTAAAAGTCCCAATGTCAATATCGTAGCCTTGTGCGATGTAGACGACCGCCAGGCAAAGAAATCACGTGAGCGTTTCTCCAAGGCTAATTATTATAAGGACTTCCGGGAGATGCTGGCCAAGGAAAAGAATAATATTGATGCGGTTTCAGTCTCTACTCCTGATAATACCCATGCGGTAGCGGCCCTGGCTGCTATGCAACTGGGCAAGCATGTGTATTGCCAGAAACCCATGACGCATGATATTTATGAAGCGCGTGTGCTTACAGAAGCTGCTAAAAAATACAAGGTGGTTACCCAAATGGGCAACCAGGGTGGTTCCGGCGACGGTGTGCGTAAGATGAAGGAGATCGTTGATGCCGGCATGATCGGTGAAGTACACACCGTACATTGCTGGACCAACCGTCCGGTATGGCCCCAGGGTGTTCCTACACCTACCGGCCAGTTTGACGTTCCTTCCGAGCTGGACTGGAATCTGTGGCTCGGTCCTGCCAAACAGATTGATTTTAATCCTGCTTACCTGCCTTTTAACTGGCGTGGATGGTGGGCTTTTGGTACCGGTTCACTGGGTGATATGGCCTGCCATATTATGGACCCCGTTTACCGCATATTGCCTATTGATTTCCCTTCCAGCGTAGAATGCAGTGTGGCTACTATCTGGAAAGAGATGTGGAATGATTCGGCTAATCCTGATAGCTGTCCGCCTTCTACCATTGTACATCTTACTTATCCACGTAAAGATGGCAAGGGTAATATTAAAGTGTCCTGGCATGATGGCGGTTTACTGCCTGAGCGTCCTGATGAGCTGCTGCCCGAAGAGCCTATGGGCAACTGGGATGGCGGTGTGATCTTTGAAGGCACCAAGGGTAAGATCATGGCTGATTGCTATGGCGCTAATCCCCGCTTACTGCCTACCCGGCTGATGAAAGAGAAAACGATGCCTAAGGAAACTATTAAGCGTGTACCCGAAGGGCACTATGTACAATGGGTGAATGCCTGTATTGCCGGTTATGGCAAGGGTGAAACCAGCTCACCGTTCTCTTTCGCTGGTCCGTTTACAGAAAGCATCCTGATCTCCAACCTGGCCATCCGCAGCTTCTTAATGAAGAACCCGAAAGGCAAGGGATGGGATGATAAATACCTCGGCCGCAAGAAGCTGTTGTGGGATGCAAAGAATATGAAGATCACCAACTTTGATGAAGCCAACCAGTTTGTGAAGCGCGAATACCGTGATGGCTGGAGCTTGTCATTGTAAGTAAATAATACAAGCAATCTACCGGTTGCATTAAAAGAGGAGATATCTTACAATGATATCTCCTCTTTTATTAAAGGGAGGTATGAAGACCGTCTGTAAAAAGATACGCTGCCATTCTTCTTCAGAAAGCACTACTGTCGATCTCCCAGTCGCCTGTATTCTTCTCCTCCTTCACCCGTTTGGGTCCTGGCTACTTTGTTGCCTTTCTTAAAGCGGTAACTCAGCAATAGCGTAACGCTTTGGGTATCCCAGGTGCGTTGATTGAACCCTGTCACGTCTTTTATATTATTGAAATCCTGGTAGTCACGCCGGGTATAGAATATATCCCGGACATTGAGCCTGATCGTACCATTGTCCTTCAGTATCTTTTTGCCGATGCCCGCATGAATATACCAGGTAGATCGTTGTACAAACTGTGCATACACTTCCCGCGAGCTGAAGTCTGGCGACACTTCGATGGTCCAGCCTTTGGGCAGGTTGAACTGCTGACCCGCAGCCATATGCCAGTTGCCGCCCCGCACATGCACATCAGCATTGTTGAGCCTGGCAGATAAACGAGACCAGGTATACTGAATGATGGGATTGATCGTCCACCAGGGGGTTATGTTCGTGCTGCCATCCAGGGAGAATCCCATTACCTCCTTGCGGCTTACATTATTGGGCTGCCGGTAAAAAACATTGTTCCTTACTTCTATCGTTTCTTCCATACCATCCTTCAGCCGGTTGTAAAAGAGAGCGGCTGTAAAACTATTCCTGAACAGCCAGGATAATTCAACGTTGTCGGAAAGCTGTGGCTGCAGGTAAGGATTGCCGATCCGGTAAGTGTACCTGTCCAGCGGGATTGCAAAGGGGCTAAGCCTGGTATAGCCTGGCCGGTCAATCCTTTTGCCATAAGAGAAATTAAGCTGTTGATTGGCTCTTCTGCCAATCTTCCGGGAAAGGTAGATCGTTGGAAATATATTGGTATAATTCCTTTTAAAAGAAGTATCCCGTGCGGTTTTGTAGTCCCGCTGATCTCCTTGCAGGGAAGTGTTTTCAATTCTCCACCCCACCTGCAGGGCCCACTTTTGCCATTCGGCTGCATAGTTAATATAAGCCGCATTGATATTTTCCCGGTAATTGAAACGATTGCTCACAATAAGATCAGGTAGTGGCACCTCATTGACTACCGTTGAAAAAAGGCCCCTGTTGTTGGCGTGCGTGAGGGAGCTTTTGAAACCCATGCTCCATTTAAAGCCTTTTCTCAATGGATGCACATAATCGGCTTTGGCAGCATAAATATCGATAACAAACGGTTGGTGGTTGCTCCGTTGTTCCCGGTAATTTACAGGTCCGTCGCTACCGGCCGCCGTGGTGGAAGTCAGTGCATCATATCCTTCGCTGTACCGGATATAATCCATACCGGCCGTCAGTTGTTTGCCCGCACTGTCATAAACATGTTGGAAGTTGAGGGTAATACTATTGTTCACCGTGGCCGACTGATTTGCATTGTCCACCTGGGTCAACGTATCGGTGGCCAATAGTCCGATATAGGTTTGCCGGCCGTTAAAGGACCGATGTTCTGTAGCATCCCAGTTCATATGGCTCATGCTAAGACCCCAGGTGGTTTTGGGAGAACAATACACGTCAATGCCTGCTTTCAGCAAAATGCGGTTGTTGCGCACTTTGGCAAAGCCGCTTTGCGTAAAACTGTGCAGGGAGTTATTGCTGCCCGGCGCGTATACGCGCAAACTGTTGAGATGAGAAATGCCTGTACCATTATAATAGGCCGCATTGCCGTATATATTGAGCTTATTGGTACGCAGGTTAACATTGAGGCTTTGCGATAGCCGGGTATAGCGGCCCTGTATGTTTTCAGAAAGGATATTGCCATTAAAGCCTTTTATCCGGTTTTTCTTCAGCCTGATATTGATGATGCCGCCGTTGCCGGCTGCGTCATAATGGGCCGGAGGATTGCTCATGATCTCTATTTTATCGAGGATGCTGGCCGGCAGGGATTTAAGATAACTGACGAGATCGTCCCCCTGCAGGTAGGTGGGCTTGTCGTCAATGTAAACGGTCACCCCTTGCTTGCCTTTCAGGCTGATCTGATCGTTCGTTGTCTGGATGCCCGGCGATTGTTCCAGCACCTCCCAGGCATTGCTTCCGGCATTGGTAATGAAGGCATCAACGTTAACGGTCGTTCTGTCGGCTTTTCGTTCAATAGCCTGCCGCCGGCCCGTTACAGTGACGGTCTTTAGGGTGTCATCTTTCAGGCGGGTGGCAGCCCTATCAATTACCTGCGGACGCCCCTGGCCCTGGGTGAATGCCTGTTGATACCCTGCGAGGAGGCTGGCAATGAGCAGGCAAAGGAGGAGGATAAGGGGTTTGTTAGCGATCGGCAGTAAATAATGCACGGTATTTTTAATTTGCTTCAATGCAAATGAACCTTATTAGTTGCCTCATTTTTAGTTATCTCGTCCAACTGCAGGCCGGCAACGGGATAATGCTTTCTTTCGCATAATTCCTGCCTTGCCGCGGGAAAGGAGTTGAAAGCATTGGGTAAATCGTCGTTGGTCTAAAAAAATAAATGATATAAAGCGCTTATGCCTAATTTGGGGGCAGTATAGGATGGTATGGCAATAAATGAGTGTACATGAGTGATAAAGCGAAAAGCTTTTATATTGGCAATAACCGGCGGCTTACGCACCTGCTTTTTTGGGTGGGCTACCTGTTGGTGTACACAGGCGTACATACCGGCGATGATGAAATGGTTGAGTATTTCCTTTATGAATTGCAGCAGCTACCCTGGGCCATGCTGGTAGCGTATGTAAATATGTATGTATTGTACCCCCGCTTATTTGCAAAGCGCCAATATGCTGCTTACACACTGGCTTCTATGGTATTGTTGTTTATAAGTTCGGTCATCAGCCGCACTATTATTGAGAAATGGTTTGAGCCGGTATTCTTTCCCGCCACTACCTATCCCGAACCTGTATTTGTATGGTACATGCTGTTTAAAGGCATGTTGTGGTTCCTGAGCCCCGTATTGTTATTTACACTGGTCATTAAAATATTGCAGCAGTGGTTCAGGCAGGAACAGCAGCAGCAAAAGACAGCGCAGGAGAAGCTAAATGCCGAACTGAATTTCCTCAAAGCACAGGTGCATCCGCATTTTTTATTCAATACGCTCAATAACCTGTATGCCCTTACGCTGCAGGCCTCGCCCACAGCCCCTGCCGTGGTATTGAAGTTGTCGGAATTAATGAGCTATATGCTGTACGATTCCCGGTCGGACCTTACTTCCCTGCAGCAGGAGATCAGGCACATTAAAAATTATATTGAACTGGAACAATTGCGCTATGGCAACCGGCTGGACGTATCGCTCAATGTATCGGGCGAGACCGGGCAGGTAAGCATAGCCCCACTATTGCTGATCCCCTTTGTGGAGAATGCATTCAAGCATGGCATAAGCGAGGAGACCGGTAATGTGTGGGTCACGATTGATATCAAGGTGAAGCATGACTGGCTGAGCGTAAAGGTGGAAAACAGCTATAACGAACCACTGCCGCCCACTTCCGGCGATGGGGATAAAAATGGCATCGGGTTACAAAACGTAACACGCCGCCTGAACCTGATGTATGAATATAATCATGAACTGGTGATCAATAAAGAGCCGGGCCGCTATAGTGTGGACCTGAAAATAAAGCTATCCTGACCTGATGGAAAAGAACAAGATCAAATGCCTGATCGTTGATGATGAACCCCTCGCGGCGGAGGTACTGGAACAATATATCAGCCAGTTGGACTCTTTATGGCTGGCCGGCAAGTGCAGCAATGCCATTGAAGCCTTATCGTATTTACAGAAGCAAAAGATAGACCTCCTGTTGCTGGATATCCAGATGCCCCGGCTCACGGGCATTGATTTTCTCAAAACCCTCCAGAGGCGCCCGAAGGTGATCATTACCACGGCCTTTCGTGATTATGCCGTGGAAGGTTTTGACCTGAATGTGCTGGACTATCTGGTAAAGCCCATTCCTTTTGAACGTTTCCTCGTGGCGATCAATAAATATCATGCTGCGCACGCAGCCGAAGAAGTACCCTTGCCGCCAATGATAGCTCCGGCCATCAATGGTATTTCGCAGGATACTTTTATTTACCTGAAAGCCGGTAAGAAGATGGTAAAAGTGTTCCTGAAGGATATCCTGTATATCGAAAGCCTGAAGGATTATGTGAAAGTAAAAACCACCGAAAAAGATATTGTTACTTATCAGCGTATTACTTACCTGGAGGAGAAACTGCCTGATGAAAGTTTCCTCCGCATTCACCGCTCTTATATTATTGCTCTTAATAAGATCAGGTCCTTTAATGCCGCCTTTATTGAAATAGGCGACCAGGAATTGCCCATCGGCCGGCAATATAAAGCCGATGTAATGAAGGCCCTGGGGTTTCATGAATGAATATAAATAGATAAGGCGGGCCATTCGCCTGAAAAGCGTACAGCCCGCCTTATGTATCGTTGGGGGATTGCTTATTTCAAATAGGAGCGCAGCATCCAGGCCATTTTCTCATGCTTTTCCATGAGGCCGGTGAGGAAGTCGGCAGTGCCGGCGTCTTTCAGCTTGTCCTGCATAATATCCACCTGCTGGCGCAACCAGCGTGTTACGGTTTCATGATCATCGAGCAGGTTGCGTACCTGTTTTTGCTGATCGGGGGTAGGGGCCGGTTCTTCGAGGTCGGTCAGCTTGAGGTATTCTTTTAAACGTCCTTCGGCAAAGTGGCCGATGTGGCGGATACGTTCCGCTACCTCATCAATCATTTCAGCCAGTTCCTCATACTGTCCTTCATAGAATTTGTGCATCTCCATGAAGTTATCGCCTACATAGTTCCAATGGTAGTTGTGGGTTTTGGCATAGAGGATGTGTTCATCGGCCAGAAGCTTGTTGAGTGCGGCGGCAATCTGCTGTGCATTTTTTTCGGTAAGACCAATATTGGCTTTCATGCTTTATGATTTGGTTAGTGAAATGGCTATGCGTTGATCATTGCCCACAGCATTGCAAATACAATACCTGCTTCAAAGCTGTGGGGTTAATGAATCGTCAATGTGTTTACGGGGAAGAGGGGCTTTGGGGCTAAAAGCCCCGTAATAGAGCTTCGAGGCTAAAAGCCTCGAAGAGCGTTAAGCAAGAAAAAAAGTTATTCGTTTCCGGCGGGAGGAGGGGGGACATCACCTTCCGGCTGGTCGTCGTCGGGCTGGTCCACGATCATTTCGGACAGCGCTATCAGCTCCTGTTGCTTATAACGGGTTTTGTCGGTGTCAAAGCATTTGCTGAATTCTTCCAGCAGGGATTGTATGATGCGTTTGTTGGAGAGGGGTTTAAAGTAGGAGGGTACCGGAGGTACACTGATGCGCTTGAAATAGTTCTCTACGTCTTTGTGGGTAAATACCTGCCCACTCATAGGGTCTATAAAGAATTCCGCCTTGTACATGGTATCTTCTGTATGGCGGTTGAAGTCGTAGTCGGACTTAAAGTAAGCCAGTACAAACTGCCGCGGAATGTTGATGGCCCGTACCGGCACATCCAGCAGTTCACTCAGTATCAGGTAAAGGATACCATTGGCAATCGCATTGCCTCTTTTGGTTTCCAGTTGTTTGTTGATGAGGAATTCTTCCGGGTGCTGATAACCTACTTCTGCGCCCCGCAAGCTGTAATAGTTGTACAGGATGCTGGTGAGCACATTGACCTGCTCCAGCGGCGTGAGGTAATTATTCAGCTCCAGCCAGATGTTGCGGCGCAGTTTCTCCACTTCCTGGTATACCGGGGCGGTCGCCAGTTCAGGATATTGAAAACGGGATACCAGTAAAGCGCCGGTGAGGAGGTCCTGGTGCGTATTTTTATTCCATTGTACCACTTCTTCAGAAAGATCACGGAGGTGAAGGCGATGGATGAGCACTTCAATCCTTTCCTGCACTTCTTCACTGATGGTATTCTCCCACAGGTTTTCCAGGTTGGGGATGATCCCTTTGCCATAGTCAATAATGCGGGTGGATACTACATTATATACTTCGGTGTCGGGGTCGTCCAACAGGTGAAAGAGTGCCGATATTTCTTTGTTTTCTTCCATGGTTTACAGCTTCATAACTAACGCACAGGTGATATGACGGTCAATTTCGGGTAAACTGGTATATTATGAATAAAAATGTTTTCCACAAATCCACAAAGCGGCGAGTGGTGAATGGTAAGAGCTTCTTTGACTCACTGCCTTACTTACTTACAAAGTTATTCCTCTTCACTGAATTCGGAGGTCAGTGAAAGGTGCTGATTCAATAACCGTTCCAGCTCCTGTTTTTCCTGGGCATTGCGAACGGCCCGCTTTGGTATAACGATGGCATGATGGGAGTTCGTATATAAGTAGTAACAGAAAGGTGTTTCCGCCTTGCGTACGATGGCATCCCAGGAGTACCTGGATTCTGATGCGGCATCCTTATCAATGATACCGGTATCCGTCAGTACCA
The DNA here is from genome assembly GCF_011759375.1 of Paraflavitalea devenefica. Lineage (NCBI taxonomy): Bacteria > Pseudomonadati > Bacteroidota > Chitinophagia > Chitinophagales > Chitinophagaceae > Paraflavitalea > Paraflavitalea devenefica. The sequence goes on along the minus strand of NZ_JAARML010000006.1, from coordinate 185,446 downwards.
CCTCTGCTTCGCCCAGTACATGCTGGTTTTCCGGCTGTCGCAGAATGTCCTTCACCCGCCTGTTGATGGATTTTTTGATGAGCCAGGGCACCAGCAGGAAGTAGGCGATGGCAATGGCGCCAAAGATGATAAAGTCCACGGTCATTTGCTGACTGTGGTTGCTGATAATGAACAGGACCGCTACTGCCGCATACAAAAGGAATACCCGCCCGTAATAGCGGATACGATAGCCTTTTTTGTCGGGCGAAGCCCAGGCCGTGTAGTAATTATAATCAAAATACTCTTCTTCGGTAAGATGATATTTCAGAACGAGCATAATGGTTCCGTGTTTCGTGTTCCGGGTTTGGAGTTGCTCCGCAACTTAAAAAACGAAAGTAAACGGTAACAGGCTGGTACTTTTCAGCAGTCGCTGGCATTGGAAGAACCCGAAACTCCAAACCTTACACCCGGAACGGTTTTCCTATTTCTTCTTCGGCGCAGCCTTTTTAGTGGCTGTTTTTTTAGCGGCCGCTTTCTTAGCCGGGGCAGCCTTGGTCTTTTTGGCAAATGCATTAGGTACCTGGGTCTCAATGATCTTTTTCACTTCGTCCAGGCTTACTGTTGCCATATCTTCTGCGGTGTATTTGGTATCGTCTGCTTTCTTACCCAGCTTCAGCATTTTCTTGCCGAAACGGATGAAGGGACCCCAGCGGCCATTTTCAATAGCAATTTTTTCTTCGGGCCAGTGCTGGATGTAACGGTTGGCTTCCTTGGCTACCTTGGCGTCGATGAGCTCTTTGATGTCCGAAGCGCTCAGCGCATCAAAGTTATAACGGCGGGGCACATTGATAAACATGTCGTTCCACTTGATAAAGGGGCCAAAGCGGCCTTTACCTTTGGTAACGGGCTTGTTCTCATACGTGCTGATGGGAGCGTCAGCCTTCTGCTTTTCGTTGATGAGCGCTATGGCCCTGTCCAGCGTTACTTCCAGCGGGTCTTCACCGCGGGGAATGGAAATGAATTGCTCACCCAGCTTTACATAGGGGCCAAACCGGCCTATGTTTACCGCCACTTCCTGCCCATCGTACTCGCCCAGTGTGCGGGGGAGCTGGAACAGTTGCAGCGCTTCATCCAGGGTGATGGTCTCTATGCTCTGCTCTTTCTTCAGGGCGGCAAAACGGGGTTTCTCCTCATCATTCACATCGCCTATCTGCACCATGGGGCCATAACGTCCCATACGGGCTACTATCTTTTTGCCGCTTTCTGCGTCTACACCCAGCTCACGTTCGCCCTTGATGCGTTCGGCATTCTCAATGGTATTCTCTACATCCTTTTTGAAGGGGATATAAAAATCATCGATCATCGTGTTCCACTTGATCTTGCCTGCAGCCACCTCGTCAAATTCCTCTTCTACGCGGGCAGTGAAACCGTAATCCATGATATCATCAAAATACTGCTTCAGGAAGTCTGTCACCACCAGTCCGAGATCGGTGGGGAACAGTTTCGACTTTTCGGCGCCGGTATTTTCCTGTTCTGTGATCTTGGTGATGGCGTTATCGGCCAGGCGGAATACGCGGAAATCGCGGCGTATGCCTTCTTTATCCCTTTTCTCTACGTAGCCTCTTTTCTGGATGGTAGAGATGGTAGGTGCGTAAGTAGAAGGCCGGCCAATACCCAGCTCTTCCAGTTTCTTTACCAGGGAAGCTTCCGTATAGCGGGGCAGGGGCCTGCTGAAGCGTTCAATGGCTTTCATTTCCCGCAATGGCAATTGTTGCTGCACGCTGAGTGGTGGCAGCATCCCTTCTGCCTGCTCATCTTCGGTAATGTCTTCATCATCCCGGTCTTCGCGGTATACTTTCAGGAACCCTTCAAATTTGAGCACCTCGCCGCTGGCCGTTAGTTCTTCTTTATTGGTGGATACCTGTATTTTGGCAATGGTCTTTTCCAGTTCGGCATCTGCCATCTGGCTGGCCATGGTACGCTTCCAGATGAGCTCATACAGCCTTTTGGTATCCGGATCATCTACGGTGGCATTCTCCATGTAGGTAGGACGGATAGCCTCATGCGCTTCCTGTGCCGATTCGTTCTTGTTCTTATACTTGCGTGGCTGGTAGTAGCGATCGCCATACTGATTGGTGACCTGGTTGCGGATACCATCCATGGCTGTATCGCTCAGGTTCACACTGTCGGTACGCATATAAGATATATAACCGCTTTCATACAGCTTTTGCGCCAGCAGCATGGTGCGGCTCACAGAATAACCGAATTTGCGGGAGGCTTCCTGCTGCAGGGTAGAAGTGGTAAAAGGAGCAGAAGGGGACTTCTTGCCCGGTTTTACCTGGATATCCGTTACGGTATAATTGGCGCCAATACAGCTTTGCAGGAACTTTTCAGCGTCTTCGGCCTGGTTGAATTTTTTGCCTTCTGCGCCGAAGGTCACCTGTTTGCCGGTGGTATCTTTGGCGGTGAACAGGGCTTCTATTTTAAAGGAGCTGACAGCTACGAAGGCGTTGATCTCCCTTTCCCGCTCGGCAATGAGGCGAACAGCCACACTCTGCACCCGGCCGGCGCTGAGGTTGTTCTTCATGCTCATTTTGCGCCAGAGCACAGGGCTCAGTTCAAAACCCACAATGCGGTCCAGTATCCGGCGGGCCTGCTGGGCATTCACCAGGTTCATGTCCACCGTGCGGGGAGAATCGACCGCTTTAATGATGGCGGGCTTTGTAATTTCATGAAAAACAATGCGTTTGGTAGTAGAGGGGTCTAATCCCAGTACCTCGCATAAATGCCAGCTAATGGCTTCTCCTTCGCGGTCCTCATCCGTTGCCAGCCACACTTCTTCAGATTTTTTGGCCAGCGTTCTTAATTCCTTTACCACTCTTTCCTTCTCTTCCGGTACTATATAACGGGGTTGATAATTGTTCTTTACATCAATACCCATCTCATCTTTTTCCAGATCACGGATATGACCATAGCAACTTTTCACCTCGAAATCTTTGCCCAGGATCTTCTCGATAGTCTTCGCTTTTGCAGGGGACTCTACGATCAATAAATTCTTCGCCATACGTTGTTTGAACGGTTTAAAATAGGCCTGTTGGCGTGCAAGTTTAGTGTATAAGCATGAAATCAACAAATTGATGCCAGCCACGACCTGTATAAAATAAAGAAAATCAGTGGCAATGACGAATGTTAAACAAGATTTAACCTGATGGGTAAAACCTGACAGGTTTTGCCGGCTGGCGGCACTTAATACCGCAGGCTGAATAAACCTGTCAGGTTTTATGGTAAGAATCAATATCTTTAGCCGATGGCTGATCCTGCCGCCTGCTCGTGAATCAATTACCCGACATATACCCCATGGGAGATGGGGCCGTTACCATTGACCTCGGTAACCGGCTCAGCGAAACGCTGAACGGAAAGGTGCTGGCTATGCAGGACTGGCTGCAACAAAATAGCTTCGAAGGCCTGAAAGACATTATCACCGCTTATTCCTCACTTACCATTTTGTATGATCCTGTACTCATTAAAAGCCATTACCGGCCTCCCCGTACGGTATTTGAATGGGTGCGGGAAAGGGTGGCTGTTGCTTACCGCCAATCAGCCGCTTCGGCAACCAGCACCCCGGTAAAACACCGTATCCCTGTTTATTATGGCGCAGAAAACGGCGGGGACCTGGAGTCCCTGGCCCGGCAAAAGCAACTGACCCCGGAAGAAGTGGTGCGGCTGCATACTGCCAGGGTGTACCGGGTGTATATGATCGGTTTCCTGCCGGGATTTTCCTATTTGGCCGAAGTAGATGAACTGATAGCCCTGCCCCGCAAAGAAAAACCAGTGATGGTAGCGCCAGGCAGTGTGGGCATAGCAGGCTCACAAACAGGCATTTACCCCTTTGCCTGCCCGGGAGGATGGAATATTATCGGCCGTACACCGCTGCAATTGTTCAACGCTCAGTCTAAAAATCCCGTACTCTTAAAGGCTGGTGACGAAGTGGAGTTTTATGAACTATAAACCCGACGCAGTCTATGTCATTATCAATTATCAAACCCGGACTGCTGGATACCATCCAGGATATGGGCCGGTATGGTTACAGTAGCTGGGGTATCAATCCCGGGGGAGTTATGGACAGTTACGCCGCCCGCGTAGCCAATATGCTGGTAGGCAATGAGCCAGGGGAAGCCGTGATGGAGATCCATTTTCCCGGCGCCCAGTTGTTGTTTGAACAGAATGCCCTGATCAGCATTACCGGGGCCGATTTTACGCCTACGCTGAATGATAATGAGCCGGTGAGTACCTGGCGGCCGATTGTGGTGCGCAGGAATACCCTCCTGCATTTTCCCAAATGGCAGTATGGCAGCCGTTGTTACCTGGCTGTTCATGGTGGTTTTTGCGTGCCCCGTTGGCTGAACAGCTACAGCACCAACCTGAAGGCCGGCGCCGGCGGTTACCAGGGGCGCAGGCTGGAAAAAGGCGATGAAGTGCCTTTTAAGGAGAACAGTATTTATTTTGCCGGGCTGCTGAAAGAAAGCCGGGAATACCAGCCCCTGAACTGGCGGGTGGATACCGGCAAAACGTATCAACTGCCCCATGAGATATTATTTACCATTGGCAATGAATGGACCCAGTTAACCCATACTTCCCAGCGTGAAATGCTGGACAATAATTTTATTATCCATCCCTTTTCCGATCGCATGGGCTACCAGTTGCGCGGGGTGGCCTTACAACAGCAACATCCTGCTGAGCTGGTCTCTACCGGTGTGAGTTTTGGTACGATACAGTTGTTGCCGGATGGACAACTGATCCTGCTGATGGCCGATCACCAGACGACGGGCGGTTACCCCCGCATCGGCCATGTCATCTCTTCCCAACTGCCCAAACTGGCGCAGTTAAGGCCCAGCGACAGCATTCATTTCAGTATGGTGGACATGCCAACTGCGGAGCAATTGTTATTTTCACAGGAGCATGAGCTGAGTATTATTCAGCGGGCCTGTCACGATCACCTGAACCAATTAGTATGTTAGAAATTGATATTAACTGTGATATGGGGGAAAGCACCCATCTCTGGCCTTATGATATAACAAAAGACCTTGCTTTATTTCCGTACGTCAGTTCCATTAATATAGCCTGCGGGTTCCATGCGGGTGATCCGCACACCATGCATGAGTTGGTAGAAGCGGCGCTGGAGGCAGGTATAGCCATTGGCGCACACCCTTCTTTTATGGACCGGGATAATTTTGGCCGCAGCCATATGCATCTGTCGCCTGAAATGGTGTACGACCTGGTAACCTACCAGGTAGGCGCTTTGCAGGCTTTCCTGAAATTATACAATGCAGACCTGCATCATGTGAAGCCCCATGGCGCTTTATATAATATGGCCGCGGCAGATCCCGCATTGGCCACCACCATTTGCCTGGCTGTAAAAAATTTAGACAAAAACCTCCTCCTGTATGGCCTTTCGGGCAGTGAGTTGATCAAAAGGGCGCAATCTGTAAAACTGGCTACCTACAGTGAGGTATTTGCCGACAGGACTTACCGTGATGATGGCAGTCTTACACCACGTTCGGAAGCCAATGCCCTCATTGAAGAAGAAGATGCTTGTATTAAGCAGGTGTTGCAGATGATAGGGAAGGAGTCTGTAACTACCACCAGTGGCAAAACGATACCTATTGAGGCCGAAACAGTTTGTATCCATAGCGACGGAGCGCATGCACTGGCTTTTGCCCAACGAATAAAACATACATTAAAACGACACGGTATTGAAATTACAGCCATTTAAAAGATCCGGTACTCCTTCTCCTGATAAGCGTGTTGTATTCGGCGGCGGCGGCGCCATCCTCGGGGCCGCTTTCCTGATGGCCAATTCCTCCATAGGTCCGGGGTTCCTAACACAAACGACGGTATTCACCCAGCAGTTGCTGGCCGGGATGGGCTTTGTGATTCTGGTATCTGTACTGCTCGACATCGGCGCGCAACTGAATACCTGGCGCATTTTAACGATCAGTGAGCTGCGGGCACAGGACCTGGCCAACCGCTTGTTGCCGGGACTGGGTTATTTCCTGGCTGTACTGGTGATCATGGGTGGTTTTGCTTTTAATATTGGTAATATAGCAGGTTGTGGGTTGGGCATGAATGTGCTCACCGGGATGTCTTTTGAAAAAGGGGCAGTGATCAGTTGTGTAGTGGCGTTGTTACTGTTCTGGCTCAGTGAGATCGGCAAGATGCTGGACGGATTTACAAAGACGCTGGGCGTGGTCAAGATCCTGCTTACTTTATTCATTGCCTTTAGTGCGCATCCTCCGTTGGGAGAAGCCTTGAGGCAGACGATCATGCCGGAGAAGATCAGCACGGTAGCCATTGTAGCACTGGTGGGCGGTACGGTGGGCGGGTATATTACTTTTTCCGGCGCGCACCGGCTGCTGGATGCGGGTATTAAAGGCACCGCCTATATACCGCAGGTAAACCGCAGCGCCATGAGTGGCATTGTTATCAGCAGCATTATGCGGTATGTATTGTTCCTGGCTGCATTGGGTGTGATGGTACAGGGCGTGGTGCTGGATGCCAATAATCCACCGGCCAGTGTATTCAGGCATGCGGCAGGGGAGATCGGCTTCCGCATTTTTGGGGTGGTATTGTGGAGTGCCGCCATTTCCTCGGTAGTGGGGGCGGCCTATACCTCGGTCTCTTTCTTTAAAACATTCCATCCTGTTTTTGCGCGTTATGAGCGTTTGTGTATTTCTGTATTTATTATTCTTTCCACGATCATCTTTGTATGGATCGGCAAACCTAAACAGTTGCTGATTGCTGCCGGTGTGATAAATGGGCTGATCCTGCCCGTGGGACTGGCCATTATATTAATCGCTGCCATGAACCGCAAACTGATGAAAGATTACCGTCATCCATTATGGATGCAACTGGCCGGCTGGGCCGTCGTAGTGGTGATGGGCTATATGGGGGCGAAGGCAATTATGAGTGATTTGCCGGCGTTGTGGAAGTAAGGTAAGAAGGCATTGAGGTAACAAGGCATAAAGGCAATGAGGCATCAGGGGTGAGAAGGCTTGGAATCTTGCGCAATTGATTATATTTTGTATGCCTGATTATACCCCAACCACCCATGAAAAATATTGACGCTATTAAAGCCCGTTATCTTGACCAGGGAGTACGTGAAGACAATTTCCTGTATGCAGTGGATGCTGTGAAAGCAGGTTCCAAGCGGGAGCATATTCTGGAAAGCCTTACGGCCGATTACCGGGGCATGGATTATATAGAGGCCACCCAGTTGCTGGAAGAGTTATTTGCCGCCAATGGCGGAGAGTTTAAAAAAGAAAACCGGAGTGGCTACCTGTATGGCGCTTTTTTCTTACTGTTAGGGCTGGCTGCTTCCTTCTATATTTATTATGTATATACCTATGGCGGCATATTGGTGCGTCCCATTTTGATATGGGCCATGGCCATTGTCTTCACGCTGGCCGGCCTGGGTTATATTCTCTTGTCCTTCATTGGCGGATACCGGGATTCGGATGAACCATTCAAGGACTAATGTTAACCTGCTCATTTTAAGTGTCTCATTTTTCACATTTCATTTACAATTTATCCGTTTATTTGCCGTTGTATTCTGGTCCCACTTCAACCGCTATCGTTCCAATTATTACAATTTATTCATTAAAGCATTCTTATGGCTGCCAAAGAACCTGTGCAGGATAATGACCTGTATGCCTACGACTCTTTTAGCGGGGGAGGAGGCGGTAAACGATCCGACAATAATTTCCTCTGGTGGTGCGCCGGCGCCCACCAGCAACTGCTGAAGCAATTCCCTTCCGAACATAGCAAATACAGTGGCCTGGGAGGCGTGATCCTGGCCACTTTTGTACTGGCGGCCATCTCTTCCGGCTATGCCATTTACAGTATTTTCAACAGCTTTGGGTGGACCATCCTTTTTGCCATTATCTGGGGATTGATCATATTCAACTTCGACCGTTTCCTGGTATCCACGATGCGCAAGTATGGCGTGAGCAGGCGTAAACAGTTCTGGATGGCAGTGCCGCGTATTGCCCTGGCGCTGCTGATCGGTGTTACGATTGCCCGGCCACTGGAACTGAAGATCTTCGAAAAAGAGATTGATACCAAGGTGGTGGAGAATATCCACAAGAAGATACAACTGAATGACAGCCTGCTGCAGGCGGAGAACACCGCCCTGATGCAGACTACCGAAACAGAGCGCAACCGGCTGATGAACAGGAAGCTGTCTCTTGAAGATACCCTGCACCGCCTGCAACTGTCGTATGTGCAGGAAGCAGATGGTACCGGCGGGTCGGGACGAAGGGGGATAGAACAACTGACCAGGCTGAAAATGGACGCTTTTGGCAATGCCCGCCAGCAACATGGTCCGGAGCTGTTGCAATTACAGGCGGATATCGGAAAGCAGGACAGCATTCTTGCCGGGGCCAAGGCTTCCCTGGAAGAAAAGCGTAAACAATATGAAGCCTCAGCCAAAGCCAATGTGGGCTTCCTGGAACGCAATAAGGCGCTGACCGACCTGGCCGGCGAAGAAAGCAGCGTATTCTGGACCAGTTTATTGTTATCGCTGCTGATCATCCTGATAGAAGTAGGCCCTATTTTATCCAAGCTCATTATGCCGGTAGGCCCTTATGATATTGCCCTGGCCAAAGAAGAACTGACGCTGATGGCCGCTTCGGAAAATGAGATGCGTAAGGACAAGGAACTGACATCGGAGAAGAAGAAAGCCTTTTACCGCAAGCAAAAGGAAATGTCGGATCAACTGACCGATAAGCTGACAGCCCTGCAGCAAAAGCATATTGATGAGGAGCTGGACAAATGGGAGCGGGGAGAGTGGAATCCCAAAGATCACCGCTCCTCGATGGATGAGGTGATGCGCAAGATCAAGGAACGCTACCAGGTGGATGAAGGCGATCTACTGTAAGAAGAAATACAGTCCTATCAGTAATACTATCAAGGCCACGGTCGTAACAAGGGTGTTCCGGCCGACCTTGTATTTTAACCGGGCCGATGGCAGCAGTAAAAAGATCAGTGCCAGCAGCAGGGGCAATACCAACGCGCCACCCACCATCTTGTTCAGGTTATCTACTGCTGCATAGCTGGCAATCATAATGCCTGCAGCGATGACGTTGAGCAGGAAGAGCAGTGATATACCAATCACCCAGCCGGCTCTTTTGCCTTTCAGCAACAACCAGCCGCCTATAAAAGCGAGCAGAATGGAAATGATTGACCGTATATGGTTGAACAATTCACTGGTACTTACCTGGAGGGCGCCCTCCTTCACGGCATAGGCGCCGGATTTAGACGATATAAAGTCGGTCATCTGCCACAGCAGGTAGACAATGCCAATGAGTAATACGAGCAGGCCGGCAAATTTTTCTCTCCAGCTTAATTTCAGAACGGGGGCTTGAGCTTGTTGCGTTTCCATGCAAGGACAGAGTGAATGATGGGCGCAAAGCTACTTCATTTCCTCTTTTACCGCTTCGGCCAGTTTAGCTGCCCAGCGACTATATTCTTTGCCGGAAGGGTGCAAATGGTCGGTAGTGACGAGGGAAGTGTCGGAGGCGGCTTCCCGGGTGCCGGGCGTAATGTCAATATAGTGTACCAGGTATTTTTCGGTAATGGCCTTATTCGTCGCATTGAACTGGTCTATTTCCCGGGCGATCTGTGCCCGGTCCCTGCCTTCGGCAAAAGGCGTAGCGCCCCAGTCGGGGATGGACAATACGAATACATGTTGCGGCTTGTGGCCGGCAAAGGCGATGGCCTGTTGCAGCAGCTCTTCAAACTGGGCGGCATATTCGGTATGGTTCCTGCCGCGGTATTGGTTATTAACCCCGATCAGTAAGGACACGATACCATAGTTGCTATCCAGGCTGGCAGCGGCAATGGCCTGCTGCAGCTCATCTGTTGTCCAGCCGGTTTTGGCTACGATGGTAGGCTTGCCGAATGGATAACCTGCCTGATTCAGTAATTGGGTGGCCTGGAGGGGGAAGTTTTCGTGTTCGGGAACACCTTCCCCAATGGTATAAGAATCGCCCAGGGCGAGGTAGGTTAAGTTGGTTGGGTTCATGTCTTGTGCTGTCAAAGGGATAAATAGGTACACGCAAAGATACATGAACAATGCTACCTTGTTCATCATCAGAGTCCTTTGACACTATATACGTAAAAAGGGACGGTTTGTATTTGTTCCGGGAATATTTACTCTTTCATTAATTTATTTTGTAGTATTTCCAGTTCCCGTTTTTTGCGTTTATAGATATTGTGTTCCCATCCTGAGAGATAATACACTATGCAAAAAAAAAGCAATATACCCGCAGCGAACCAAATCGTTTTGACTCCATCCCACACCCCCAGCACGCTCAGTATTCCAATGGGTAAAACGTTCAGCCGCATGAGGTGCGATAGCCGTACCTGGTACGTGGCAGTAGCCAGCGCGTGTTGAAGCTCTTCCTGCATAGAGCGGTCAAACCTGGGTTGCCTGTTTAGCCGGCGGATGCGGTTTACCAAAACATACCCGGCTGTCAGGAGCATCCAGGCTGCCATGATGTACATAAAAATATTGCGGTTGTTGTTCCAATAGCTTACGCCAGCCACAAAAATGCCGGCGCTGACATTCCCTATGATGAGCAGCAACTCACTTACATTGGTAATATGCAGTGCCGTATTCTTTTTCGAGGTGATCCGGTTGTGTAAGGCTTTCTCGTTGATGACATAAACAGCCTCCTGGCTATCTGCCACCCATACTTTTTGCAATTCTTCAAAGTCCATATGGTTCAGTTTTTTTAGATTTACCAGCCAGGTGTTTTTTAATCCGGTTGATCTTTACCCCGATATTGGACTCCGTGATACCCAGGATGAGGGCCATCTCTCTGTAGCTCAGGCCCTCTAACAATAACAAGGTGATAGAGCGGTCTACTTCATTGAGTTTTGAGATCTCTTCATAGAGCCAGGTCAACCGCTCGTCCATGGGCAGGTGATTGTCCTGTAAAATATGCTCCACGCTGTCAAGGGGAGCGCGTGCCGTGTGGTGTTTTTGCTCTTTTTGCGACCACTTGATGGCTGTATTGAAGGCAATGCGGTATAGCCAGGTGGACACAGCCGCTTCATTTTTGAACGAGGGTATGGAATGCCACACCTGGAGGGTGATCTCCTGGAATAGGTCATCCCGGTCCATAGGGGTAAAGGCATAGGTGCGCACTATCTTAAAGAAGAGCGCTTTGTGCTGATGCAGCCACTGATCGAAAATGTATTGCTGTTCCTGCAGGGTCAAAAGGATGATGGTTTCATCTATTAGTCCCGGTAAAGGAACAAATCCTTACAATCGGCGTCAAATTTTTTAATGATAGCTTTTGTTGCCTGGTAGGTGCAGGTGGTTTAATTCTTTTTGATCACTGCAGCGGTTGTGCCGGGATAATAATTGCCTTTGAGGACTTCCTTTATATCGTTCCGGAGCTTAAGGTAGTCAATCTTTCTATTATAGGTATAGCTATAAAAAGTACCGCTCACTTCATTGCTGGCTTTCTCCAGGCATTTGGTCAATACATAATCAAACTTTGCGGACGCGTTCATTTTAGGAGACTTCAATACGTGCAGCCGGTAGAGATGGTCTTTGTCGGTGCCATCGGTATTGGTGCTATATACGTAATAAACGATCTTTGAAAAGCTGCCTGCTGTTTCCGGATCGCCCGGCTCCGGATACCATTCATAGCCCCATACATTTTTGCCTTCCCATTTGAAAAAGGAGAAGTTATAATACTGGTTGATGCCTTCGGGTAGCTGGTTGTCTTTATAGGCTTTATAGAGCAGGTCCTGGTATTTGCGGGCATTATCCGGCTTACCCAGGCCAAAGGAGGATACCACTACATTTTTGTACATCCAGTATTGTCTGGCGGCAAAGGAGGAGTCAAAATAGGGTTTACACTTATCTATAAACTTCAGGGCTTCCTGTCCGTAATACAGGGAGCTGTCAAATCGCTCTTTTAACCGGTATTGCATTTCCAGTTTGGAGGTGATGCTTACATAGCTCCAAATAATATAGAGGTACAGGGTGTCTGTCTTGTCACAAATTGGTTCTATGTCTTTGAGGATCTTGCAAGCTTCGGTGAGCTTGTTGATCTGCAGCAAACTGTCTGCTGCCTGGTATTTCTTTAGCAAAGACATTTGTGCATAGGAGCTGGTCGTGAAGGCCAGCAATAGGATAAGGTAAAACTTTTTCATCGCCTGGGGGCTTGGATATTGGATAGGTTAAATATAGAACAAGCGGGAGGGATTGTCAACCCCTGTCGGGCATCCGGGGGCATGACTTATATCAACGTTTCACCTGCCGGCATGACAACCAGTTTTTTACAGATATTTTTTGCGTGTTTTTCACGTAGAGCGGTGCTGGTTAGGTTGCCGGTTTCAGTATTTTCAGCAGTGATTGCTTGTAATGGATGCTGTTGGGAAGCTGGTATTAGTTCTTTTTTGCGGCAGTAAATTGCTTATCGGTCAGTGAAAGGAGGAATGCTTCCAGGTCTTCTTTCTCCTGCCTGGTTAAATGCATCGGTTCGTTGAGCAGGGTATCCCTGTTGATGGCCCCTGGCATTATTTTCTCCGGATCATTATAAAACTCAATCACTTCCTGTAAAGTGCTGAACAGGCCATTGTGCATGTAGGGAGCAGTGATACCGATATTCCTTAATCCCGGTGTTTTAAATTTCCCTATATCGCCGATAGCTCCGGTGATAAGGGCCCTGCCGCTATCGTTCAGGTGTTTTCCATTGAACAGGCCAATATTCCTGAATTCATGCGTAGTAAAGTCAGCGCCGAAATGGCATTTCACACATTTTCCTTTTGTATTGAAAATATCAAACCCTCTTTTAACCCCGGCACTAACAGCATTACTGTCACCGGTAAATTTCCAGTTATCGAAGGGGCTGTCGCTCGTTTCGAGGGTACGCTCAAAAGCAGCCATAGCATCTGCCAGGCTATGGCGTGAAGGCTCACTGTTGTACAGGCTCCGGAAATACTGCCTGTATCGTTTATTTTTCTTCAGCCTCACCAATGCCACTTCAATGGGCAGGTTCATCTCTGAAGGATTCTCTATAGGAGCAAGCGCCTGCGCTTCCAGGGTGGCCGCTCTTCCATCCCAGAATAAGGAACGCTGGCCGGCAACATTCATAGCTGAGGGCGTATTTCTTGTACCTTTTCTATTATGTACGCCCAGGCTTACCGGTAGTGTATCGGCAAATGCCTTTTCCGGTATATGACAACTTGCACAACTGATGGTACGATCGTCTGATAAAATGGGATCGAAGAAGAGCAATTTTCCAAGTGCTGCTTTTGTGCGGGGCTCATTATTGATCAGGGAGGTAAGGGAAATGCATACGGCTGTGATGACCAGCAACAGGATTATTTTTCTCATACTACTGCTTTACTCTTCCCATTACCAGTTTACTCATTCCTTCTTTCCTTTGGATACAGCTATCCACTATAGGCACCAGCCTGAGTGAATCATCATTTGAAAAGAATATGACCTTATAAAGGCCTTTTTTCCCATCACAGCCATTGTCTGTAAAAGAGAAGGTGTCATTATCCAGGGTATAAACGCCGCTTGTAAAAGGCTTTTTATTGATATATCCTTCAAAGCTGTTGTCTTCCTTAAAGATGACGCCTGTAACATTTCCTTTGGGAGAAGGCTTGGTTTCCCACCTTCCGGTGAGTTTGTCCTTTTCGTTGATGGTAACGCAGGTAAATAGCAGTGTAATAAAAAATGTAATTTTCATGGCTTTTATTTATTACACAAACTTGCGACAACCGGCGGAGGGGGGCAATAGTAGATTTATACTATGCTGATCAGGTTGTCAGTTTCAGTATTTTCAGCAGTGATTCCCTGTAATTACTGCCGATGGGGATCTGGTATTTGTCCAGGTGTACCGTATTCCCTTCAATCACCCGGATCTTTGAAAGGTTAATGATAAAAGACCGGTGTACCCTGGCGAATTGCGTTGCGGGTAACAGTTCTTCATAGTCGGAAAAGGGCATTTTGGGCATCAGCTGCTGGCCTGTTGTCACAATCTTTGTATAATTGCCATTGGCTTCCGCATATAGTACCTCATTAAAGAATAGTTTGTGAATGCGGCCGTCGGTTTTGAGAAAGAAATAGTCGGGCACCGGGCTGTTTCCCGCGCCAACGGTTGGTTCCAGTTGTTTCGTTGCTTTATCTATGGCTATAATGAAGCGCTCCAGGGTGAAGGGCTTTATCAGGTAATCACAGGCGTTTACATCAAATGCATTGGCTGCATATTCTTTATAGGCAGTGGTGAATATCACCTGCGGCGGGTGGGGGAGTGTTTTGAGAAAACCAAAGCCGTCCATGACCGGCATGTGAATATCCAGGAAAATAATGTCTGCCGCCTGCTCCTGTAACGTTTTACGTGCTTCCAGCGCATTGGAACATTCGCCCAGCACCTGCAATTGCGGCAGGTATTTGCAATATTCCAGTATGATCTTGCGGGCGAATGGTTCATCATCTATGATCAGGCAGCGGATCATAAGGTTGTTTTTTTGAGGTTCAGTCGTAGTTGTATCGTATAAAGGCCATCCCGGCATTCCCGGTGCAGGCTATAATCGTTGCCATACAAAATTTTCAGGCGTTTATCGGTGGTGCTTAATCCAATACCGGAGGATTCGGCCAGGGGCTGTGGTCCCTCCACAAAAGAATTGACTACGGTGAAAAGGATATCCTCATCTGTTTGCCGGAGGGCGATGCGGATATAGATCTTGTCACTGAAGGTATTTTTGGCATGTTTGAAAGCATTTTCAACAAACACGATCAGCAGCATAGGGGGAATATGTACTTCCGGCGAATAAGCACCCAGTTCCACTTCCAGTTGCAACCGGTCGCCAATACGGATCTTTTCAAAGGCTATATAGGTTTCAATATAGGCAAGTTCCTGCGCCAGTGGTAAGGAAGAAGCCTGTGTGTCGTATACGGTGTAGCGCAACAGTTCGGATAATTTGAGTATCAGTCCGGGTATGCGCTCCTGCTGTACCACGGAGATGCTGTACATGTTGTTGAGGGTATTGAAAAGAAAATGAGGGCTGAGCCTGGATTGCAGGAGATGCAGCTCTGTTTTCTTTTGCTCTGCAGCCATGCTGGCCTCCTGTACCTGTTTTTGGAGGGTAGTGCTGATCAGTTTTAACAGCATACCAATAACGAGTCCCATCATAAAAAAAGGACCTATAGAGGCGCTCAGTTCAACCCAGTCAACATGAGGATGCCCCAGCAGGTATTTATGGACCAGCCACCAGACCGTGAGCAGGCTGGTTATAGCTACTACGGTATGCAGTGCAAGCAGGCCAAGTGAGTTGCGCCGGAACCATTGCATGCATACATACCTTCCTGTATAGATGCAAAGCAGGAACAATAAGGAGCTATATACGGTGATCCTGAAATCTCCTTCGCCATTGGTATAAAAGTAAACCGCCATGAACAGGGTGGCGAGCACTATAAGGCAGAACAGGAGGTGTAGCAGTACCTTATTCTCTTTCCGTATATAGCGGGGGGATGGCATACTGTAAATGTCTGCAAATTTTCGGGTAAGGTGTAAAGGAAAAAGTGAAGCAGCCTGCATGGGTGATGAACAGGCTATTCCAGGTGACGGCCTTATCATCACCCATCTTCCTATATCCATCCCCGGCCTGGACATGCCCGTCAACAAAACTTTCCATGCCCCTGTTCATGCCGGAAATTGGCTAAAAATCCCTGAAGCATGAAGACAGCCCTTATACTGCTTGCTATAGTATTGTTAAGCTACCTGGTGCCAGCCCAGGATACGCGTACACTCAAAGTGGTGACGGTGAAAGGCCGGAAACCGGTGATAGAACAGAAAATGGACAGGACCATTGTGCATGTAGATGCCATGATCTCTGCAGCGGGCAGCAATGCGCTGGAAGTGCTGGCCAGAAGTCCGGGTGTGATGATCAGCCAGGATGACCAGATCAGCCTGAACGGGCGTGGCGGTGTGGTGATCCTCCTAGACAACCGGCCTACGTATTTACCTGCCGGTGATGTAGCCGCTTACCTGCGTTCCCTGCCAGCCGGTGTAATAGATAAAATTGAGCTGATCCATAATCCGCCAGCCTCTTATGATGCCGCGGGAGGCGCCATTATCAATATTGTGCTTAAAAAGAACAAGCAACAGGGCTTTCATGGCAACCTTCAGGCAGGCATGAACCAGGGCGTGCATGCGCGGTATAATAACAGCTTCAATGGGAATTACCGCAAGGGCAAATCCAATATCTTCGGTTATGTAGCTTATAGCCGTGACAAGAATTATAGTGAAGAAACGATCCGCCGGGATTATTTCAGGCCGGATGGCACACCTCAATCTGCTGTGCTGCTCGACAATTATTCCCGTAGTACCGTCAATACCTGGAATGGACGGCTGGGTATAGATTATTTTCTTTCCCGCAACACTACGCTGGGCTTTATGGTTACCGGCAGTACACAGCTTAAGAAAGAACAGTTTGACTTCCATGGCCGGCATGTGGATGGAGCGGGCAAACCGGATTCTACAGCGCTTGGATATACCGGCGGGTCATATACCTGGAGAAATATAGGTGCTAACCTGAACTTTCAGCATAAGCTGGACTCGATGGGGCAACAATTGAGCGGAGATGCAGACCTGATCCAATATTATGCTGATGGTGAACAATACCTACGGAATGACACCTGGTTACCGGACGGGCAGGTGAGTTCATCCTGGAAATCGCTGTTTGTACAGCCTGCTTCTACGCGCATCCGTTCCCTGAAAGCAGATTATGTATTACCATTCAAGGGCAATGCCCGGGTAGAAGCCGGCGCCAAGATCAGCAATGTGCGTATGGACAATGAAGCCCGCTGGTACGATCAAATCAATGGCAGTAATGTGCCCGATTACCGGAAAACAAATGATTTCCGGTATACTGAAACGATCAGTACAGCCTATGTGAATGCCCGTAAGGAGTGGAAACGCTGGGGCCTGCAGGCCGGCCTCCGGCTGGAAGATGTGCGCTTGAAAGGGCAGCAACCGGGTAATGCATTGGTGGCAGGTTCGGCTTTTTATAAGCATTACAGTACCCTCTTTCCTTCCTTCTATCTATCTTATAAGCTGGACAGTACCGGGAATAGCACACTGGTGCTGAGTTACGGAAAACGTATCCGCCGGCCGAATTACCAGCAGTTGAATCCTTTCCTGTTGTACCGCGACAACTATTCTTACACCGGAGGAAATCCCGATCTGCTGCCAGGCTTCAGTCATTATTATGACCTGCGTTATAGTTACCGGGAGTTTCTGAGTGTTACAGCGGGTTATAACCGGGACGAACAGTTGCCGTATGGGGTGACGCAGGCAACGGACGGCATCTTCATCACCAGGCCTATGAACCTGGTGAACAGTGACTCCTATACCCTGGTGCTGTATGGTATGGCACAGCCGGCACGCTGGTGGACAGTGCGGGGCAACCTGTTACTGTTCTGGGTACATCAGCAGGGCGGAGCGGGAGAGATAAAAATAGACCGGCATACCACAGTGCGTGAAATAGAGGTTTCCAGTGAATGGCAGTTGGGCAAAGGATGGCGGGGAGAAATCACCGGTTTTTTCCCGGGCAGGCAGGGGTGGGGACAAACACAGAATGATGCCATTTATGCTATCGGCGCCGGGTTGCAGAAAACGCTGTTCGATGGAAAAGGGAGCATACGGTTGAAAGCCGATGATATTTTTAAGACGAAGATCTTGCGCGAGCAAACGCTGGGCATTCAGCAGGTAACGGCTTTTCGCCGGCGGGAATTTGATAGCCGCCGATTCGGTATAGCTGTATCCTGGCGGTTGGGGAAAGATACCAATGCCCGTAAACGCCGGCATGACAGTGGCGGGGCGAAGGATGAGGAGGGCAGGGTAAACTAATATAAAAGGGGGCGATGATTCGCCCCCCTTTGTTATACGTAGGAAAAGACTGTTTACTGTCCCATGCCCTGCATACCGTTCTGCATACCTTCTGATTCGCCTTTCATGTTCTTGCGTTTGAACAGGGCGATATCAAACTTGCCAAAACGGTAGTTGAAGTTCAACCGAACGATCTGCGGGTCTCTTCTTCTCCAGTCCCACTGTGTGAAGCCTGCTGATTCGGAGAAGGCATAATAACGTCGGCTGCGGAAAATATCGTTCCAGTTTACAGATATAGTAGCGGTATTCTTCCACAGTTGGAATTCTTTGCGCAGGCCCAGGTCGGCGCCATAATTGGCTTCGATAAAGCCTTGCACGGAAGAAGGCGCGGCCATCATAAAGCCACCGCCACCACCACCGCCACGGCCACCACCACCACCGCCGCCACCGCTATTGCTGGTGCTCACCGGCAGGGCGCTCTTGGAAATATAATCACCACTCAGTTGTATGCTCCAGCCTTTGCCGAATTTGAAGGTATTGTTCAGCTTGGCTGAATAGCTGGTACGCTCATTGGTCAACTGCTTGGTTACATTATCGCCATTGATCCTGGAATAATACACGTTGGTGCTGAAGTTCATGTCCCACCATTTGGTCCAGTTATTCCGGAATACCAGCTCCAGTCCGGCTGCATAAGCGTCGGTAGCATTGATCCAGGTGCTCACGAAGGCCGAATCGGCGTTGAACTTCTGCCAGTACTGGTAACGCGCGATCAGGTTGTCGGTATACTTGCCAAACAAAGTAGCGAGGAAGGTATTGTTCTTCGTGCCATAAGTTTTCTGGTAAGAAAGCTCCAACGAATGGGTGAACTCCGGTACCAGGTTGGGATTACCGGTAGAATAGCTCAACTGGTTCGAGATATCGTAGTTCGGCATCAACTGGAAGAAGTTGGGCCTGTTCACCCTGCGGGAGTAATTGATCTGGATATCCTGCTTGTCCTTAAATGAACGGGTTATAAATACACTGGGGAATAAACTGATGGGGAAGCTGTTGGAATACTCCGCTTTACCCAATTGTGTCCCTTCATAGTTAGAGCTCTCTGCGCGCAAGCCCAGTTGGTAGCTCCATTTGTCTTTGATCTTCTGCGAGAAAGTGGCATAACCTGCGTACACATAATCCGTGTATTCGAAGTTGTTGCTGAATTGAGGATCTACCGTACCATTATTGGCGATGGCCTGGGAGCTTTCTGACTTACGGATCTGGGCCCGCAGACCAGCTTCCCATTTCATGTTCTCGGTAATGGGGTGCACATAATCGGTTTGTCCAACGACAAAAGTGTTCTTACCCTCACCAATCGACCTTTGCAGGGTTTCATCGGTCTTGGGATTGGTTTGGCTGGGATCGAAGAAATAACGGGCCAGGATATTGCTTTCGTTTTCATTCCGGCTTTGGTTGAAATTCACATCGGCTGTCCACTCGCGGCCGGCTTTGGCAAACAGGTGCTTAAAGCTCAATTGCGTACCGTAATTACGGAATTCAAATTCGCCGAGGCTGTTGCGGTATTGGCTTTGGAAGAATACATCATTGGTATCAACCTGATAGTTCTCGCGGTTGTCATTCTTGAATTGGCCCCGTACAATGGATTGCGAAATAGACAGGGTATTGCGGTTGTCCATGAAATAATCCAGCCCGAAGCGGCCAAAGGCAAAAGAACCCCGGTTCACCTGGTCATTTTCCTGGTGCGAGAAAATGCTGCTGCTCGTAGCTGTGTTCAACTGATCGCTCCAGCCCCAGCCTTTGGATTTACGCTGGTTGTACATGGCATTGGCAAATACGTTGAGTTTTCCCTGGCGTACGTTGATATCGCCACCTACATTGAACCGGGCACGGGAGTCTATACCGGCGCGGATGCTACCGTTATAACCTGCTTTGCGGTTCTTCTTTAATACGATGTTGAGGATGCCTGCCTGTCCACCGCTGGCGTCATACTTGGCGGAAGGATTGGTGATCATTTCTATGCTTTGGATGGCATCGGCCGGTATCTGGTCGAGGGAGAGGGTAGTGGGGCGTCCATCCACAAAGATCTGTGGCGCCGCATTACGCAGGGTAACATTGCCGTCAATATCCACATTGAGGGAAGGAACGCTGCGCATTACATCTACTGCGGTACCGCCGGCAGAGGTGATGTTCTTTTCCACGTTGAAGATCTTACGGTCAATCCCCATTTCAATCAGGGGTTTGGCGCCGGTTACTGTTACCGCTTCCATGACCTGTGCATCCTGTTCCAGTTTGAAATTACCGAGGTCTTTATCTACTGCATTCATGGCCTGGCTCATATCGCCCTGGCCAAACTTCAATTCAAAAGCTACTTTCTGCTCGATGGTTTTATAACCGATGGCGGTTATTTTGAGGCGGAACTGACCAAATAAGGGAAGGCCTTCGAGGCTGAAATCACCATTGTTACGGGTAAGCATGCCGCCTACCAGCGTATCTTTCGGCTTTTTGGTGGCAGGGTCCATCTTGGTCTGGATCAACTGCACAGAAGCGGCTTCCACGCCTTTATTGGTCTTGGCATCTATAATACGGCCATAAAAGTGGCCAATATTCTGCATGCCGCCACCGCCACCTGGGCGTCCGCCACCTCCTCCGGGAAACTGGGCTATACTTTGGCTATACAAAACAGCACAAATAACTAATAACAGAAAACTTCTCATATACCGGTTAATTATTATTGCAAGGGTTAGACGCAAAAGTCCTCTAGAACTTGTGACAGGGTTCTGACATTGTGATGAAAGGTAAAAATGACGATGGTTTGTGGAAATCATCCACTTATCAGGTCGTTGCCAATACGATGGCCAGTTGTATCAATCCCACCAGGAGACCAAACAGGCCGGCTATCAGGGCTGCCCGGTCCAGGTCGGGGCCTATGGATTGATTAACAGTAGCTTGCATTCTTTCTGTGGTAATGGCTTCCACTTTGTCTATCACCATCTGCTCCAGGTTGAGGTCCTGCTGCAGGTTTTTTACATAGCTTTTCATTACCACGGGGAAGATGGTTTCCAATTCCTTCATAAAGATCTCCTTGAGTTGGCTGATGGTGCGCTCGCCAATGAAGGTGCTGATGATGGGGAAGGCCTTGGGAAGGCCCGTCCGCAGGAAATCATCAATATGTCCTTCCACCTGGGGCATCAGTTTCTGTATGCTTTCCGGGCTGGTGATCTTTTGTTCAAGGGTTTCAAAGGAAACCAGCTCGGTACTTACCTTTTTAGCCAGTTGTTCCGTCCATTGCCGGCGTCTCCGGGGGAGAATGCGGGTCAGGAACAGTTTGACAGATAACTGAACGGTCAGCCAGCCGGTCAGTGCAGATAAGATGGGGATCATTAGCCACCAGGGACTCATTGTAATCAATTGAAGGATAATAAAAACGAAAAAATTGAGGGCGCAAGGTACGGCTATTTTTGCGGGCTGTGGCGATTCAACCCGCTTCCATTGCCCATCCTCCTGTCATCCTGGCCTCATCCATGTGTGAACCATGTGTCAAATGGGGGTGTTCTCCAATGGCGCACACATCTTTGACACATGGTTCACACATGGCTTAAAGGAGGTTGGTAAATTGTTCACGATTTTGAAAATATTTTTTGGAGGGTGGAATAACCTGGTTGTCAGGTAAAACAGGGCAGGCATGGTAAGACGGTACTGCAGACGGGCACCAAAGAAAAATGGCGCTCAAAAATGAATTTTGAACGCCATTTCGGGGTGGATGACCGGGTTCGAACCGGCGACCCTCAGAACCACAATCTGATGCTCTAACCAACTGAGCTACAACCACCGTATTGGGAGTGCAAAAGTAAAGTAAATCTGATTTCTGTCAAAAAATCATTCTCACATTTTTTCACTGTTCCCTATTTAATGCGCACAGATAGCATCAGTTAGCCGCTTATCCCTTGCTCTTTTCCGGTCTTCCTGATTCCTGGAATTTTAGACAAAACCGATTGTTAATATTCATTTTGCGCTGCAACAACCCATCTTATTTATCGTTATTTTTGGAAGCAATGACTAAAGTCTTACAATATATGGTTAAAAGAAAGAATCTACCTGTTGTGCTGATCATTCTGGGAGCCGGTTTGTTTCTTGCCTTCCGTACACTTGGATTAGGAGGGGGCGATAAGCCGCCCGCCACAAAATATGAGAAGATCCTGCATAATGTGGGGGAGATGCTGTCGGAAATTCACTACAGCCCTAAAAAGATAGACGATAATTTCTCCAGGGAAGTGTTCAAAAAGTTCCTGGTGAACCGTTATGTGGATGAGAATAAGAATATCCTGCTGCAGTCGGACGTGCAGCGGTTAAAGAAATACGAAACAAAGATCGACAATGAGTTACTGGGCGAGCCGGTACAATTTGTGCCCGAGGTTTCTGAGATCGTGAAGAAGCGTATCCTCGAAACAGAGCAGATCTATAAAGAGGTGCTGAGCAAGCCGTTTGACTTTACCAAGGAAGAAACAGCCAATTTCAATACCGATGAAATTGATTTCCCGAAGAATGAAGCAGAACGCAAGGAGGTATGGCGTAAAAGGTTGAAATCCCTGACGCTGGACCGTTACGCTGATCTGCTGGATGCCCGCGAACGCAATAAAGGAAAGGACAGCGTGAAGGTGAAAACCGATGCCGAACTGGAAAAGGAAGCGCGCGACCGGGTGATGAAGATCATGGACAGGATCTATGAGCGCCTGAAAGTAAAGATCAATGATGATGACCGTTTTAATGAATATGTAAAGACGATCACGGAGTCTATGGACCCGCATACGACCTACTTCCCGCCCGTGGATAAGCGTTATTTTGATGAGCAGATGAGCGGCAGCTTTTTTGGTATTGGCGCTTCCCTGCGGGAAGATGAAGGTGGTATTAAGATCGGCTCCCTCATTACCGGCAGTCCTGCCTGGAAATCGGGCGAAGTGGCGGTAGGGGATATGATCCTGAAGGTGGGACAGGGCGTTGCCGAACCGGTAGACCTGGGTGGCTTCTTTGTGGAAGACGCCGTAAAGGTGATCCGTGGTAAACAAGGTACTGAGGTACGCCTTACCCTGAAAAAAGCGGATGGTTCCGTTAAAGTAATAAGCCTCATCCGTGACAAGATTGTGCAGGATGAAACTTTTGCCCGCAGTGCTATTGTAAATACCACCGGTGGTAAGATCGGCTTCATTTACCTACCGGAATTCTATGCCGATTTCGACAATCCGAAAGGTCCCCGTTGTTCTGAAGATGTACGTAAAGAGATCATCAAGCTCAAGGAACAGAAAGTAGATGGCATTGTGATGGACCTGCGCAACAATGGTGGCGGTTCTCTGTACGATGTGGTACAAATGGTAGGTTTGTTCATTGAAAGCGGTCCGATTGTACAGGTAAAAGACCGTGATGGCAAACCCCAGATCTATCCCGACCGCGATAAAAGCATATTGTACGACGGACCGCTGGCGGTGATGGTGAATGAGTTCAGCGCCTCTGCTTCTGAAATATTTGCTGCTGCTATCCAGGATTATGACCGGGGTATCATTATAGGCAGCACCTCTACCTATGGTAAGGGTACTGTACAACGCAATATTGGCCTGGATAAGAACCTGGGTATGCTCAATCCCAACAGTGAGCTGGGTACCGTAAAGCTCACTTTGCAGAAGTTTTACCGCATCAATGGCGGCTCTACCCAACTGCGCGGCGTAAGCTCCGATATTGCCCTGCCCGACCTGGCAGAGTATTCCAAGCTGCGCGAAAAGGACAATCCCGATGCATTGCCCTGGGATGAGATACAAAAGGCCGATTACAGCCGCTGGAAATATGGCCTTGACCTGGCGCCCATCAAGAAAGCGAGCGATGACCGCCTGAAAACCAGCGATGCCTTTACAAAGATCAAGTTCAATGCTGAATGGCTGGCCAAACAAAATGATAAGGTGGCGCAACTGAACCTGAAGAAGTACCAGGAAGAGCAAAAGCAGATGAAAGCCGTGGCCAGGCAGATAGATTCGCTCAGCAAATCGGCGAAAGAGCTGGATGTGGAAGCGATGGCCGAAGACCTGAAGAAGTTTGAATATGATGCCGGCAAGCTGGAACGCTTTAAGCAATGGATCAAATCACTCCGTGGCAATGATATTTATCTTGGTGAGGCTGTGAATGTGGTGAATGATATGATCGTGCAGAAGAACCTGGTATATAACAATAATAATAACAGCCGGAAGAATTAAAAGCTGTTTATATATGGTGAACGCTGAATGGTGTATATCATTCAGCGTTCTTTTTTTATGTATTCCCTATTTTTGTTGCTCATTACTACCCATTGCCCATGAGTATTCTAGACCAGTTTAAGCAGATCACAACGTTTGTATTTGATATGGATGGCGTACTAACCGATGGTACGGTATATGTATTGGATAGCGGCCAGTACCGGCGTATGAACATCAAGGATGGATTTGCCCTGCAACTGGCTATTAAGAAAGGGTACCGGGTGGCAGTGATCTCCGGCAGTGTGAGTGATCCGGCCGTACAGCGCCTGCAAAAGCTGGGCATCCAGGATATATTTATGGGGGTAAAGGACAAAAAGGCCCACCTGCAGCACTACATGCAGCAGCACCAGTTACAAAAAGGGGAAGTGTTGATGATGGGGGATGATATTCCGGATTATGAAGTGATGCAAACGGTAGGCATGGCCTGCGCCCCGGCCGATGCAGCCATGGAAATCAGGGAACTGGCGCATTATATTTCCGGGGCGCCGGGTGGCATGGGCTGTGTGCGGGATGTTATCGAGAAAGTACTCAAATTGAATGATCACTGGGATTTGCACACGAATACTGCGAGTTTATAATTTCGCGTTTGGAGTTTCGGGTTGCTGCCGCGATTTATGCCGGCCGATTAAAACCGGCCCCACTGGCTGTATTAAATTTAATTTACACGTTACTGACAAAGAACCCGAAACACGGAACTCAAAACCCGAAACATTCAGAATTCTGTGATTATCTTAGCGCATTCATGAAACTACTGGTAGCATTTTTACGGCTGGTAAGAACGTTGAACCTGGTGTTTATTGCATTCACCCAGTTGTTGTTCCTGTATTGCGTGATCATCCCCGTATTTCAGCAGGCCAATATGCCTTTAGCGATCCCGGTGCACCTGTTTGTGCTGTTGGTCATTGCTTCTGTATTGATCGCTGCAGGCGGTTATATTATCAACGATTATTTTGACCTCAATATAGACCAGGTGAATAAACCCGGCCGGCTGGTGGTGGAAAAGATCATCAAGCGGCGCTGGGCTATTGTATGGCATTGGGTACTATCGGCCATCGGTATCCTCATCAGCACCTATGTAGCCTGGAAAGCGCGGGTGTGGTGGCTGGCGCCTGCCAATGTAGGTTGTGTGATTGCCCTGTGGCTCTACTCTACTACTTTTAAGCGGAAGCTGCTGAGCGGTAATATTGTTATATCCCTGCTGACGGCCTGGACGGTGATGGTGGTGGGGTTTATGGTCCATTACAGGATCATTAAAACACCCGGACTGTACGGGGTGGTAGAGGCTTCCAAGATCATGCGGGTCACTTTCCTGTATGCCGGTTTTGCTTTTATTATTTCCCTGATCCGGGAAGTGATCAAGGATATTGAAGATATGGCCGGCGATGAGAAATATGGTTGCCGTACCATGCCCATCGCCTGGGGCGTCAATGTATCGAAGGTATTCATTGGCACCTGGCTCATCGTACTGATAGCCGCCCTTATGATCGTACAAGCGTATGTGCTGACGTTCGAATGGTGGTGGTCGGCCCTGTATTGTGTTATGCTGATCATTGTTCCCCTGCTGTATATCCTGAGCAGACTGTATACGGCTTATGCCAGCGCCGATTTTCACCGGCTGAGCAACTGGGTAAAGTTTGTGATGCTCACCGGTATCCTGTCAATGATCTTCTTTAAAATCTATTTTCGATAATGGCTGTTCAACGGGTAGTATTGGCCTCTCAATCGCCACGGCGCAAGCAATTGCTGGAATGGGCCGAAGTTCCATTTGATATTATTGTACGTTCTACTGATGAAAGTTATCCGCCGGGACTTGCTACCCCGCTTATACCGGTACATATCGCCCGCCAGAAGGCATTGGCTGTCCAGGACTGTGAGGAGTACAAACGTTACAATGCCGGTACCACTATCGTAGCCGCAGATACCGTGGTGGTGCTGGAGGATGTGATTCTCGGCAAGCCGAAAGACCGGGAAGATGCCATTGACATCCTGAGCATGCTATCGGATAGAAAACACCTTGTTATTACCGGCGTGGTGATCTTGCATGCGGGCGAGGAAATTGCTTTTTCCGATACGACAGAAGTATGGTTTCATCCCATTACCACCGCTGAAATTGCTTTTTACGTAGATAAATACCAACCCTTCGACAAAGCAGGCGCCTACGCCATTCAGGAGTGGATAGGCGTAACGGGCATTAAACGTATTAATGGCGACTTCTATAATGTCATGGGACTGCCCGTGAGCAGGGTAGTGCAGTACCTGCAGGCATTGGGCTAATACATCTATTAATTAAAATCATATCGCGCAATACGATGGTTTGAAAGTTTCGTATATACTTTCAAATGCAATATCGCTATGACCGAACGCCTGCTCCAGTTTATCTGGCAATTCCAGTATTTTAATCGCCAGCACTTACAGTTTACTACAGGGGAGGACTTTGAAATCGTTCATCCAGGCACTTTAAATACCAACCAGGGCCCCGACTTTTTAGCCGCCAAAATAAGAATAGGCCATGCTGTACTGGTAGGCCCGGTAGAGCTGCACGTCAAAACTTCTGAATGGTATAAACACGCCCATCAACTGGATCCCCGGTATAATCCGGTGATCTTACATGTAGTGTGGGAAGATGACCTGGATAGTTCCAACAATAATACGATCCCTGTGCTTACTTTAAAGGAAAGGGTGCCTAAGTTACTGTTACAGCAATACGAAGACTGGATGAACAGCCGCATGTTCATTCCCTGTGAGCAACAGATCACGCAAACGGCCGCCATTACCTGGGTATCCTGGAATGAACGCCTGCTGGTAGAACGGTTACAACGTAAATCGAAAGTGGTATTTGAATGCCTGGCCGAAAATAACCAGCACTGGGACGAAACCTGCTGGTGGCTGCTGGCCAGGAACTTTGGTATGAAGGTGAATGCGGAAGTCTTTGAAGCCATGGCCCGGAGCATCTCCCTCTCTGTACTGGGCAAGCACAGGAACCAACTGGTACAATTGGAAGCTATGCTGATGGGGCAGGCGGGTTTGCTGCAAAAGGATTATGAAGATTATTATGCCCGGCGGTTAAAAGAAACTTATCAGTTCTACCAGGTAGCATACAAGCTCCACCAACGACCAGAAGCCGCTCTCTTCCTTCGCATGAGGCCGGCGTCTTTTCCCACTATCAGGCTGGCGCAGTTGGCGATGCTGGTTCATAGTTCAGGTCATTTGTTCTCAAAAATTAAGGAAACCATTTCAGTAAAAGATGTTAAAAAGCTGCTGGATGTACAGGCCAGCGCTTACTGGGACCACCATTATACTTTCGATAAGGTATCGCCGGCCAGGCCCAAGCGAACAGGGGACAGTATGATCAGGAATCTGCTCATCAATACGATTATTCCCCTGCTATTTGCCTATGGCCATCAGCGTCAGGAGCAGGAATATAAGGACCGGGCATTGCAATGGCTGCAGGAACTGGAGGCCGAAGAAAACACCATTACACGCGGATTTCAGCAGTGGGGTATTACCAATCAGAATGCTTTCGAATCGCAGGCACTCATTGAATTAAAAAATATGTATTGCGACCATAAGCGCTGCCTGGACTGTGCGGTGGGAAATGCGCTGTTGAAGAAGAATATGGTAATATGATAATTTGATAATGAAAATACCTGTGTGGCTGGCTTTAGCTACACAGGTATTTGCTGTATTCCCCCATTACCACATTTTCAAATTCTCAAATTTTCAAATTAGTTACACTTTCAAATTAATCACGGCCGGATTCCACTGAAAGGTCACATTCACTTTGATGTCCGGATGTATGCTATAAATTACCGGGCAGGTATGGGCGGCGCGCTCCAGTATGATCTTTTGCTTCTCATCCACCTGCAGGGTCTCCGGAAAAGAAAATGTTAAATTAATGCCTGCGATGCGGCGCGGGTCGGCGGCCATGATCTTTTCTACTTCAATCTTCGTATCCGTCAGGTTTACTTCCATATCCCGGGCTTTCTGGCCCATAATGGTGAGCATACAGGAGCCCAGCGCTGTGGCCACCAGATCGGTTGGGGAGAAGCGTTCGCCCTTACCCTGGTTGTCGGTGGGGGCATCTGTTTGTATTTCAGTGCCTGATTTCAGATGTAAACAAACCGTTCTAAGGTTTCCTTCGTAAACAACAGTAGAAGTCATTATCTTATTTTTGCCTTAAATTTACGTTGAATAATTAAATCACAGCCGGTGAAGAAACTCGTTCTGTCAATCGTAGTCGTTCTTATAGCCAGTTCTGCCTGGGCGCAGAACAATCCCACTCCCAAATCTCCCACAGCTAAAAAGGATAAAAAAGCAGCCAAACGTGAGCAGGTAGCCAAATTGCTGAAAATGGAAGAAGAAGGGGAGATCATTTTCAATAAACAAAGCGTTTTTGGCCTGAAACTCTCTACAGACGGGTACGGGCTTTCCTATGAATGGGGAAAGTTCAAAAGTAACCGGGTAGCCACCATTTTCCAGATAGAGCTGAATGAAAAGAAGCATCCCAAGGAAAAAAGGACTTCCTACCAGGTGGGCACTTTTAATGTGAACAGTGTGATCTATGGCAAAACCAATAATCTTTACCAGTTGAGGCTGGGCATTGGACAGCAAAGGATTATTGGCGGTAAGGGTAATAAAAATGGAGTAGCCGTCATGGCAACTTATGCTGCCGGGGTATCTGCCGGCTTTGTAAAGCCCTATTATGTGGATGTGGTGACGAAAACAGAAGAGCGCATCCGCTCTACCTATCCCACCATTATTGACAGCCAATATGTAGAAATAGGCGCTTCCGGCTTCACCGTAGGCTGGGGCGAGGTAAAGATCCGTCCGGGCGCCCATGCCAAGGCCGGATTACGGTTCGATTTCGGGCGTTTCAATGAAACGGTGACCGCGGTGGAAGTAGGTATTTCGGCCGATTTCTATGCCCAGAAGATCTCCCAGATAGCTTTTAATAAGGAAAAGCAGTTTTTCTTCAATGGTTATGTGACCCTGCTTTTAGGTAGGCGAAAGTGATGTATTTTTGCTTGTCCCGCTGAAGGCGGGCCGCTGAACAACTTACTATCCTAAGTTGTTGATACCTATCACTGAATGACTAAATATGCAGGAATTACCGATTATCAATACTGTACCCGAAACGGCTAAAGTCAAGAAACCCAACTGGCTACGGGTTAAGCTGCCTACCGGCGAGAATTACAAGCATGTCCGCGGCCTGGTAGATACCCACAAACTACACACCATTTGCGAAAGCGGTAACTGTCCCAATATGGGAGAGTGCTGGGGAGAAGGTACGGCTACCTTTATGATCCTGGGCAATGTATGTACCCGGAGTTGCGGCTTTTGCGCCGTGGCCACCGGCAGGCCGGAGGCGGTAGACTGGGATGAACCCCAGCGGGTGGCGGAAGCCATTTACCTGATGCAGGTAAAGCATGCGGTAGTGACCTCTGTTGACCGTGACGAGCTGAAGGATGGCGGCAGCATTATCTGGTACAATACCATTAAAGCTATTAAGGCCCTGAACCCGGAGACTACGCTGGAAACACTGGTACCCGACTTCAAGGGTCAGCAGGAGAATATACAACGGATTGTTGAAGCGGCGCCCGAAGTGGTATCGCACAATATTGAAACGGTAGAACGCCTTACCCGGCAGGTGCGCATACAGGCCAAATACCGCCGTAGCATGGATGTGCTGAAAGTGCTGAAAGAAGGCGGCATGCGTACCAAAAGCGGTATCATGCTGGGACTGGGTGAAACGAAAGAAGAAGTGCTGCAAACCATGAAAGACCTGCGCAACAGCGGGGTGGATGTAGTCACGATCGGACAATACCTGCAGCCTACCCGCAAGCATTTACCGGTGATCAGGTTTGTACACCCGGATGAATTTGCCGAATACCGTGAAGCTGGCTATGAAATGGGCTTTGATTATGTGGAAAGCGGTCCGCTGGTACGTTCTTCCTACCACAGTGATAAGCATGTTATTCCCGGTTATGGTATCTCTACCTGGAAACTGCAGAAAGCAATGGTTTAATTTTATCAATCATTATAATCAAGGCTTGAAAAAGACATTTTTGCTGGGGAGCATACTCATGATTGTGTGTGCTCCTTTTTCTTTTGCCCAACTGAACTGGCAACCGGTAGATACAGGATTTGGCAATTTGCCTTCCTCTGTGAAACTGTATAAAACAACAGATTCCCTCAACGGGCGTCCCTTTATTGCTTACTGTATTGTGGCCAGCCTGAAAAACCGCAAGCTGGAATTTGCCACGCAGGTAGGAAAGGGCAAGCGGTACACGCCGGCGCAATTCTATGAGCAGGAGGGCAAGCCGCTGGTGGTGATGAATGCTACTTTTTTCTCTTTTGCCACCAATCAGAACCTGAATGTGGTGATCAACAACGACAGCATGCTGGCTTATAATGTGCCTGCCCTGCAGCAAAAGGGTACGGATTCCTTTTATTACCCCACCCGTAGCGCTATAGGTATTACCAAAAGCCGGCGG
This sequence comes from Paraflavitalea devenefica, assembly GCF_011759375.1. Lineage (NCBI taxonomy): Bacteria > Pseudomonadati > Bacteroidota > Chitinophagia > Chitinophagales > Chitinophagaceae > Paraflavitalea > Paraflavitalea devenefica. The sequence continues at coordinate 154,783 of NZ_JAARML010000006.1, read as the reverse complement.
GCCGATGTGGCCTGGCTGTTTACCGATACGGCGCAACGCTGGCCTTATGCCTTCCAGGAACGTCCCATACTGGCCAAAGGAAAGACCAGCGATCCCAATCTGGCCGACCTGAATACATTGGACCACTGGAAATGGTGGAAAATGCATACGGCTATCGGCGGCGGACCAGTATTGCTGAAGGATGGCCTGATCAACGTTACCAATGAGCAAGAGCAGATGTTTGTGAAAGGAGAGAAGGACCTGCATCCCCGTACGGCGATGGGTTACCGTAAACGGGAACTGATCATCCTGGTGATACAGGGGCGTTTTCCGGGTGTAGCAGAAGGAGCTACCCTGGCAGAGGAAGCCAAAATATTCCAGGACCTGGGATGCGTGGAAGCCCTGAACCTCGATGGCGGCGGCAGCAGTTGTGTATTGGTAAACGGAAAGGAAACGATACAACCATCCGATAAAGGCGGACAAAGACCCGTGCCGGGTGTGTTTATTATCCGGCAGAAGAAAAGGTAGTAAGCAGAAGCGGGCCTGATGCCGGAAATTCACTTACTATTTCCGGAATAAATAAAGGAGGAATAATCCTGGTATATCATTGCTGGATACCTTCGCGCCCAAATTGAGAAATGCGATGAAGTGTATCCCCTCTGTACTCCTATGTTGTTTATTATTTTATTGCTCTACTGTTACTGCTCAGGTCATTAAAGCCGACACTACCTCCCGCATCCGGACGATGGCGAACGCTGATACCCTGTCCGATGTAATAGTATCTGCCTCTCGCCGGCCAGAGAATATCCGCAATATTGCCGCTTCTGTTACCGTCATCCCGCGTCATAAGCTGGAAACAGAAATGGCCATCAATCCCGATCTTACCGCCATCCTGGCCAACCAGGTGCCTGGTTACGCACCCACCGCTCAATCGGGCAGCAATGTGGGTCAGAACCTCCGTGGCCGCCCCATGCTGGTAATGGTAGATGGTGTAAGCCAGTCATCCCCCTTGCGCAATGCGGAAGTTGACCTGCGTTCCATCGATCCTGCTGTATTGCAACAAATAGAAGTAGTAAAAGGCGCTACGGCCATTTATGGCAATGGCGCTGCCGGCGGCCTGGTCAACTACGTGACGATGGTGCCCGATACTACTACGGCCTTCGGTGGTAAAACAGATGTACAGCTCAATGGCTCACTGGTAAAGGTGAAGAACTCGGTAGGCGGGCGTATCAACCAGTTGTTTTATGGCAAAGTGGGCAAATTCGATTACGTGGTGAGTGGTACGGCTGAGCAAACCGGTGAGTACAAAGACGCCAAAGGCGACCTGGTAGGCCCCAATTACAGCCTCGGGGAAACGGATACTTACAATGCTTTTGCCAAACTGGGATTTGAGCCAGGCAGGAACCAGCGCCTGCAATTAGTATATAACTACTATAGCAGCCTGCAACACAGCAATTATACGCTGGTGAACGGCAACCTCGCTACCGGACAAAAAGCAACGGGCGTTTTAGGCAAGCCATTGGGCGAACCTACCGGCGCCCAATATAACCATAACCTGCACCTATCGTACAGGGTCGACAACCTGTTCCTGCATACCAGCCTTATCGCCGATGTGTATTATGAAAAGCGCGAAGATGTATTTTATGTTTCACTTGGCCGTTTTGATGGAGGCGATGGCCAGTCGCTGGCCAACAATGACAAGAAAGGCGCCCGGTTATTCCTGCAAACCCCTGTCATCAATAGCCCCTCCCTGAAAGCCAACCTGGCTTATGGCGTGGATTACCTGCGCGATAAAACTTCCCAGCCCCTGGTAGATGGCAGGGTATGGGTACCTACCATGGATATGACCAACCTGGCGCCCTTCGCGCAGGCCGACCTCACCATTGTACAGAACCTGGTGTTTAAAACAGGGTTCCGCTTTGAAGATGTACGCATTGATGTGGACGATTACCAAACACTCCGCATCACCAATGCCAGTGGCGCTACTGTAACACCTTCCTTCATGGTAAAAGGCGGTACATTAAAATACAATACGGGGCTTTTCAATGCAGGATTGAAGTACAACCGCTTCGAACTGTTCAGCCCCTTTATCAGCTTTTCACAAGGGTTTTCTGTTATGGATATCGGGTTGGCGTTACGGGATGCCAAAGTGAACAGCATTGATAAGATCAATACCGATGCGGTAAAAGTGAACAACTTTGAGATCGGGTTCGACAGCCGTTACAAGGGCCTTCAGTTCACGGCGGCTGCTTACCGCAGTACTTCCAAACTGGGCATTGAAGTAATATATGATCCTGCTACTGGCTTGTTCAATACCGCCCGCAGCCCGGAATTGGTGTATGGCTTTGAACTGGCCGCTGCTTATCGCTTCAACCGTACCCTGACAGTGGGCGGTTCCTATAGCTATACAGAAGGAAAAAGGGATATTAATAACAACGGTAAATACAATGATGACGTGGACCTGTACATGAACGGACGCCGGATTGCAGCGCCGAAAGCGACTGGCAATGTCACCTGGACACCCCTGCAGGCGTTGGACCTCATGCTCAATTATACGGGTATCATGAATCGCGAACGCTTTGCCAAAAATTCCACCACCGGCATCTACAATGGTAATGAGGGCGCGGTAAAAGCCTATAACCTCTTCAACTTCGCTGCCAGCTATAAGGTCAATAAAAATACCCGGCTCAGCGTGGGTATCGAAAACCTGTTCAATGAAGATTATTTCCCGGCCAGGGCCAAATGGTTCATGCAACCCGGCTTTTACTCAAAGGGCAGGGGTACAGCTTTTGCTGTGGGGGTATCGGTGCGGTATTAGGTGGAAAGTCTACATAGGTATACAAAAAGAAAGGCGCTCTCCTTTCTTTTTGTATACTCATGTACCTGCCAATCTTGACCCCGGTAAAGAAATATTTAATTTCCATTTAATTTGGTTACATTTATTATATGGATTCCTGATTGCCATTTACCATTGTACCTCCACTTTCCTATCTGGTAATTACAAAAAGTACCGCCTCTTAACATTAATTCAGCACCTGCGCCTTTTCCTATAACTGCGATCCAATTTTTCTACTTCTGGTCCTGCTTAGTAGTTGTTATAATACACCCACAAGGGTATTACACGTATCAGACGACGTGATGATGCCGCGTTCCATTTTATGTATGATCAATAAAAATTGATTGTATGAATAATTCTACACGACTGTTCACATCCATATCAAATAAAGAAATACTAGTACCCTTGCCGGTACAGCCTGCATTTTGCCTGATCTGTGTTTATGCCCGTTGTAGTGATTCGAGCCCTCCGGCATAACGCGTTCAAAGCTGGTTGTTTGTTTTCAGAAGGAATAACTATTGATTTTCCTTCTGCATGTCCATCCTTTATCCCTGCTGCTTCCGGATTGATAATCCTTCCCTTCTTCTTCCTTTGATCATTGTTAAAAAAACGATCTGATATCCAATCGGCCCAGAGAATGACGCGTAGCCTTAGGTTTAGATCAAAAGCCTCAAACTTTTTCTAACTTAAAAACTTTTTTTATGGATACCATTTTTAACAATCGACAGCATGTCGGCAGAAGGATCTTTTGGCCTTGTTGGCCGTTTAGTGTCCTGGCATTGCTACTGTTGAATTTGTTTTCTTTCCAGGCATTTTCCCAGCAGCCTTCCTATAACCTGGACCAGGGCGAAAATGGCGGTAAACCATCCAGCAAACCCATATCTGCTATTGCCAGGGTAGACCCTGTTCACTGGACGAACAATAACCTGGGCGGAACGGGCTCGCACTTTAATGAAAGCCACTCTGTTCCCTACAGGGTTACTTGTGAGAACCTGGCCGAAAACACCAGCTATGTAATACGCATCGGATTTGATGTAAGGGATGGAAGTAAATATGCGCTGGACTATATTACAGGCCCTCAGAACCTTTCCCCCCATGGCTTTTTCCCGCACGCTGAAGAAGCTGTAAAACCATTGGAAAATCCAACCGTAGCGGGCATTCCAACCAATGCTGCTTTCAATACTTTCCCGATCCCGGCCATCAACTATGGTAATGCTGCACAAAATGCCATCCTGACCGGAAGCTTTAACGCACTGGCGGCACAAACGCTGGCTGGTGCTATTGGTACCAAAAAACAACTGGTTATTTATAATGGTACGATCACCTTTGCTCAATACCAGGCTCCTGGCGTTGTGGACCTGGCGGCTTTTGCTCACCTGGAAGCTGTTATGCTGGTAAGGTTTACGACCGGCGCCTTTATTGCCGGCAGCAATAATGAAAAGGTAGTTATCGCCTGGGGAGGTCACATTGCCAGTTCTGTAGACTGGGGACCGGGTGGATCAGCTTCTTCCATTAACGGGTCACCCTATCACACCCGCATTAAAGGGTTTGCATTGGATAATGCCCAACATACCAATGATTTCACAGAAGATGGCGGTAGCAGCGACAGATCATTAAAGACAGATGCCGTATTTGTTGCTCCCCCGCTATGTCCAACACTGACTGCTCAAACGGTATGTATTGAAACAACATCTATTGTATTCCCTTACACCACTGAAGCGGGTGTAACCTACAAATGGAGCTTAAGCAATAATACAGCAGGCGCTAAGATACAGGGAGAAGATCCGGTAACACATGTCTTTACGACCACTACAAGCCCGGTTACCATCGTTCCTTCCGGCTCAAGCTTTACCGGCGGTTCATTTACATTGAACCTCACCATGTCCAGGGCCGGTACTGCAGATATTACCTGCTCCGCTTATACCAACATTGGTACGGTGGTAAATGTAACAGTAGATGCACAGGATGCCGACAATACTTTGCAGATCAATTTAAACAACACTACGTCTACGCTATTGGGCATCCAAAGTATTTCTCCGGGCACAACAGCCAATTATAGTTTTCAATGGAAGCTGGTATCCAGCCCGTTTGGCGGAAATTCATCCTTCACTAATTTGAACAGTCCGGCCGCCGGAAATGCTACCTTCAACATACTCTCTCCTTTTGCCCAGGGTGATTATGTCGTAAGGGTGATCGCTACTCAGTTAGCAGCTCCGTTCTGTAAAGATTCGTCTGACGTAACTATAGTAGTAAGCGGTGGCGTTGATTGTATTGTTAAAGGACCATCTACTGTTTGTCCGGGCGCACAGGATAATGTTTACTTCTACGATTCAAACAATGATGGTTTTGAAGACCCGATCCCGGCCGATTTCAATGCCGCATGGACATTTGACGGAACTCACCCATCAGCAGAGTTTGACGGATCAACAACGGGTAGTTCTGTTAAAGTGGATGTAGCCGCATTAGGTTCCAGTTGTGGTACTTCCTATACAGTAAAACTTACCTTAACTTCAAAACAGGGTTCTACTACCAATAACTGTTCAAAAACAACATCTGTAGTAGATGAGACCAAGCCTGTATTAAGCGGATGCCCGGGTGATATAACCGTTGACTTCTGTAATATTCCTGCACCGGCGGCTGTAACAGCAACAGATAATTGTCCGACAGGAGGTACACCACTAATTGTTGTCTTCACCGAAACCCAGTCTAACCAGGGTAATGGATGCAGCAACACCATTACACGTAAATGGGAGGCTACAGATCTTTGTGGCAACAAAGAAAGTTGTACACAAGTGATTACTGTGGCAGATCAGGATGATCCGCTGATCACTTGTCCTCCGAATGTATCTGTAAAGTGTGCCGATAAATCAGATCCGTCCAAAGTAGGTGCACCTTTTGTTTCTGATAACTGTGGCATCAAGTCAGTAACTTCTGTTGATGGCCCTGTTTCAAACAATCAGTTCATCCGCACCTGGACCGTTGAAGATAATGCCGGTCATACAGCCAGTTGTCAGCAGACCATTACACTGTTAGATAATTGTGCACAAACATTGACAGGAGCATCAGGCCAAACTTCAGGAGCCGTTGCTACAACAACTACTGACAAGGCAGCCATTGCTGAAAAGAAGGCCATAGCTTCTGATCTGCAGGTAGTGGCCCATCCCAATCCATTTACTTCCACCATAAGCTTCCGGTTCTCATCCCCTGTATCAGGCAGGGCGATCCTGGAAGTTTATAATACGCTGGGGCAAAAGCTCGGAATTGTTTATGATGGAGCGATCAAAGCCGGCGATGTTAAGTATGTACAGTATGAAGCCAAAAAGACCAGTAAGGCAACATTGATCTACAAATTGAGGGTAAACGATCAATCAGCCAACGGAAAAATTGTTCAGATGAAGTAGTTGCCTGACTATTCAAAACAAAAAAGGTGTTGCATTTGCGACACCTTTTTTGTTGTTGTACCCAGGTAAGAATATTATAATGCACTTTGGATCGTATAAACGCTTCCCGGCAAAGTAGCAAAGAAATCATAATCAATCCAGATGTAGCCTGCATCACCCCAGGAGGTGCCCCAGGAGTTCTGCGCCTTGAACGCATGTTTGTTGTCATCATACCCGCAAAGCACATAAGAATGGTTGGTGCCGTATGCGCTGTTAAAGCTTTTCCAGATAAATCCGGCTGTGGCATACCTGAAATTGTCATCAATGCTGCTGCCAACGATCAATGGGTGGTTCTGCGCCAGCAATGTTTTAAGTGCAACCAGGTCATTCTGATACACTACTGCATAAGAACCAATTTTATAGTTGGCTGCTTCTGCGATCTGGCTGCTGGTGGGCAATAAAGAACAACTTAAGCTGGTATAGGGCATACTTTGCCAGGTACAAACTCCCTGGTTTTTAAGGATGTTTAAACAGGTTGAGATCCCTGTGCCTGATGAACAGTCTGTCCCGAATTTAGCCTGGTTATAAATATATTCCGGGCTGAAAATATTGACGGCTGCATTATAGCTGGCAGCATTGGTCTTATAATATTTTTCCGCAGATCTTGTCTGCGCCACAGCCCATGCAACACAGGAATACTCTCCTCCCTGAAGGCCGACCGGGGGCATCGTTATGAAAGCACTGGAGGGTAAAGTAGTTGGAGGAAGTACTATGGGCGCTGTATCCGGACAACCATCATCATCCTGGTAACCATTTACTGTTTCAGGCTGGGTAGGGCAGCTATCTTTGGTATCAACAATGCCGTCACCATCGGTATCTGGCACAGTATCCGGGCATCCGTCTGCATCCTGGTAGCCATTAAAAGTTTCCGCCTGAGCAGGACAACTATCGGATGCATCAGCAATACCGTCACCATCTGAATCTGTAGATGTGGGGGGAGGGGCCGTATCCGGACATCCGTCTGCATCCTGGTAACCATTAACGGTTTCCGGTTGTGTTGGGCATGCATCATTGGCATCGGAAATGCCATCGCCATCTGTGTCTTTGGGCTTTCCACCCCTTGAACCAAGGGTCGCCACAATATTTGTTTGAGAGGAAACAAGCAAAGGAATATTTGCCAGTAAGGACGGGTCTTCTTCAACAAGCCCGGAGACTCTGATCTCCGCATCGCTATTCTTCGCACCTGATTCTTTCGATCCTTCCACATTCGCCTCTTTCTGACAGGCTGTGAATACGGAAGCACATAAGAGCATAGGGAGCAGATTTCTGCACAAATTAGGGTATCGCATCACGAATCAAAATTTACGTTTTCACAAAGTACATGCCTCTTGCACCCCGAAGTTTCTCAAAAGTGATGCCACTTGCTTTATTAGGTAGATATTTTTAAAATAAATGATATGACTCAAGTTTATACCGGTACTATGGCGAATTTGAGTGTGTCAGAAAAACACAAAAGCCGCTTGCAAAGCGGCTTTTGTAAGTAATATTAAAGCTGATACAGGTAGTTATCCCTTCATTTCCCATACGAGCGCACTGGCGCCTAATATAGCTGCATCAGCTTCTTTCAGTTCGGAGAACAGCAGTTTGATCTTATTCTGGAAAATAGGCAGCATATTCTTTTCCATATGCTCGCGTGTTGGCTTCAGGATCAGGTCGCCGGCCTTGGTCATGCCGCCAAAAAGGATGATCGCTTCCGGTGAAGAGAACATCACAAAATTGGCCAATGCCAGTCCCAGTACCTTACCGGTAAACTCGTATACTTCCTGCGCCAGTTTATCGCCTTGTATAGCACAATCATAAACAATGCGGCTGTCTATCTCTTCTTTGGCATAATTGCGCAGCAGGCTGTCGCGGTGATTATCCCTTTCCAGGAATTCAATAGCGGTTAAAGCTACGCCGGTGGCGGAAGCGTACGCTTCCAATGAACCATGCAGGCCGGTGCCTTTGTGTTTACGGCCATCAGGAATAATGGTGGTATGGCCCAATTCGCCGGCAAACCCGTCATGGCCATAGATCAGTTGGCCATTGGCCACGATGCCACTGCCCACACCCGTACCGAGTGTGATCATGATGAAGTCCTTCATGCCGCGTGCCACACCATACATCATTTCGCCTACCGCTGCTGCATTGGCGTCGTTGGTGAGGGAGCAGGGCACCATGAACTTACCGGTCATCAACTGCACCAGGGGAATAACGCCTTTCCAGGGAAGGTTGGGCGCATATTCGATGGTACCATTATAATAATTGCCATTGGGAGCGCCAATGCCAATGCCTTTGATGGCGTTGATGCCGCCTACTTCATCAATAGCCGGTAACAGGGCCTCGTATAATTCGTTAATGTAATCGGTAACATTGTTGTGCTTCCTCGTTGAAATAGCACCCCGGTAGGAAATATCGCCCCGATGATCTACGATGCCGAATACGGTGTTGGTGCCGCCTATATCAATACCTATTGCAAGCTCTTGCCGCTGACTGATTGCCATGATTAGTTGTTATATAAAAAAGGCCCCCGTTGGAACGGGGGCGAAATTACAAATTATTTTGGTTGATTAGTGACTTCCAGCTACCTGCGCATCGATATCCAGGCCTTGTTTTTTCAACACACCCTTGGTCTTGAGTGCGTGCCAGGCGAGGTATGCAAAACATATCAGCGGAAGGATATAAGACAGGTGTGTAAAATTGGGTCCTTCGCCCCCGCCTGCAAGTCTTGCCTGATCGAGGTCGATGATCGCACCTTGTGCCGGCGGAATGATCGCTCCACCCAGGATCATCATGATCAGGAAAGCAGAACCCTGACTGGTGTATTTACCCAGACCGGTAACTGCCAGCGCGAAGATACAGGGCCACATTACAGAGCAGCAAAGACCGCAGCTGATGATCGCGAAGTTGGAGATCATACCCGTGGTTACCAGCGAGATCAGGATCGCAACAGCAGCTAGTACCGAAACGGTCAGCAACAGTTTTACCGGCTTTTCCTCTGCAAAGAGAAAGGCCAATGCGGCTATGATGATAGGAATGAGGTAGGGGAGGAACTCATTCACTACGTTATCTCCTTTCAGGTAATTCACAAACAGGATCAAACCGAAAGCTACTACAGGAACTACCAATCCAAGAACGCGTTTGGTGTTCTTTGGCAGGTTGAATACACTGACGGCGCCTGTCCAGCGGCCGATCATCAGGCTACCCCAGTACAGGGATACCAGGTGCGCGATCTCCGACTCATCATAACCACCAAATGCAGGCAATTTCAACAGCGCCGCAAAGTTGTTGTCGATGGTTACTTCCACACCTACATAAACAAAGATGGCCACCATACCCAGTACCAACTGAGGGTACTGCATGGCACCCCAGCCTTCAGGATTTCTGGAAGCCAGGAACATGGAGGTGAAGAGGATGCCGAGGATGATCAGCAGTGAACCGATCACGATGGCTGTCTTGCTAATACCGGTTTGCTCTTTCACGAAATCCGCAAACAGTACCGGCAGGAAGATGAGACCGATGATCAATAAGGCATATAAAGCCTTCGGACTTTTTTCCAGCTTCTCATCGGAGGTAGTCTTGGGTAGTTTAGCAAAAGCAAAGATGGCGGCTGCCAGCAGGAACAGACCGGAGAGGAAGAAATACAGGGTTTGGATATTGGTGATCGACGCTTCTTTCTTCGCTGCAACGCTGCCAAACAATACCACGCTCACCACCAGAGGGCCCAGCAGGGTACCGAAGGAGTTAACACTGCCGCCCATATTGAGCCGGTGGGCGCCCGTTTCCGGACTGCCCAGGGCAATCGCAAAGGGTTGTGCAGAAGTTTGCTGCAGGGAAAAGCCAAGTGCAATGATGAAAAAGGACAACAATACGAGACCAAAGGTGGCATTGCCCGAGCCGCTGATGAAGGCCAGCGCCAGCGCACCAACTACCGAGATCAGCAAACCATAAATGATGCCTTTTTTATATCCGATCTTATTCAGCAGGTCAGTGCCGCCGATGGCAGATGCCAGGTACAGGATGAGCGATCCGTAGAAGTAGGCGCCATAGAAGGCAGAACCTACCAGTTGGGATTGTATCTGATCCAGGTTAAAGAACTTCTTACAAAATGGAATGAAAATACTGTTGGAAGCCGCTACAAAGCCCCAGAAGAAGAACACAATGATTAGTACTCCGAACTGGGACCATTTGGTTTGTTGACTCATGCAGAACCGTTTTAGCAGTTTTTAGTAAAAATTTTTTAAAAGTAATAGTTTTTTGTCATCGCAGGCATAAGATGCCTAAAGATTTATAAAGTCACGCAATCGATAGTGCCGCAAAAGTAGGTTTTGTAATGATATAACTACAGCTTCCCGTTAACGCATAGCAATTCTTTCATCTTTTTTAGAGCCTCTGCAACAATGAATCGAAATCCTTCCTAAATTGACAGGGATTTATGCACACCAATCGTTGAAACAGCATGGAGATCTTACACGTTAGCGCGGAATGTTACCCGGTGGCCAAGGCAGGAGGATTGGGCGATGTAGTGGGAGCTTTACCAAAATACCTTAATGAAGCGGGCCATATTACCAAAGTGGTAATGCCCATGTACCGGACAAAGTTCCTGTACGCCAACCAATGGGAGGTGGTCCATAAAGGACATACCAACCTGGGCAACTGGTGGTTTGAATTTACGGTTATCAAAGAAAAGACGAATAAGCTGGGGTTTGACCTCTATCTGGTAGATATTAATGGCCTGCTGGACAGGGAAAAAGTGTATGGGTATGATGACGATACCGAGCGTTTTACTGCCTTCCAGATCGCCGTGCTGGATTGGGTAAATGCCTGGCAGCATTTCCCGGATATTATCCATGTACATGATCACCATACGGGGCTGATCCCCTTTATGTTGAAACACTGTTACAAATACCGGCCTATTGCCGGTATCCGTACCGTACTTACCATCCACAATGCCCAATACCAGGGGTGGATGGGATGGGACCAGAGCATTTTCATTCCTCCTTATGACCTGTGGCAATGGGGGCTGCTGGAATGGAATAAAACGATCAATCCACTGGCAAGCGGTATTAAATGCGCCGATAAGGTCACTACGGTAAGTCCCAGTTACCTGGATGAACTCAAATACATGAGCAATGGGCTGGAGGCCCTGTTTGAATACGAGAAAGGGAAATGTTATGGCATTTTAAATGGCATTGATGTACATGTATGGGACCCGCAAATTGATGAATACCTGGTACACCGGTATGGCCTGGACGATACAGAAGCAGGCAAGGCCAAGAATAAAATGCAGTTGTGCGATCAGTTTTCCCTGGACTTTGATAAGCCTTTGATCGGGTTTATCGGCAGGCTGGTGGGGGAGAAGGGGGCCGACCTGTTGCCGCAGGCGATCCGTGATTCCCTGAGCTACATTGGCCGGCGGATGAACTTCCTGGTATTGGGCAGCGGTTTTCCGGAAGTGGAAGCAGCGCTGAATGCCATCAAGCCGATGTCGCAATACGATTACAATGTATACATTGGCTATCATGAAGGGCTCAGCCATACCATGTATGCGGGCATGGACTTTTTACTGATGCCTTCCCGGGTGGAGCCCTGCGGCCTGAACCAGATGTACTCCATGCGCTATGGCACGGTGCCGATGGTGAGGCGTACCGGTGGGTTAAAAGACACCGTTATTGACCATGGCGATCCGGGCGGGTATGGTATCTGCTATAATAATGTTACTGTAGGCGATATTACCCATGCCATATGGCGGGCAACAGAATTGTATCATCAAAAGGAAACAGTGAAGCAAATACGCCGGCAGATGATGCAACTGGATTTTAGCTGGGAAAGCAGCGTTCAGCAGTATATTGAAGTATACCAGGCGGCATTGGGGTAAACTTTCTTTCGAAAGTCATGTTATTATCAGCAGCCCATTGACAATTCCGATGCACAATTCACAAAAAAGCACTGATCAAATTATAAAATCCCACAATTATGAGTAAACAAGTGATTGCAGTCATATTGGGTGGAGGAGCCGGCACCAGGTTATACCCTCTTACAGCCAGTCGTTCCAAGCCTGCTGTACCCATTGCCGGAAAGTATCGCCTGGTGGATATTCCTATTTCCAACTGTATCAATTCGGGTATTACCCGGATGTTTGTACTTACGCAATTCAATTCTGCCTCGCTCAACAAGCACATTAAGAATACGTATCATTTTAGCATATTCAGCGCCGCTTTTGTGGATATCCTCGCGGCAGAGCAAACGCCGGACAATCCCTCCTGGTACCAGGGTACAGCGGATGCGGTGCGCCAGTCGCTCCGGCACATTAACCAGCATGAATGCGAATATGTACTCATATTGTCGGGTGATCAGCTTTACCAGATGGATTTCCAGAAAATGCTGGCCAACCATAAGGACACCGGCGCTGATATTTCTATTGCCACCATCCCGGTAGCTGCCCGTGAAGCCTCTGATTTCGGGATATTAAAATCAGATGACAATAACCTGATCACTTCTTTCATAGAGAAGCCTAAAAAAGACCTGTTGCCCGATTGGTCGAGCGATACCGGGCCTGAAATGCAGGCCCAGGGCAGGGATTACCTGGCTTCCATGGGTATCTATATTTTCAACCGCAAGTTGCTGAACGACCTGTTGCTGGATGAATACAAGGATTGTACAGACTTCGGGAAGGAGATCCTGCCCAAATCACTGGAAAATTATAAAGTGGCCAGCTACCAGTATGATGGTTACTGGACAGACATCGGGCATATTTACTCCTTCTTTGAGGCCAACCTGGCGCTTACACAGGATATTCCTCCTTTCAACCTGTTCGACAATTCCAATGCCGTGTATACACGGGCCCGTATGCTGCCGCCTGCCAAGGTCAGTGGCACTACCCTCGAAAAGGCGATCATTTCAGAAGGTTGTATCATTAATGCCAGCCGTATTGAACACAGTGTGATTGGTATCCGCAGCCGTATTGGTTATGGCACCACCATTGTGAGCAGCTACCTGATGGGGACCGATTATTATGAAACCATTGAGGAAATGACCCATGCACAGGAGCGCGGACTGCCTACGCTGGGCATTGGCGACCGTTGCTATATAAAGAATGCCATCATTGATAAAAACTGCCGTATTGGTAATGATGTACGCATCAATGGCAGCGATCACCTCGAAAATACCGACCACTCCCTGTATACCATCAAGGACGGTATCGTGGTCGTTAAAAAAGGCGCCATCCTGCCGGATGGATTTGTGATATAAAGCTTGATCTTCATCATAAAAGAGAGACCGTCTTCAGCAGTACATGGAGACGGTCTTTTTTATTACGGGGGGTATTGTGAATTAGCAATTTTTCTTATATTTTACGTAGCTATTATGACCCTTGTTAAAGTCCCTAAACCCCGTACCCACCATGAAACGCCATACCGCAGTCCTTTTTATAGGGCTATTGCTCGCCTGTCACTCTTTTGCACAACCCTACCGGCTGGAAAGTTACCGGCATCTTCTTACAGAGAAAGCATCCAAAAAAGGTTTTGAACGGGATACCGGGTATATCAATGTGTTGCTTAAGTTCTCTACCAGTTTTTATGCAATAAACCCGGATAGTATGCTATTCTATGCGCAAAAGGCATATGGATACGCCAAAGATATTCAATATGAAAAGGGAGAAGCGGAAGGACTGTCTGTGCATGGTTATTACTATTCCTTAAAGGGCGATTATGCGCAAATGCTTTCCTATTTTCAGCAGGCGCAGTTCCTGGCTGAAAAAGTAAATGAAAAAAGACTGGCCGCTAATATGATCAGGAACATTGGCCTGTTCTATATAAATACAGGGAAGCAGGAAGAGGCTTTGCAACATCTAAACAAAGCTTATGGGATGATGCAGGAAATGAGGGATAGTGTAGGAAAAGCATACCTGCTCGTTGACATGGCCGGTGTATATCAACTGCGGAACGATTATGACAAGGCGCTGGAACTATACCGGCAGGCAATGCAGGTTATAAACGATCCCAATGGCTATGTAGCCGCCTTTGTCAGGGTGGATATAGGTAGTGTACTTTGTGAAAAACGACAATACAAGGAGGCGCTGGCTTATTTTGAGCCTTCCCTGCAGTATTACCTGCAAACCCATGATAAATTGGGCAGAATGAACACCACGGGCTCGATAGCCAGGGCCTGCCGTGGACTCGGGCAAACGGATGTGGCCATTGATTATGCCCGGGAAAGTTTTTCACTGGCCAATGAAATAAACCATAAAGAGGGAATAGCGAATGCCAGCGAATCACTGGCCGGTCTATATGAAGCAAAAGGCGATTACCGGAATAGCCTGAAGTATTTCAAGCTGCATAAAGTTTATGCAGACAGCCTTTTCAATGAAGAGACCCGTAAAAAGACAGCAGAGCTGCAGGCAAAGTTTGTGTATGAGAAAAAGGAAGCGCTGCTAAAAGAGGGTCATGAAAAGGAGAATTTGCGGCAAGCCAACCGGGTTAAGGTATTGCAACTGGAGGTAGGGGTGGCACTGCTCGCAGGTTTATTGCTGGCCATATTGGCTATCTTTTTTCTTTCTCCCAGGTGGTTGCAAAAACTTACTGCTATCCGCAACGCCCACAAAGATGAGATGCAATTATAGACTATATTGTCCTATATCAATGCCAGACTGGTTATAGATGCATTGAATTGATTTAAAACAAGAAAAAAGAACAGATGATAGCTTATTATCATAAAACTTTCCCGTTGCCGTTATAATGCACGCAACTCTTTGTACCTCTCTGGTTCTCTCTCTATTAGTAGCAATGGTTCAACCGCTGATTTCCTGCATGGGCTCATGAAGCCCCCCTTATCCTTTAGCCGGTAACGGTTAAACATTTCCCTTATTGATCATTTGGCCGGGTCGCCCGACAACGATGCACGTTGGGATGCCCCTGTATTGTCCCGGGACCGTATAATCGTCCCGGTGAGGCTTCTATTGCTTAATTAATCTTTAAACCAAATTTCATGAAAAGCTTTGCTCTTTCTATGGCATTCGTATGCATTGTTCTCATTCATCCATTTGCTGTTGCCCAGTGTATCCAGGTGGGGCCTTTGGATGCTGCTTTATTTTCCAATAATACATCTCTTGGTACGGTGGCCTGGAACAATCCGGGCAATGCTGCCTTATCTGATGGCAGCCGCGCACAAGCCACCCAGGTATTGTCGTTATTTGCTACAGCGCAAACCAATTACCTGGTGGTGCAGAACCTGGGGTTTGCTATTCCAACAGGCGCTGCTATATGCGGTATTACAGTAACTGTGGAGCGTAGTGCAGGAGGGCTTAGCCTGGGAGGCTCTGTAGAGGATCTATCGGTGATGATTGTTAAAAATGGCAGTATAGCAGGTGCAGAACATGCCAGCGCCGCCGGTTGGCCCAGTAGTGATGCAACGGCTACCTATGGCAGCTCAACAGATACCTGGGGGCTCTCCTGGTTGCCTTCTGATATTAATGCCAATGATTTCGGTGTGGCCATTGCGGCCTCCCTGAACGCAGGGTTGGCAAGCGTATCCATGTCGGCCCGTATTGATCATATCAGTATAACGGTACATTACATGAACCCGTCTATCCTGCCGGCGAAGCCGCGGCAACTTACGGTACACGTAACTCCTGCTGCGCCTGCCATTGGTTTTTATCCCAATCCTGCCGGCAATAGCATTACCATCACCGGCAAGCGCAAAACGGCTGCCATCACGATCAAGGACCTGGAGGGCAGGTTGATCAAGTCTGTTAACATTGATCCTGCCGTACGATTACCGCAGATATCCCTCGTTGGTATAAAGCCAGGCCTCTACCTGCTGGAAATAGATGGTACTGTTGTAAGATTGCAGGTAAAATAATGAATGCAGCAGGTGGACCATTTGTTGAAGATGGCCCACCTGCTGCTTATAATTACTTTGTGTTGGCGTTATGCCAGTTATTGGCTGTATTGTAAACGCCTTCCAGTACTATTTTATAAAATGTTCCCACTTCACCGGGTATTTTCACTTCTCCGTATCCCTGGCTAAGCGGCCATGTTTTAATGAGTTGATATTCGTCGCGCGTACCGGTTTTAAAATTATTTGTGGCGGCTACCCATACCTTGATATCCTCATTTTTCCCAACAGGCGTCCATTTTATTTTTACTGTATTGCCGATGTATTCAAAAGATGGTGCAATAAAGGATAACTTACCGGTGAAGGGAATACCATCTACTTCCCAGGCATTTTCTTTTGGAAGACTGATATCCATAAACCTGGCAATGCCAGGCATAATATCCACGGCAGATGCCTGTGGCGCACGAAACTCAGCATTCAGGTCTTGGGCGTTCGTAAATATCCAACTGCTGCGTTCGCGGTCTGACTGGCCGCCATGACCTTTTCCGGTTTTGGCATCCCTGCCATGGTCTGTAGTGATCACGATTAACCAGTCTTCCTTAAAATGTTGTTGCCGGTATTTGATCGCTTCCCATAAATAGCCTATTCTTTTGTCTGCATTTTTGATTGCCTCATAAAACGCAGGACTGTCTCCAAATGCATGTCCCATATCATCAGTAAACTCCAGGTACACCCATGACAGGTCAGGCGCCTGGGTTTTAATATAGTCAGCCGCATGGTTGGACACCGCTTCATCTATTTTATTCAGGTAATTACCTTGCTTGTCGTGCGGAAAATTAACCGTATCCAGCTCCAGCCCATCGTAATGATGATCTACGGGAATATTACCGGTAGCCGGTATATTATCACCCACGAGCTTCGTGCGGTTGTCCAGCCAGGTGGAAAAAATAGCTGTTTTCTTCTGCGGGTATTGTTGCTTCAGGTAGCGAAAAATGGTATAATACTGATAATTGGGTTGGGCAATATCATTGTCCCAAACATTGTGCTTATTAACCCAGGTGCCGGTGAGTATACTGTTATAGCCCACTGCAGAAATGGTGGGCGTTTGTGTATACGTTCCTTTAACACCACCCATATAAGCCCTTGTATAGCCACCTTCTTTCGCAATGACCTGCAGGTTGGGCGGGGCCAGTTTTTCAATCACATCGGCTGGTATACCGTCTACGATAACAAAGACCGCCTTTTTAGTTTTCTGCGCCTGAGCCGGGAAGAAAACAGCGGTGGAAAAAAGAAAGAGCACTGCTGTAGCAAATCTTTTCATATAGCTAATTAAAATAGGTTTCCCTGGAGAATGGTCATTAATGAATGTTCAACAATCAAAGGTAAGCATGGGGCGTATAGTCGTTCGTTACTGTACCGTCCTCATACAAATTCAGTATAGCATAGCCTGGAGGTGTTTCCAGGTAGTAGCCGGCGCCGGCCGATTCTTTATCTCCCTTACCCCACCAGTAGCCAGACATAGCTCCGTTACAGCAATACAATACGCCGTTGTAAAGCGTTTTATCATACAGGTGGTTGTGTCCGCTGAGGCATACCTTTACCTTGTCGCGGTGTTTATAAAAAAGGTCCTTCAGCTTTTTATGGTCCGAATGACCGCCACCTACCAATATAGGAGTGGTACCCAGTATAGGATAATGCGACATCAACAGGGTAGGGGTTGAAGCAGGAAGTCTGGCAAGCTCCTGCTCCAGCCAGGTAAATTGCTCTTCATCGAGGGAGATATTTTTGTTATTGCCATCCAGTATAATAAAGTGCCAGTTCTTTTTGGGGAAGCTGTAATACCGGCCTGGTATTTTTAATCGCTTTACCACATACTCTTTGCCATACATTTCATCTGTTTGGGAAGGCGCTGCCCACCAAG
The DNA here is from genome assembly GCF_011759375.1 of Paraflavitalea devenefica. Classification (NCBI taxonomy): domain Bacteria; kingdom Pseudomonadati; phylum Bacteroidota; class Chitinophagia; order Chitinophagales; family Chitinophagaceae; genus Paraflavitalea; species Paraflavitalea devenefica. The sequence continues at coordinate 136,794 of NZ_JAARML010000006.1, read as the reverse complement.
GATCATGATTGCCAATACAGCTATATACTTCATATTGCCCGATGGACCGTAAGCAATCGTCCCATAAGCTCCATTGTTCCGTAACGCTTTCCCTTTTTACGTTGTCATAGGAGGCATCATTGATCGAGTCTCCGCCATTGAGGAAAAAATCAACCTTCTGCCCTGTTATTTCTTTGAGGCATTTTTTAAACCTATCTGGTGCATTGTCGCCGGTGCGTATATGTACATCAGTGATATGTACCACCCGCAATACAGGTTTAGGAACCTTCTCTTTTCCCACACCGGTGGCTGCAGCCAGTACAGCCTGGTTAGCTGCGGCCATAGCACCGGTCATCAATCCCACCGCTTTGAGCATTTCCCTTCTTTTCATAATGGATATTATTTGAATGATTTACTCCCAGCCAAAAGATTGGGTAAGCTTCGGATTAAGCACCACCTGGTTATAAGGGATGGGGCGGTAATAATACTTAGGTTCGATAAAGTTCCGGGGTGTTACTTCGGTAACCAGCGTGCCGCCGCTATTGCCATTGCGCAGGTAAACGGTCACATTCTCTCCGAAACTGCCCGCTTTATAATACACCAATACTTCTCCCAGTGCATTCTTTTCCTTTTGTGCTTCGGCCGGTATATTGCTGCTCTTATCAATCAAAATAATATCCTCATGTCCGTCGCCGGTCAGATCGTATTTGCCCAGGCCCGGAAAATACATGCCTTCCGGTATCTTTTCCAGCAGCTTGCCGGCTTGCCAGCGCATCAGGTCATCGTAGCGGTATCCTTCCATGGCAAATTCCACCCTTCTTTCACGGCGTATTTCGAGCAGTACACCTTTCTGCGCGCCGGAAACCTGGGGATACTGAGCGGCCAGCACCGGATCGGGATTGCCATTAGCAGCTACGAGGTTTAAGGCAGGTAGGCCAGCCCTGCTTCTTACAAGATTTACCGATTCATCCAGATTGGCCTGTGTAATAGTACCCAGTTCTGCCAACGCTTCTGCATAGGTGAGCAACACCTCAGCATAGCGATAGGCTGGGAAATCAAAACTGCCCAGTATGACATTGTCGGTAGAGTTATTGTAATAGCCTTTTAACTGATGATAACCTGTGAAATTTTTATTGAGCCTTTGTACATAAGATTTACTGTCGGTAATCCTTGCAAAACCCGGATAAACCAAGGTCTGTTTCATTCTCGGATCGCGGTTTTCAAATTCCTTCACAAAGCCGAATGTTTCATAACCTGCTATATCAGTAAAGCGGGAACCGTCTTTCATGAGGTAGGCCTGTATAAGGCTGCGGGAGGGGGATTGCTCATAATCCCCAAATACCGTGGAGTTAATATTACTGCTGCCGGCCCCTGCTTTGCTGAGATCATAGGGTGTATTCAGGATCACTTCTTTATTGGCCGACAGGTCGGCCGAACCAAAAAGCGTTCCATAATCCTTCTCCGGACTATTTGTATTGTTTAACTGGAAATTGCCGGAGCCCATGATCTCTTTTGCAATATCCCTGGCCTTCTCCAGGAAGGAATTAGCCGAACTTCCCAGGTTTAGCTCACTATGATATTTGCGGTAAGTACCTTCATACAAAGCCACCCTTGTATAGAAGGTTTTTACTGCCCATACACCCGGGGTACCTGCCGGAACAGTGGCTCGTACATGTGCTGCAGCAAAAGCCAGATCGGCCATAACACTATCCATCACCTGGGCGCGGGGAGTAGGGGCCATGTACAGCATCGCGGTATCATTGGGATTGATGGTGCGGGAATACCAGGGAACATTAGAATATCTTTTTACCATGCCTGTATAAAATACGGCCCTGTAATACCTGGCCAGGCCTGCATAATGGTCTTTCACTTCCTGTGTCACTGCCGCTTTCCCATAATTATCCAGGAAATAATTGATGTCACGAAGCCTGCTCCAGTTCCAGCCTGATGTAATGGTTTTTGAGCTGGGCGAACCCGTCATGACGACTTTTACCTCGACGGCCCCCGTGGTGGCCGTATTGTCACTGCTCTGATCGTCTAAATAGTTTCCTACGCCGTCATGATTGAGCAGGCCATTGATGTAGAGCGACAGATCGTCTTCTGATTTAAAGAACAGCTCCGGCGAAATGGTTGTTTGAGGATAGCGGTCTAAGAAATCTTTCTTGCAGGCACCTGTTGTTATTAAACTTCCTGCGAGTATATAGTAAAGTATCTTTTTCATTGTTTCATTTTTAATTGGCAGGTCAATACTTATAAATCTGCATTCACTCCAAAAGAATATTTACGCTGGTAAGGATATTCCCATCCGAAACCGTCACTGATAGATTCAGGATCAAGGTATTTTTTGATGGAAGAAAACTCATACAGGTTTTCTCCGCTGAAGAATAAGCGCAGGCGTTTAAAACCAAAACGCTTCATGAGTGAGGCAGGCAGGGTATAACCAACCGTAACGTTTTTAACCCTTAAATAAGCTGCATTTAAGAGATATTTAGTTTGTGCGATGTCCAGGCCGCTGCCATAATTATTGTCAGCCAGCCATGACTGCAATACTGGGAAATAAGCGTTGGTATTGGCTTTGGCGAGCCCTGCGTTGATATAGGAGGCTGAATGTTGTGCGATTTGTTGGGCATTATCATCTGCAGCCCGGTAAAAGTCCAGGTTCCAGGGATATACATTGGCATAAGGTTGTTGGTAGGGACCCCAGAAAAGATAATGGCGTGGATAATAATCCTGCTTGGCCACACCCTGTAAAAATACGCTCAGGTCAATATTGTTCCAGCTCATATCAAGATTGAATCCAAAGCGGTAGCGCGGGCTGCTGTTGCCAATGACGCGGAGGTCTTTGGGATCTTTGGCAGAAGGGCCTTGCTCAATCTTGCCATCGCCATCAAAATCCTTGTACTTAGGCCAGCCTGGTACGATGTCCAAAGCACCCCAGGGAATCAGTGATGATTCGTCCAGCTTGTCAATCTCATCTTTGCTTTGAAAGAAACCATCATTCGTTAAGCCCCATATCTCACCAATATACTGGTCGGGCCGGTAAGTTGCCGAAAAGGTCTCCAGCGCATTGTTGTATCGGGTGATCTTGCTTCTTGAATCGGATACCACCAGCCGTGCGTTGAAGGAGAGCGGTTGGGATTGTACGCTAAAGCTATTGCGGTAGCTTACGGAAAGTTCCCAGCCCCGTGTAGAAAGATCCGCTGAATTTTGTTGCGGCGCTGAAGTGCCCAGTACGCCGGGCAGTTCCTGGCTGGGCGCCAGCATACCCAGGGTATTGCGTACAAAGTAATCGAAAGAAACAAGCACCTTATCATTGAGTACGCCAATATCTGCTCCTACGTTGGTAGTGGTTACCTTTTCCCAGGTATAATTGGAGGGGTCAACCCGCAATGAAGGAGCAAGGTTATAGGGACTTGAGGCGTTACCTATAACGGTTTGCCTGTTGCCATTGATCAGGTACGTGGATAACTTCGTAGGCAATGACTGTACGTAACCGAAATAATTGACACTTTGGTTGCCCAGGTCGCCATAAGAAGCGCGTAATTTCAGGGTAGACAGGGTGGGCGCCAGCTTGTCGAAGAAAGCTTCCCGGCTGGCTATCCAGGCGGCAGAAACAGAAGGGAAGAAGCCCCAACGATTATTGGAAGGGAACCTGGAGGATCCATCATACCGGCCATTGCCTTCTATAATATACCGGTCTTTGAAAGTATAATTAATACGGCCGAACCAGCTACGGATGGCATAGGAGTAATAACCACCCTCGCCTGTGGTGCTAACGGTGGCATCGCCCGTAGTAAGTCCGATATAAGGCACAGAGGAGGATATCAACTGTGTTTTGGAAGCAGTTACCGGCGACCATTCATAACTTTCCTGGTTATAACCTGCCAGCAATTTAAACGCATGATCACCCAGTTCCTTATTGTAATTAACATACAGGTCAAATACATCCTGGTTGATAATACCATTCGTTTCAGCAATAGATCCTATGCTGTTTTCCTGCCGTACATCATTGGGGCCATAACCAAGCAGGTAAGGAAGGTCTTCTCTATGGTACTTCCAAAGCTCGCGCTTAAAACTGGCATCGCCCGTTACCTGCAGGCTGCCATTCAAAAACGTAGCTACTGCCCGTGCAATATTCTGGAACCCAAAACGGGTTTGTTGATTGCGGCCACCGCTGGTTAGCTGTGCAGCCAGTCTGCCGGCTGAGTTATTGCCCCAGGTACCATCCGGATTTTTGGCTACGTTGGTTGGCTGCAGATAATAAACATCGGTAGCCGCATAAGTGGGTGCATCGCGTTTCAACTGGTATACAGAGAGATTATTATCCAGCTTCAGCCAGGGGAATGGCGCTATATTCAGTTTGCCCCGCAGCCCATACCGGTTCCAGTCATCCTTCGTCAGTTTATTCAATCCGTTTTCTTTGGTATAATCGGCAGACAACAAATAGCCGATGGGCAGTTTCCTGTTGTTTTCAGAAGAGCCACTGAAAGAAATAGTATGGTATTGGGAAAAACTGGTTTTGCTGAAAAAGTAATCATTCCAGTTATTGCTGCCCATATAGGCCCATTTTGATGGGTCTGATGGATCTACCCGTACATCTTCAATGGAGGGATTATCGGAACGTTCTTTGGCCCACTTATAATATTCATCCGAAAAGTTGACGTAATCCCAGGGCGTATTATCAGTGGAAGTTTCCAGCACCCTGGAATAGATATAAGGATCGGTTACTGGTTCGGGCAATATGGTTCTCCTGGACCAGGCGAAATAATTATTATAACTGATATTTTGCCTGCCACCGCTAACACCTTCCTTGGTGGTTACCAGCAGTACGCCATACGATGCCCTGGCGCCATAAATAGCTGCAGAAGCTGCATCGCGTAATACCGTAATAGAGGCGATGTCGGATGGGTTTAATCTCAACAGATCATCTGTTGCAGCGGCAATCCCATCAATAACGATCAACGGACCACCACCGTTGATGGACGTATACCCCCGCACATTGATGGTGGGTGTTTGTCCCGGCTGACCACCACCATACGTGATATTAAGTCCCGGGCTCACGCCCTGCAATCCCTGAAATATGTTGGCGATGGGACGCTCTGCAATCCGCTTGCCCGAAACCTGATCTACTGCACCGGTTACACTGATCTTCTTTGAAGTGCCATATCCCACTACCACTACCTGCTGAAGGTCGGCCGGCAGCTCTTTCAGGTTAATCATCATAGAGGCTTTCTCGCCCGGCTTCAGTGCATAGCGGCTCCTGGTCTGTGTTTCGTAACCTACAAAGGAAAAGGAAATGGTATAGGGAATATCGGGTAGCAGATCGGAAAAGGTAAACACACCCTGCGCATCAGTAGAAGTGTTGCTTTTGTAACGGAGGGAATCATTCTTGATCGCAATGCTTACGCCTGCTAAACCTTCCCCCTTTTCGTTTTGTACTACGCCCCGGATGGAGGCGGGCGTTGTCTGGGTATACCCGGTGATGCTCATGCAACAAGTAAATGCCAGCAACAGCAGTGAATGGAGTAATGGCAGCTTTTTTAGTTTTGGTAAACGCCTGATCCTTTTCATAAATCGGTAGTTTTAGGTAATAGAATGCCGCATGTACTTTGTACATGTTTTGAAGGCATATGTTGGTATTGTATTATTGACCGGTGCTGATGAGGTAACCTTTGGGCGTTCTGGTCACCGTTAAGCTATTCAGTAAAGCAATGTTTTGCAGTATCTTTTCTAATGGGTCATCTGTTTTTATGCTGCCTGTGAAGCTCAATTCCGATAACAAAGTTCCATCATATTGTATCGCCGTACCATATTCCTGTATTAGCTTATCAAAAACTTTTGCCAATGGTTCCCGGTCAAAATCCAGCACAAAGGCTTTTTTCAGAGGCGTATCTTTCGCCACTATTGCAGCAGGCTTTTCTTTTTCAATATGTGTGGCAAATGTTTGTGTATTCACCGTTAACCGATCGCCCGGCAACAGGTAAATGGATTTGGCGGAACTGTCACTGGCTGTTATGGACCTGACTACCACTTTCCCGGTGTGAAGCGCCACAGATACCTGCGGGTCATTTCCCCAGGCCCGGATGGTAAAGGAAGTGCCTAAGGCTGTTGTAGTAATACCATGACTATATACAATAAACGGCTTGCTTTTATCTTTCGACACTTTAAAATACGCTTCTCCCTTCAGTTGGATCTCCCTTTTGGTTCCGGTAAATTGAGGTTCATAACGGATCTCTGCCTGGCTGCTCAGTAATATTTGTGACCCGTCTTTCAATGCCACTGTTAATTTCCCTTTTCCGGTATTCATGATCATTGTATCCTTATTCAGTGGAACGTCTACGCTGATCTCCTTTGATTGCGCCACTGCCTGATCCTGTTGCGGGGATGATCGTTGTTTGAACAAATAAAAACCGGTAATACTTAGTGCCACTATAGAGGCTGCAGCCATCATCCATCGGCGTTTTATTAAAAAAGCGCCCGGCGTTGTCCGCGTAGTGTAGTTCAGTACCGCCTTCGTAGTGCGGGCCTCTACGTCAGGCGGCATCACTGCTTTGTTTTCATCAATCTCATCCCAGTCATCTTTGCCCATATAGGCATCCAGCAGTCCGGGCTGCTCCCTCAGGGCATCCAGTATGGCGGCTGCTTCTTCCGGGGTACAGCGACCGGCTAAAAAACGTTCAATAATTTCTTTGGATAAGTTCAAAATAAAAAGGTGTCTTTATATAATACGCTTGTGAAGAAGGTTTACCCGTAATAGGCCCAAAAATATTTTTTTACCATCCGGTAATAGAGGACAGGAGGGTGAGCAATAGCATTTTCTTTAATTGTTTCAGCGCGAGTGAAATGTGTTTTTCCACGGTGCGGTCAGAAATCGACAGTTCGCTGGCAATCTGTTTATACGAATAGCCATGCAGGCGGTTGAGCAGGAATACTTTCTTCCTGGCCGGCGGAAGTGAACTTAAGGCATGGGCAATCTCCAGGGAGGCGGTAGGCATTTCCCGGAAGATATCGCCGGCCTCATGATTGGCAACCTGTAAACCCTGTTCCAGCTTTCTGCGCCGCTCACGTTCCCGGATACCGTCAATTAACGTAGTGCGGGCTATGCGAAAAAGCTGGGTGTCGAAGGAATATTCTGTGGTGAGGGTATGGCGGAAGTCCCATAACTTAATAAAGGTGAGTTGGGTGAGTTCTTCGGCTATGGCTTCATCTTTTGTTTTCCGTACCAGGTAAGTATATACCTTGGGCTGCCATTGCAAAAAGGCTTGCCGGAATACCAGGTGATCACCTTGTTGTATGTTATTGATAAAATCCACGGGAGGCTATCTTATGTAATATGCAGTTTTCTTTTCGATTGTAACTAAAGCAAACGGTTGCATAAATTTAAACTCCTGCAAATGTCAAAGATAGATTCTTGTTTCAAAATTAAATGATTGTAAACAGGGGTTGCACAAACGATTGCATAACTCCGGGTGGGCCTTTAAGGACCGGGTCACAAAAAGGCCGGATTGTTGCCCTTTCTTGTTTATATTTATGATAAACAGGCTGTAAAGCCGGAAATGCATGGCATGGTAAAGAATGTTTTCCTCCCGCTGATCCTGATCATTTTGACGGGGCCTGCAACCATTTATTGCTGGTTTGAGGATGCGCCACTTTCATTCGTTTGCCTCATTGGTTTTATTACTCTTTTGACCGGAAGTATGTATATGGCGTACTATATTTCCTATGCGCTGTTTCCGGACAAACGGAATATCCCGTTACCGCCGCTTCCTGAAATAATAGGTTGGGAAGATAGGCGGGTAAAATGGACACGGGGCAGTACATTGGGCACTGTTTTAACCATTGCCTCTTGGGTTGGGGGCGTATACGGTATGATTAAACTGGCCGACAGTTATAAAAACTATCATATACAAGAGTATGGTCGTAATGCCAAAGCGGTAGTCGTGAAGATGGGGTATTCAAAAGGAATACGCGAATATGCTGAATATGAGTTTACAGATGTTAATGGGAAAACGTACAGGGATAAATGTTCCCGTGGGATACTGGTGGTTGGAGATACTATAAACATTATTTATTCCACGCAGCGGCCTGTTATTAATGAGGTGATCAGGTCGACACTTATGCCTGCTGTGTGGTAATCATATCAAATCTTATGAACCAGGAAATCAGTTTTTGTATCATCCTGCTGGCGCCTGTAACAGGCGTCCAATTTGCCCTGCAAAAGGGGAGTGGTAATACTTATGAAACCGTGCAGACGCAGCAGTCTGCCGGAACTGACCTCATTTTTACCTTCCCTGCTAAATTAAAGACCGGCAAAGATGGTCAGCCCGACTTCTCAGGTCCCTTTGTACAGGGACCAGCCGGTGAAAGATTCGTCTACATTGACATTGGCGCTATGGCCGGGCAGCCAGCATCTCCCTGGAGCAGGCGGTTAAAGGTCCCGTTAAGGGGAATTACAACAGAGATGGTACAACAGGTAACGGCCAACTCCAGCCTTATACTGGAAACCCGTGTTCCCGGAACAGGTAAGGACGGTACCCCCAATTGTGCCACTGTTAAACCTTTTGACGGATGGCAGATAGCGTCTAAGTCATAACTTTGATGTATGCAAGTACTTGACTATATACTGCTGAATAAAAAGAAGGTCTGGGGACTGGTTATCTTTTTCCTGGCCATTTTTGCTGTACTGACTATTGTAAACCGGACTTCCTACGACTCCAGTTTACAGAAGATTTGGGTGAATGCAATGGTAAGTGTGGCCCTTTCCTCGTTTGGCTACGTTGTATTTTTATTGGGGGCGTTCATTGATTTTAAAAGGGCAACGGCACTTTTTAACAGCCCTCCATTTAAGGCCCTTACGGATAAAGGGTTCAACACAGAATTAACGGCTGTTAATTCAAGATTCCTTTTTGCCGGTAAAAGACTGGTAGGTTCCGTAAATGACTTTCCTGTAAAAATAGGCGGCGCCAGCAAGCGGTTCAACGTCTACATAGGTATTGATGAGCGTATCACCGATAAGGTGCCCAAAAAACAACTGGTCAGCCTGTTGAAACCGAAAGGACTGACGTTTGAAGGAATATTTGTTGAAAGACTGGTTGTACAGGAAAGCAATGACGGGGATGAGGGGGCTGTTTGGAATCTTATAAGTGAGTTGACAGACTTCCTGAAAGCAAATGGTTTTGAACCACGAAGAAGAGGACAGCAGGCAGAAAGCAGTGGTTCATGAATCCTCGAACCACTGCTGAATGGCAATGAAACTTATTGAATACCCAGTGCTTTGTTAATAGGTGCCCGGTCTATGTATTGAATGATCTGATCAATCTTATCGTCGCTGTTGTAATGCATATCTATATGCACCCAGAACATCAGTCGTTTCCCGTTTTTATATTTCACATTCACCTGGTGCCAGTTTAATAACCATACGCCCGGAATGTCAGGTCCTTGCTGGGGAGTGTTTACTCTAATCGGTATCCAGATATCATTGGATGTCTGGATCGAGTCAATCACTTTGGTCCGGCGCTCTTTCCAAAACCTGGTGATGGCTGCTTTACCAGCCAGGCTATCGCCGGATGACCACCGGAACATAGCTGTATCAGCAAAACCATTCATCCATCCATCAATGTCGCCGGCAGCAAATAGTCCCAATGTTTTCTTGCCCATTTCTACATACCGGGCATCGGCAAATTCAGCCTGTTTTGTGTCGCGGGAACTGGTGCCTGGGACCGTGTCTTTTGAACTTTCGATGGTTGTTTCTGCGGGTTTGTTGTTGTTACAGGATAACAAAATACAGCACCCTGCAACCCATGAAAGAAGCTTTTTCATAATGGCAGCTTTTAGATTTACAATCAGAAAATAAAAAGAGGAAGTAAGGTTGGTGCGCTTTGGTGGGGTAAGACGGAATAATGAAGCTATTCAAATTAAACCAGACCAGCAAATAAGGTTTGTCTTTTACAGCCATAGAAAAGCATAAGCCAAAGCTTAAAGGACTTGCCTGTGGCATAATGTTTGTCGCATTATTGGCTAAACTGCCATTATCCCTCCTTCCCCATTACCTTTTCCTCGCTTTGTTACTGGTACTATCTCTATTACTATTTAACCACTGCTTTTGCGGGCGGAAGGGTGGTATTGTATATCTATGCCTGGAGTGATTAATTCTTGTGTGAAGACAACCTTCAAGAAAACAAACTATGAAAACCATGCGATCAATACCCATTGGGAAAGCCTTCAAAAGGTAGTGGGGCACTACAAATACGATGTTACAGAACCTGCAGCTTTACCTGCGCCTCCTTCTTTAAATACGACTATCATTCGCCTTCCCCTTTTACCCTGCCGACCAGCTATTCATTTGTCATGCCGTGTTGAATAGCTACTCCACCTGCCAATAGGGGGTGGAGTAGCTATTGAAATAACTTATGATCAGCTTGGCGCTATTCTATGTGCAGCTTTCGCTGCACCTGGAAACTGCCTGCTATTGGTTAAAATTCCTGCCAAACGATAACAGTTTGCCCTGAGCTGAGTTAGCTCCAACACTCAGTTTGTAAATGAGGGGTACCCGTTGTGAAAGAGGCACTTTGTAATTTACAGTATACAGTAAGCCTGCAGTAACATTTCCATTGTATACAACCGCCATCTTTGCACCTGTAAGGTTGTAAACCACCAACATGGCCTGACCGCTTTGCGGAGAAACAAAACGGAAATTGATTACACTGGAATATGGATTGGGATCTGCGTGTACCTGCAAAGCAGACAGGTTACCTTTTAATGGGATACTGCCTGTTTTATTCACCGGTTGGGTTGTCACTGTTACAGCTTTGCCGGTTGTAGTGATGGCAGCACTGGTACTGGTAAGACTGGCTGGTACAAAAGTGACCTTTTGTACACAGGTACCTATATTGCCGTTTGCGTCTATGTGTGTCCAGGTCCTGTTTATATTATTCGGATTGGCCGGGCAACCGGATGCTTCCGCAGGCACTTCCCTGTAAAGTACAGTTGTGAGGGTAGGAGAACAAGTTTCAAAAAACACAGGTGACACAGGTGTTGGAATAGGGTCGCCGCAGTTTATCTGTAGATCGGGCGAACAGATGACCACCGGTGCTGTGCGATCTACAAGAATGATGTTCTGTTCACAGGTACTTCTATTGTTGCATGGGTCTCTGGCAATCCAGGTACGGATTATATAAGGATTAAAGCAATTCTTCACTACGAATTCATCAAGATAGAATACCTCTGCTGAACAGTTATCTGTAGCAGTAGCGGTACCGGTATTGGCCGGATCAGTGTTTGAACCGCATTCTACTACTATATCCGGAGGACAGGTAATTACAGGTGGAGTAATATCATGCACATTAATGGTTTGTGTGCAGGTGTTAGTATTACCGCAGGCATCTGTAGCCTTGTAGGTACGGGTAATGATCTTAGGACAACTGCCTGAAGAAGCGTCGCCTTCCCAGGTAACCGTTACATTACCGCAGGCATCGGAAGTTGTTACAAGATCTGTATCGGGCGCAGGCACATCTGCATCACATTGTGCAACTACAGTTCCCGGACAAGTGATTGAAGGCCGTGTTTTGTCAACAACTGCTATTGTCTGACTACATGTTGCAGTATTGCCACCATCATCTTTCGCAGTCCAGGTACGTGTTACACTGAACGTATTGCCACAGCCAGGTGTTGTTACATCATTAAATGTAACGTCCAGGCTCTGATCGTAATCATCAGTGAATGAAGGATTGCCGAACTGCGGAGTTTCCGGGCATTCGATTTCTCCATTGGAAGGACAGAATACCACAGTAGGCGCAGTATTGTCCTGTACAGCAACCACGGCGGCTGCAGAGAGTGACCTATCCTGGTTACCAACACCGGATATATTAACCAAATCAGGGTAGGTATTTATGGATAGCTGCCTCATGTGATAGGGAGAGCCGCTGATACCTCCGGCAGAACGGGGAGTAGAGGCATTGATGAAACCCCAGTCTCGCCGGCTGCCTATATGCCCGCCCCAGGCTAATACTACAGAATCCTTTTCGGCGGTGAACCGGATGCGAACGCGTGTGCTGGATTTAGTAGCAGCAATTGTTAAGGACTGTTGAAGATCGTAGGCAATAGAAGTTATGACACCATTGTAAATAGACATCATTCTTTCCCCGGCCGGCAGTGCATTAAAACTATTTTGGGGCATCCCGGCCACCGGAGTATTGCCTGCCGCCTGGAAAGGTGCAGGAATAGGGAAGGTATTGGTACTTACTGTACCGAGTAAATATTCAGTGTTGCCTGATTTAAAGATCCGTGGGTTTATTACTTCGGCATCATGCCCAAATGATCCATGCGGTTCCAGTCGCTGGTAATGGGTAAGGTAATCAATGGCCATTCTGCCGCTGTGCCGGGTATCATATTTGATCACATACTCATAGGACTGGCCGGATATTGCTTCCGTTATCAATGAACGGTATGCAATGGACATACCTTCTACATAGTGGGCATTGGATGGTTCTGCATTACCATTTACCCATTCAGGATTATTGAAGGTGGTGTAAAAATTCATGGAAGGATTGCTGGCCGGGCCATTTCTTATCTGGTCAAGATTTCCGGACTGTCCAATTGATATAACAGGTGTGAAGATTAGGATGGAAAGTGTTCTCATGACAAACGATTTAAAGGGTAAAAAAACTGTTTGTTTTGGAGGCTAGGGGATATGTACTATGAAATAGGAAATTAGAATTTAACCACTGATAAAGGTTGTCCATACTTCTTTAGTGGACCAGTAGTAGTAGTGTTATGTAACTGCGTGGAATGCGGATATAAATCGGTGAAGGATAGAATTTGATTTATTGATAGCGATAAGGCGACTATTTCTCTGATTGGATTTGGTATTTAATGCAGAGAAAACCTGTTTATATGCCTAAGTTAAATATATTATTTTGATAATATGCTTGTTGATGGCATTCATTTGGGCATATGGTTATTTCCCCGGATAATTCTTGATTCATGTCAATACGAACTACTCCACCTGCCAAGGTAGGTGGAGTAGCTATTGAAATGTCTTATGATCAGCTTGCACTATTCTATATGTAGCTTTCTTTGTACCTGGAAACTACCTGCTTTAATTTGTACCGTATAAATGCCGCTGCGCAAAGCGGAAACATCCAGCGGGTAATTGGTATTGCGGAGTTGACGAACCTGCTTGTGCAACCTGCCCATGGCATCTACGATTGTCAGGGTATAAGAGCCGGCCGGTAAATGACTAAGGTCAATCACCAGGTTATTCCTGGCCGGGTTAGGATACAACAAGGTTATCCCTTTATCAATGGTTGTCTCCTGTGTGAATTGAGTGGCTCTTCCTGTCATCAAGGGTGATGTATTGTTGGCTACCATCCACAGCCACCGGTTGGTGCTGGTATCTGTTCCGGATAAACTCAGGCAGCTATCCCAGGTATTGGCGCTGTGTGTGCCTCCTGCCTGCAAGGTATATATCTTGAATCCGCCCAGGCTGTCATACAATTGCTTGGAGGCCCCGGGTGGCGTACCACCCCCATCGGCTGCCCCATGCCATACCCAATGCCTTCTGCCGGGGCTGTATGCTTTTAGTAATGGCCATACATTGGTGGTGAGCCAGGTAGTGCCCTGGCTTATCGTGGTGGAAAATATATTCCGGTAGGGACTATTGTGGCTTTGATGGTTCACTGCATATCCCCACAACCTGTTTACGCCACCACCGATCCCTTCGATATGAAACCTGGTATGGTCACTGGTATCAATGGGGGCGATGTACTTAAAGAAGGAATCAATATCCCGGGCATAGGCAGACAATGAATAATTGCTGGTATTCACAATGGTGAGCACTTCCCATACAATAGTATCCCCGGGCGCTCTTACGGTACGTCCATCCCAGTTAAGGCCGGCATCATTCAGCCATTTTTGCGGCGCTTCATTTTGGTAACTGTTGCAACTACTGCTCGTATCCGTAAATGCGATCAGGATATGCCGCTCTCCGTTGCCGGCTGCCCTGAAATAACCATGTGGCCGGCCATTGTATGTCCAGCAAACCTGTGTACCTGGTGTATACCCGGCCGGGCCACCAGGATAGGGATCTGTAGGTGGTGGTGTAACGGGAGGCGCCGGTGTCACCATCCATATCCACCGGTTAGTAGTAGTATCCGTACCTGATAAAGTGAGGCATTGGTCCCATGTTGTTCCATTATGCGCTCCTCCCGGCTGCAGGGTCAGGTGTTTGGTACCGCTTAAACTGTCATATAGTATTTCAGAAGCATGGGGAGGCGTTTGACCGTTGGTGGTATCACCCAGGCCATGCCATACCCAATGTCTTTTACCGATGCTGGCAGGTCTTACAAGAGGTGCTAAACCGGGACTGAGAAATCCCCCTGACATACTGATGGTCGTGGAGAATATATGCCGGTAAGGGCTGTTGTGGCTCTGGTGATTGCCCAGGAATCCCCAAATCTTTGCTACGCCTCCACTTAATCCTTCCATATGAAACTTTGTATGGTCGCTGGTATCAATCGGTGCAATATGCTGGAAGAAATAATTGATGTCATTGGCATAGGCGGCCAATGAATAATTGTCAGTATCTAGTATAGTGAATACTTCCCACACAATCGTATCACCGGGGCCTCTTACCGTACGTCCATTCCAGTTAATACCGGAATCTCTCAGCAATTTTTGGGGAGCATTTACTTCTAACTTATCACAAAGTTTCAGCCCGCTACCGGTAAATGAAATGAGAACATGCCTTTCTCCATTGCCGGCCGCTTTAAAATAACCATGTGGCCGGTTATTGAAAGTCCAGCAAACCTGTGTGCCCGGCACATATCCCGCAGGCTGCGCAAAAAGGGAAACAGTCGCTAATAATAATAGAGGGAGTAAAAGTAATTGCTTCATGCTTATAAGGTTTAATGTGAATGAATCACACCACATTCCACCACGGCTTATCATCATCCTTGCCTGCCTGTTGACTGGGAGGAGTAGGGGGCACACCATTATTACCAGGTGAAGGTGGTGTTTCTTTCACCAGGTATTGCAGGCGGCCGGACTGGAACAGTTGGTCTATCTGTTTAGAAAAGGCGGCGCCCTGTGCTGGTTTCACCATCTTCACAAAGTTGGCATAGCCAATGACTACATTGGCCGGACTTTCCACACCCGGCATGAGTTCCGCAGCATCTTTGGTTTGTAACTGGTGCAGCAGCGCCCTGAACCGGCGCAGCTTATTACGGTCTATGCCTAATTTTTCATTTACGACGATGCCCGTCACTTCCTGGCGCGTTCCGGTGTGCATAATACGGACCTTGTCGGGATGCACGGTAAATCCTTCATCCTGCAGGATATTCTTAATACGCCATACCATTTGCTGTGCATTAACATCGTTGCTGTTCCAGGAGAAAGTAACATCATCTGCATAGCGGGTATAATGGCATTGGTGTTTGGTAGCCAGACCCTGTAAACGTTTATCGAGCTTATAACACAGGATGTTGGTGATGGCCGGACTGGTAGGCGCACCCTGCGGCAATACCCGGTTTCCTTTTTGTACGAAATAATCTTTCCCGTCAATCTCTACGGCTTCTGTTACCGCTTCTGTGCACAGCAGGGCCAGGATGGTAGCAATCTTTTCTGCATAGCCCAGTTGCTGCAACAGTCCTTTCACCCTTTTAAAGTGGATAGAAGGGAAGAAGTCTTTCACATCTATATTCAATACCACCTTTTTACCTACATGCAGTTGCGCATTGCTGAGGATGGAGCGATTCAGCGTAAAGCCATGTACCGCCTGGTGCACCGCTACTTTATTAAGGATGTTTTCCAGTATCCAGTACTGTGTTTTCTTCAGGCGTGGCATGGGGGCGGAGATCAACCTTTTGCCGCCTGATTTTTTGGGCAGGTAAAACTTCCTGTAATGAGATACGGTAGATACCTTCCGGGAGAAAGCCAGGAAGCGCAGTTCTTTCAATGTAACACCCATCGCCAATGCCAGTTCATTTTCATTCACAAATACAGGCAACTGGTGCTTTTGTAAAGCAGCTACATTGGATTCAGTATGGTTTAATCCTATGGATACCTCTTCGCCGAGGTAAATAATTTCCGTTTCTTTTTGCTTCCGCCAGGCTTCCGCTTTCTCAAAGCGTTGCTGTTCCCGTTTCTTCTTATTCGCCTCCCGCTTTGCTTTGGCCTCGGCCATCCGCTTTAGCCGCATTTCCTTCAATACGGCCTCCTTGTTCTGGTATTGCCGGTGCCGGTTGAACAGTTGCTGGAACTCTTTATTGAGTTCAACCTCTTGTTTGATCAGCAATTCCGGGATAGTGGGCGACTGATCATTTTTAGACCAGAATCCCAGGCGCTTCATTTCCTCCAATACCACGGCATCCTTCGAGCTTTCGCGGATGCGGTCATACAATTGCTGGCGGGTGGGTTTGCTATCGAACATAGTGGATGAAGAGTGGAATATCATGTTCTGACAGAGGGAAGCATGCTGCCTTCGTGCGCGCCGGTGACCAGATTAATCAACGCCAGGCATACCGGCTACCAGTGCAATTTAAGGCACACAGTGCCAGTACTGATAAATTGCACTGGTAGCCGGTATGCCATAGTAAAGATTACATTTGGTGATGCATGAATAGTTCATGTTGCATGGACGACGAAACATCGCCCTTTCCTTTCGGAAGCAAGGTGCATCTTTTTTCCCTCTGTCAAAGAACACGAAAAGCGGTTAACAAATATAGGTTGCTGTTTTTTAATTTTATAAAAATGACCGGTATCTTTTTAGAATACCAGGGCGCTTATTTCAAGCCATGGGCAATCCTCGTTTTATTGAATGACTGGCGCATGGCCAGCATGTGTTCACAAGGCCCCTTGTATAGCTTATTTTCTATATAATAACTGCAATCGCAATGCGCCGATTTGATCTTCTCATCACCATCAATCACCAGTTGCGGATTAAAGGTCTTCCGGGCGCTCTTCACCGTACCGGTAAGCTGGAGGCAATTATCCGGCAATGCCTGGGAGCTAACCTTTATCTCCTGTGTGGTAAGTAACTGCGCTGCCATTTCTTCGCGCGGGTTATCAAAACGCAACTTGTCGAAGGGGAGGGGCTCCCGGCTCAGTTCCCGCAGGCGGTATACATCACTGTTCAGGTCATAGATCACCCGCCCGGCCTGTGTGTAGGCGCTCAGCGCGCCGGCTACTTTGGCCGTATCTATATTGAGCTTTTGGGCAATCTGTGCCGATGTGCCCAGCCATTCCTTTTGCAGTGCGGCAAATACCTGTTGTTTGGTGGCATCATCTACGGTGAGGCGTGGGGCCAGCAGGTCAAAATTCCCGGCATGGCTCCAGTCATTACTGGTCCAGCCACTCAGGCCCAGCGTAAAATTCATATCACCCAGGTCGGCAATATAAAAAGCAGGCAGGCCGGTGCCCAGCAAATGCACGGTAAACTTTTTGGCTACCGGTATCAGTCTTTCCAGGATCAACAGCCTTCTTCTGCCCCAGGTCCTTATCTCCTGGCTTATCGAGCCGGTATATACGCTGCGCGCGCATACGATCTCTTTACCCCAGGGTTCCAGCACCACTTTTACAGGGTGGCCCGGCTCCAACACATACCGCAGGGAGCGGGGACCTCTCTTTTCTTTGAAGCGGCGCAACAGCAGGCAAATGCTGTAAATATCCATGGGGTGCAGCTCTACCTGGATGGTGGGCAGGGTCATAGCGCTGCTGACCTGTAAAAAGCCACGTACCCAGCTATCCGGCAGGTCAATCTTTTTTTCCTTGAAGGCCTCCTCTTGGGTGGTTTGTACCGTAAAGCCGGTGGGGTCTACCTTCAGCTCGGTCTCTTTATAATCCCGTATCTTCTGGAACTCTTCATACAGACCCGAAGAATAATCTACATTGGTAGTACCACACTTGTAGTCGTTGATCTCTTTAAACACGTTGTAATTGCAACCCAGCTTGCCATAAGTGGATTCATCTTCACTGAAACACTCAAAGAATAATTCATCCGGATGGATCGTGATTACCGGGTCCAGCACAAACCAGGCTTCTCTGTTGACAAAGTACAGGTAATCGAAGTATCTCTTCCGTGCCCTGTAAAAAGGGGAGAGGATCTTATCTTTTTGTTGCGCGATGGTGGCCAGTTCTGTTTTAATCTCCGCCATCCGGTTGGTGGCAGCCTGTGCATCATAACCTGCCATATACTCTGCCAGGAACATCGTTTCATTTTGCGCTACCCATTCCTTATAAGCGGTTTTGTCTTTGGGCTTGAACCGGAGATCACTGATCACTACATCATGCAGGGCCGAAATGGCCTCCCGGAAAGCCAGCTTCTTGTGCAGCTTTCCCACAAACCAGGCGCTCTCGCGTAAAGTATCCGGCGCAAACGACATTCCTGTCATGTGCGAGGTACTGGTCACTGTACTATTGCCTGCAAAGCGATAATTGAATAACATGCTGACGGTTTATGATAATCTTGTTTCAATGAGTTTTACCTTTAAAGGTGTTTCCACCTCATAGAGCGACCGGAGCTGCAGTAACACCTCGATACATTTGGCCTTATCGCCAATGGCAGCCATGGCAGAGATGTCGGACAGGATAGCGCTCACTGCTTTGGCGGCCGCTTCTGATTTCCGCCCTTCGGCCAGCAGGAACTGGTAGATCCTGTTCTTCGCGATCCGCGCTTTGTTTACACGGGTCAATACGGAGCGGAAATAAAATTCCAGTGACTGTATCTTCTCTACATCACCGGCTGCAAAACGTTCCAGGTAATTGGTCGCAAACAATTGCATCTTTTCACTGGGGTGCTGGCTCAGTTGCAGCAGGTATTGCATACCATGCTCACTGTCGAAGAACTTCGTAATAAGTTCCCGGCCAAATGCTTCTATATCGGGTTTTACGGAGTCGGCTAAAGTGATCAGGGCTTCGGGCGACCAATCGGCAGCCGTAAACTGTTCCCTGAAATATTGCATCGCAAACTGCCGGGTATCCTGCCACTTGCTTTCCAGTAGTTTTACAGTTGCTTCCTTTTCATACTTAATACGGGCGGCCTGCTCCCGGTAAAACTTCCAGCTCCAGGTACGTACGGTGAGGTTTTCATGGCCACCCAGGGCTATTACCTGCGGAATGGTCAACTGATCGGGGCTGGTGTACTTCTCCAGGATCACCACACCCACGTTCTGTGCAGCTTTATAATTACCGTACAACAGGTTGAGGGCAGTTTCTTTATTGGCATTTTGCAAATAGCCGCTTAGCTCATTGCACAACAGGCTGCTCACATCTTCATGCAATCCTTCACTAATTTCTTTTCTTAACAGGAAAGGCATCAGTACTTCTGCTGCCTTATTGCCAAAGGGGGTGTCCTGCTGTGCTATACGGCCAATCACCGGTGGCATGCCCTGCCGTACATTCTGATGCACGGATACGCAGGCGGCGATCATCTCTTCCTGGTACTTCAGTAAAGTGCCTGCCTCTATATCGGTCAATAAGCCAATACCGGCTTCCCGTACCGGGGCATAAGGATGTTGCAGTAACCCTACCAACAGGGATTTGCTGAGCGTATCAGGTTTCACCTGCTGGCGGTTGGCCTTTAATAACCGCAGGCCAAATACCAGTACCGGTGGAGCGGAATGCTGCAGCAGGTCGGCGATGATGGTAAACGGTACTTCCTGTAATTCGGGGCCAAACAATTCAAATAAACTGTCACCGGCGCCTTTGATAATCGCTGCGGTGCTTTCATCCGTGGTGGTAGTAGCCATTATTTCTGCAATGGCTTTGCCTGCCACCGCTTTTTTCAGGTCACTGGTCAGTTGACTGTTACGGATAAGTGCGGCGCCCCATTGCCTGATATCAGCCTGGCGGGCAAACACCAGGTCTTTGATAAAATCACTTTGGAGAAAATAAGCAGATTGGTAAGCGGTAGTCCACTCTTTTCCCTTATTCCTTGCCGGTTCATGGCCGGCATTGAGCAGGGCAATTACCAGGTCCCATTCCGGTTGCAGGGTAGCATACCTTTCCTGTACGAGGGTAAAGCCGAATTCAGCCGGTATGGAAAAGGGTGATGTAACTAAACGTTTATAAACGGGTAGGTCGAGTTTTGCCTTGATCTCTTGCCAGGATGGGTGAATGGGTAATGCCCCGGCGGCAAACTCATGGATCTCTTCCATCTCCGCTTCCAGCAACAATTGTAGGTATGATTGCGGAAGCTGGTTCCACAAATGCAGGAAGGGCGTTCCATTTTCATTGGAAGTTGGCGCTGCCGCTGCCGGCTGTTGCGTTGATGAGGGCACGGGACCAGCTATCGGCGTATAGGCAGTTTTCTTCTTGGAAAACAGTCCGATCAGCTTTTTAAGCAAGCCGCCGCTATTGCGGTTATTCTGGATGGCCTGGCGTGCCTGTGCAGCAGCACGGGCGGCCGCGGGTGTTAATATTTTCCATACATGGCCATTGACAAGTTGCAGCTCAGGATGTTCACCGCTTAATACCTGGTGCATGAATACGGCGTGCGCATTTTGCGGGTAATGGGTCTTCACCTGTGTGTACCGGCCACCTATCCAGGTATAATGGGTAGTGGAGTAGGTCTCCTTAAAATCCCGTTCTTTATTATAGCTGATCAGCAAGGCGGTAGCCAGCTTCACATAATCGGTATTGTTGGTATTGCCCAGCATTTGCAGGCGGCGGCGTATACGGCGGTGCAGGTACCAGCGTGTTTTTTGTGAGTAGGCCAGCCGGCTGTTCTTTTTCAGCAGTTCCTTGTGCGGGCTCACATATTCATCCACTTCCTGCACAAATACTTTCCGCTCTCGGACAGTATTGGGCACATGGTGCTCAAACATTTCTTCTTCCCGTTCTATACGGCAGCCCAGCACGCCGGTAAATTCAAAATCATCCAGCAACTCAGCCAGCTTATAAATAGCGCGTACGTGTTTAAAATAATTGGGTTGTAAAGGCGCCTGCAGCAATAACCGCTTTATAAAAGGGCGTAGCCATCTTCTTTCCACCGAAAGCAGGTACAGGCTTTCCAGCCAGTTGTATTGCGGTTGTAATTGCAATAGCCTTTCTGTGAGCAGGGACTCCAATGCAGTGGCCTGGTTGCTTTCAATGACTGCTTTAATCGCTTCCGGCAGGGCATTGAGGTAGTGCGTGGCGTGTTGCTCCCGGGCTGTACCGGTAAGTATAGTAAGCAGACCGGCCCCGGCTATGCGGCTGACCAATGGGGAGGAGTGGTCTTTATAAATTGCCTGCAAGGCGCCGGCTGCATCCTCATTACCGGTACGGGCCAATGCCCAGGTACAGGCGTATTGATGGAGCGTGTCGCCTTTTTGAAATAATTGGATCAGATAAGGGGTAGCTTCTTTGATCTTGTATTCACCCGCCTTCCAGATCACGCGACTCAGTTTCCAGGATGTTTTCCGGGAAGGAGTGCTGCCCTGTACAGCTTGCTGCAAACGCTTCAGGATGGATTTATTACGGCCATCAGGCAGCAACGTCCAGTCGGTAGTAACACCAGGAGATACATGCAGGGTAAAAGCGCTGGCCCTTGGAGCAGGCGGCTGACCGCTTTCGGAAGTGGTATAGCCCTTGCTGATCTTTTCATCGGCCACTTCATCATAGATCTTTTCAGCATCAGACAGGGATACAGGTACGGGCGTTTTACTGCCTTCCTTCAGGGTACCGCCCCTGCGGCCATAACGGAAATTCACCACATACTTATCATTGCCTACATCACACAGGTCTATTTCATAAACCTTGTCAGAGTTTCCTTCTTTAAAATAGAGAAAGCATTGTTTTATCAGGCGCATGGATCAACCAGGAATTAGGGGAGGGGAAGTTAGCCAAAAAATATAACCCGCACCAAAAAACGATAACAATAAATAGGAGGCCTCGTTGCCTTGCTGCCTCAATGCCTCGTTGCCTCAAAGGCTTTGCGTATTTCTTACATATGTGTACTACTTACACAATAACTTCCTATCTTTCCGCTGCCAATTCAAATAACGATTGCTTATGGAGCCTATTACCCCTCTCACACTGGAAACGGAGAAAGCCATACAAGTGAAGCCCCGTGCGAACTTCTGGCAGATCTGGAATATGTGTTTTGGTTTCTTCGGTATCCAGTTTGGCTGGACCCTGCAGATGAACAATATGAGCGCCATTTATGAGTACCTGGGCGCTAAGCCGGAAGATATCCCCGGCCTGTGGCTGGCAGCCCCTATGACCGGCCTGATCGTCCAGCCCATTATTGGCTACCTGAGCGACAGGACCTGGCATCCCCGCTGGGGCCGGCGCCGGCCCTATTTTCTCATCGGTGCTATCCTCAGTTCCCTGGCCTTATTTGTAATGCCCAATTCACCCACGGTATGGATTGCCGCCGGCACCCTGTGGATACTGGATTCCTGCATCAACATCAGCATGGAACCCTTCCGGGCCTTTGTGGCCGATAACCTCAGCGATAAACAACGGGCATTTGGCTATGCCATGCAAAGCATGTTTATCGGGGCGGCGGCTTTCATTGCAGGTTTCCTGCCTTCCTATCTTGTCAAGTGGCTGAACATTTCACGGGATAAAGTGGCCGGAGGCATTCCGCAAAACATCATGTGGTCGTTCTACATTGGCGGCATTATGTTCATCGGGGCTGTGCTCTATACCGTACTGCGCAGCAGGGAATACCCGCCGCGCGATCCCAACTGGAAACAAAAGCTCAATGCACAGCACGGCAGTGGTTTCAGCGGCGCTGTGAAAGAAATATTTCATTCTGTTACCCACATGCCGCAACAAATGAAGCGGCTGGCCCTGGTACAATTCCTTACCTGGCCCGGCTTGTTCCTCATGTGGTTTTATTATTCTACCGGTGTGGCCCGCGATATCTTTAAAGGAGATGCTACTTCTACCGACGCGGCCGTGAGCCAATTATTTACACAAGGGCTGGAACATGCCAATGCTACTTCCTCTATTCTCAATCTCGTTACCTGCTTCTTTTCTTTTAGCCTTCCTTTCTGGGTAGGCAAGTTTGGCCGTAAGATGACGCATACTTTTTGTTTGCTCATAGGCGGGGTAGGGCTCATCAGCGTAAACTATATTACCGATCCTGCCATGTTATATCTTTCGATGAGCATGGTGGGTATTGCCTGGGCTTCCATCCTGTCCATGCCTTATTCCATGCTGGCGGGGCACCTGCCCGAAGATAAGATCGGCATCTACATGGGCATCTTCAACTTCTTCATCGTGCTGCCCGAAATCATTGCCTCCCTCTTCTTCGGCAAGATCATGGAAAACTACCTGGGTAATGACCGGTTACTGGCTGTGCAGATAGGCGGATGCCTGCTGGTATTGGCCGGCTTCGTATGCGCCCTGATCGTGAAGGATAAGATGAAAGAAGATCTATTGTAAAGAAAACGAGACAACAAACAAGGAGGGCAACGGGTAAATCACAAATTTCAGACGAATTATACAAATTATGCGGATCATAGTATTGACCATTGCCTGTTTCCTGTTTTTGCAGGACAGTGCTTTTGCACAAACGGAGGTAAAAGTGTATCCCACGCATTGGTGGACAGGCATGAAGAACAGGAAGCTGCAACTGATGGTGTACAGGTCATCGGGACTTACTTCTACGACTTTTTCGGCTTATTCACTCAACAGCGATTTTAAGGTGATAAAAACCTACCGGCCCGCTAACCATCATTATCTCTTCCTGGATATAGAGATTGCTGCTAATGCCAAACCCGGCAGGAAGGAGATACGCATAGCCAATATGATCCGCAGCGAACAGGTGATCATTCAGTATGAACTGAAAGCCCGTAATCCCGAAAACGGTAAATCAAGGATACGGGGCATCTCCAGTGAAGACCTCATTTATCTCATCATGCCCGACCGCTTCAGCAATGGCGATCCCTCCAATGACCGCATGGCCGGACTGAAAGACCAAAGCCTTAACCGGAATGAGATATTTGATCGTCATGGCGGTGACCTGCAAGGAATAGAAAACCACCTGGATTACCTGCAGGACCTGGGCGTGACGGCCCTCTGGCTTAATCCCGTACTGCTAAATGATATGCCCCAACGCACAGAGCATGGTTATGCCGCTACGGATCATTATACCATTGAACCACGTCTCGGCGGCGCTGCTGCCTATCATTCCCTTGCCAATGCCTTGCACAAAAGAGGGATGAAGTTGATCCAGGATGCGGTATATAACCATGTAGGCATTGAACATTTCCTGTTCCGTGACCTGCCCGACAGCACCTGGTTCCATTTCTGGCCTACCTATACAAATACTACTTATAAAGACCAGGTATTGATGGACCCCTATGCGGCGGCGATTGATAAAAAGAAAATGAGTGATGGATGGTTCGTTCCTTCCATGCCCGACCTGAACCAGCACAATCCTTATGTGGCCAACTTCCTCATTCAGCATGCCCTTTGGTGTACGGAAAAATTTGGCCTGGATGGATGGCGCATAGATACTTATGCTTACAATGACCTCGCCTTTATGAACCGCTGTAACAAAGCGTTGCTGGATGAATACCCGCAGTTGCATATTTTCGGGGAGACCTGGGTGCATGGCATTCCCAATCAAAGCTTCTTTACACAGAATATATACCAGCTCCCTTATAAGAGTAACCTGCCTGCTGTTACCGATTTCCAGTTGAACCTCTATGGCATCGTACCGGCGCTGAACCAGCCTTTTGGCTGGACAGAAGGCGTAAACCGTTTATACCTTACGGCCACCAATGATTTTGTATACAAAGACCCGATGAAGCAGGTGATCTTTCTCGATAATCATGACCTAAGCCGTTTTTTATCGGTAGTAGGAGAGGACGTACAAAAGCTGAAGATAGGGCTGGCCTGGCTGCTCACCTTCCGTGGCGTGCCGCAATTGTATTATGGTACCGAGGTGATGATGAAAAACTTTGCCAATCCGGATGGACTGGTGCGTCTCGATTTTCCCGGTGGCTGGGCAGGGGATAGCGCGAATAAATTCACCTCCGCAGGCCGCACCCCATCAGAAGACAGTTTATTTAATTATACCCGTACACTGGCGCAATTCCGCAAACGATCATCAGCCATCAAGACCGGCAAGCTCATGCAATATGTGCCCGAAGATGGGGTATATGTATACTTCCGGTACGATACAAAGCAAACAGTTATGTGCATCATGAATCCCAATGACAAGGATATGGAACTGGCCACTGCCCGCTTTGTAGAAAGGCTGAAAGGCTTTACCAGGGCGAAGGATGTGATTACCGGCCAAACGACTTCAATAAGCGACAAGATGAAAATACCAGCGAAGACACAACTGGTGCTGGAATTGAAACCGTGAGTTGTGAGTTGTCAGTGGTGAGTGCGTTTGTTACGGGCATAGTGGCTTGTCTGGCCATCGAAGCAAAGGCACTCACCACTCACTATTGACCACTCACAACAATATCTGCGGTATCAATCTCTTCCCTTCATCGCCCCAATCCTTCATAATATCCCTGAGCTGTGTTTGAAAAGCGGCATTTGTATATTTCTTGCCTTTTTTGGGCGCTGCCAGGTCTTTGTCGGTCACCTCAATCAGTTCCAGCTTGGTGGCGTACCAGGTGGTATGCAGGCGGGGAATGGCAAGTCCGAGTATCATGCCGGGCAGACCGTTGAATGATTCAGGGCCACCGGAAGGTAATACCTCCTCAGCATAAAAAGCGATCACTACAATCGAATCCATGATCCTGCCTACTGCTTTGCGGCAATCAAATCCGGCAATCTTGCGGATCTCTGTACCGATCTTCCAGTCTATCTTCCGTACAGAATCGGTAAGCAGGTACAGGTCATTCTGAATATCCTTCAGGGTGGTAGTCTTGCTGCTGTCTAAATTCGTTTGTATCGTATTCTCTGCTATAAATACGGTCCATACCTTATTCTGCCTTACTTCCGGCTCCCGGCCGGTTTTATACAATGACAGTCCATCCTTAAAATAAAGGTCATAATAAGCGGTATGGAACTTCGGCGTGTTCTTCTTCATCACATCATTCCATATACTGCCTTCTTCCAGCATGGAATGTTGATTTACTTTCCGCTCATATTCAATTTTCCCGTGCGTAATGAATTGCTGCTGCGCCTGTGCAATCATAGAGGCTGTCAGTACTAAGCAGGTTACTATAAATGATCTTAGTTGCATATAATAAGTTTGTTATTTCGTGAATCGGCAGTCGGTAGTTGGCAATGAGGCTGAGGGTCGGACTTTATACTTCCGACTTCAGACTTCCTGCTGTTACCAGCCCATGGGTTTCGCACCATTCTTACTGAAGTTCCAGATCAGGGACAGCATAAAGTAACGGCGGAAAGTATCATAGGTCCGTTCATTGATAAAGTTGCTGTTGACGCTCCGGTTGAAGCCGATATTCTGGTCGAGGATATCAAAAGCCGAGAACCGGATGCGGCCCACATCGCCTTTCAGTATCTTCTTTTCGATATTGGCATTCCAGCGGATGGCATTTGTATTCCTGTCGAAGACGTCGGTCTTCTGGCGGAAGTTGAACTCGCATTCCGTATTCAGGTCGATCTTCCAGGGCAGGGAAACATTGGCCCACACTTCATGCTCCTGGGTCCAGTATTCGGTCACCACATCCGGGCGCAGGGAAGATTTGGATTTGACTAAGTTGATACCGGAGCGAACCGTGATGGAGAATTTCTTCTCGATCTCGTACCGGAGACGTATGCCGCCACCCAGGCTCCGGTTATTGTTGGTATTCTCCAGGCTATCAATGAAGTTCACATTGCGGCCGACATTGAAGTTCAGGGCTGGCCCTACGTACAACTTCAGTTTTTTGATCTTCCTGTCATAATCAAACCAGCCGCTCAGGTTATAATTGCCGTTTACGTTTACCGGCTGGGTCACCCGCTTCGCGTCTTTGATGGACGTCCTTGAGCTGAAGTCGTTCTGAACAGTAGAGAAATTAATACTTGCCCAGATACCGCTTTCAGATAATATCTTATAGCTGTTATAATTCAGGTTGAAGCGGTTGCGGAAAGCCTGCTTCAGGTCGGGATTACCAATGCGGATATTCGATTGGTCCGAGTTATCGGTCACCGGCTGGATCTGGTCGATCGAAGGAGCCTGGGTACTGCCGAAATAATTGAAACGCAGGTTGCCGCCCTGTCCTATTGTCCAGCCAACATTCGCCTGCGGGA
Source organism: Paraflavitalea devenefica (assembly GCF_011759375.1). Taxonomy (NCBI): domain Bacteria; kingdom Pseudomonadati; phylum Bacteroidota; class Chitinophagia; order Chitinophagales; family Chitinophagaceae; genus Paraflavitalea; species Paraflavitalea devenefica. Next base: position 109,665 of record NZ_JAARML010000006.1, on the reverse strand, counting down.
AGAAATTGGTAAAGCTGTACCGGGTATCGGCGCCGGTCTTCAGGTCTTTGCGGGTAAAGTCGGCACGCGATACATTGGCGCCAAAGGAGAAGTTGATCTTCTTGGGTTTGGCATAGCGGTAATTAATACCGGCTGAGTTGTTCAATACGTTGAAGGCATAATCGTTCGTCAGTGAGTCTACCACCTCATCATACTTAGGCCCGTTGGGTGTAGAGCTTTCCAGGGCTGTCCTGCGCGACTGGCGGTGGCTGTTGCTGATGCCGTAATTGAATTCCAGCACCGATCTTTTCGATAAAGGTTCGGTGTAGGATAAGCGGCCATTTACATTGGCTGTAATATTATCATTGATCTTTTTCTGATCTACTATCTGCAGGGTGCTGTCGCCATTGCTGAAAAAAGTATTCTCCGCGTACAGGAACCCTTCCGACATCGTTTCCCGGTAATCCTGGTTGAAAGTGGCCGAGATCGTTCTGCCAGCCTTTTTGAACTTCTTACGGTAGGCAATGTTGGAGGTAAGCGCCTGGTTATCGCCCAGCGAACTGGTGCTCTGTTTTATCTTACGCACGGGATCGCCATTCTCATCCAGCCACTCGCTTTTGGAAGCATTCAGTGTATTGCTTTTTCCTTTCCAGCCACCGACTGTGATCTTCAGGCTGGAAGAGGAGTCGAGCGTTATATCATAAATACCATCAATGCGGTGCCGTTCCTTGCTGTTGTAATTATTGCCTTCTTCATTTACATAATACAGGGAATCTTTTAATATATACTGGCTCCTGGTGTTGCCGCTGGCCTCGGTATTCAGTTTGTTGAACTTATAGTTGCCATTCAAGTGAAGCTTGTCGCCATTCCACTTATTGGAATAGTGCAGGCCGCCGGCCCATCCTTTGGGGAAGCCTTCACCCCAGTAGCTGCCGCCGCCGAAACCATCATCCCCGCCGCCGCCCGAGGTAATATACATGCCGCCATCTTCGCTCATGCCCATATCCATGTTGCCACCTGCGCCGCCATAGTTCATATTCTCCTGCCAGTCGAGACCCGTTTTACCGGTGCTGCTCATGATACCGAAGGCCGAGAACTTGCGTTTGCCCTTGAAGGCGTTGAGCATTCCGCTATTATTCCAGTATTTGTCGCCATTGCTGCCCAGTTCCAGCTTTCCGAAGAGACCTTTCTTCTTATCTTCCTTTAATTTCAGGTCGATCGTTTTGATCTTTTGCCCGTCATCAATGCCGGTAAAAGTGGCCTGGTCGCTCTTCTTGTCAAACACCTGTACCTTATCTACTGCATCCGATAGCAAGCCACGGGTGGCAATGGTAGGATCATCACTGAAAAATTCTTCCCCATCTACCAGTACCTTCTGTACAGCTTCGCCCTGGGCAGTGATCTTACCATTCTTGTCTACCGTAATACCGGGTAATTTTTTCAACAGGTCCTCCACCGAGGAGCCGGCCTTCATATAAAAGCTGTCGGCTTTGTATTCTGTCGTGTCGCCTTTAATACGGATAGCACCCAGCTTATGCGATACCACCACTTCCTGTAGTAACTGGCTTTTCAGGATCATGGCTACATTGCCCAGGTTTACAGGAGATGCATCCTTTACTTCCACCTCATCCATGTAATCGGCATAAGCCGGGTGGGTTATCAGCAAAACAAATTTGCCGGGCGTAACGCGTGGGAGCGTGAACTGGCCCGATTTATCAGTCCGGGAAAAGGTGACCATTACCGAGTCGGATTTTCGCAATAGTACTACTGCACTATTGGTAAGATTTTTCTTCTCGCTGGTGTCAATTACTGTACCTTTAAGAGTAGCTTGTTGGGCAAATGCGGACATGACAGATACAAGGAGTATCCCGAAGATCAACGTTAGTTTTTGCATCGGTTCTTTGCTGGGTTAAATTGTATGATTAGCTGAGTTTTTCGATCAGTGTTAAATTAATATGAACGCTATACGCTGAACCTTGTAAACTTAGCTGCAGGGGCACTTGTTTCAAATCAAAATCTGCAAGTCGGGGACGTACATCTGCAAACAGGCGAATCTATAATAAGGACGTAAAGACGTCGGTAAAAGGTTGGGAAGCTTTTCCGGCTTTCCGGCCGCAAAAATCCGGATAATCACCTTTAGATTAATTAGTTTTAAACTGTTTTAACAGTTTTGATTGACCACCGGTCAAACGCACGGTTCAACGGACATAGTATGATGCAAGACGTTAAAGAATCCATAAAGTAGATCAAAAAAATATAAGCGTGGCACAAACGAAGAAGTACGAGGATATCCATTTTGTAGACAGTACCCGTCCCGTATGGAACTATTCACTGTTTACCCAGGAAGATATTGACAATTTTCAGCGGGGTACCCATTACCGTCTCTATGAGCTGTTTGGTTCGCGTGAGATCACCGTACTGGGCAAAAGAGGGTATTACTTTGCGGTTTGGGCGCCCAATGCCACCTGGGTTTCCGTTACCGGCAACTTCAACAACTGGAATACCCAGTCACATCCACTCTTCGTGCGGTTAGATAATTCCGGTATCTGGGAAGGCTTTATCCCGCACCTGCCCAAAGGAGAAATATACAAATACCATATTCATGGCTTCAGAGGACGTAAAATGGATAAAGGCGATCCTTTTGCCAACTTCTGGGAGCGCCGTCCCGATACCGCTTCCATTACCTGGGACCTCGGATTTCACTGGAACGACCGTGAATGGATAGATCAGCGCGAAGCCCACAACAGTACTAAAGCGCCCTGGAGCGTATATGAAGTACACCTGGCCAGTTGGATGCGCCCTGATCCCAATGATGAGGAACGCTACAACACCTATGACTTTTTCAGTCACCGCCTGGTGAATTATGTAAAGGAAATGGGATTTACACATGTGGAACTGATGCCGGTGATGGAACACCCTTTTGATGGCAGTTGGGGCTACCAGGGTACCGGTTTCTTTGCGCCCAGCTCCCGGTATGGCGATCCCCAGGGATTCATGCACCTGGTAGATGCTTTACACCAGGCTGGTATAGGGGTGATACTCGACTGGGTGCCCTCTCATTTTCCCTACGACGCGCACGGCCTTTTTATGTTCGATGGTACCCATACCTATGAATATGCGGATATGCGCAAAGGCTTTCACCCGGACTGGAACAGTTATATATTTAATTATAAACGCGGCGAGGTAAAATCATTCCTGATCAGCAGCGCCCGTTTCTGGTTCGATAAATTCCATATTGATGGCATGCGCGTGGATGCGGTAAGCTCCATGCTGAAGCTCAACTATTCCCGGGAGGAAGGGGAGTGGGAGCCCAACGAGTTTGGCGGCGATGGCAACCTGGAGGCCATTGCCTTTATCAAAGACCTCAATGAAACCATTTACCGCGATTTCCCCCATGTACAAACCATTGCAGAAGAAGCCACCGACTGGCCCGGCGTATCCCGGCCTACCTTTATGGATGGCCTGGGTTTCGGCATGAAATGGATGATGGGATGGATGCATGATACCCTCGGCTACTTTAAGCTGGACCCCCTTGAAAGGCAGTACCATCAGAATAAATTTACATTCAGCATGATGTATTATTATGATGAGAACTTCATGCTGCCCCTCAGCCATGACGAAGTGGTACACGGTAAAAGCCCCATGTTGTATAAAATGCCGGGCGATGACTGGCAGAAGTTTGCCAACCTGCGCGCCCTGTACGGTTACATGTTTACCCACCCCGGGGGCAAGCTCCTGTTTATGGGGGATGAATTTGGGGCCAATGTGGAGTGGAACTATAAATCAGAGTTGCCCTGGCATCTCCTGCAATATGAAAGCCATACCGGGCTCCAAAGTTGTGTCCGTGACCTTAACTTCCTGCTGCGCAACGAGCCTGCTTTGTATGAAAACCAGTTCAGCCCGGCCGGCTTCGAATGGGTGGACCTTTCCCACCGCCCGGAATGTGTGATGGTCTACCGCCGTAAGGGGAAGGACCCGGCCAATGACCTGCTGGTGGTGCTGAACCTCACCCCGGTGGTGCGGCGCGACTGGAAAGTATACGCAGGAGGTAAAGAAGTGTGGAAGGAAATCTTCAACACCGACCTCCCTAAGTATGGGGGGACGGGCGATGTGTATAATCCGCAAATTTTAACGACCCTTATTGACAAAAAGCAAAACCACTACGAAATAAATGTACACTTGCCACCGTTGGGGATGATAGTATTGAAATAAGCTTACAGAACGAAACCTAACAAATCCCGTATACTATGCGAAAGTACCCATTCGTATGGCTTGTGTTGTGTACCTGTGTGTCGACCCTGAGCATAGCCCAGAATGCCGACAGTGCTGCTTTTTACCACCAAAAGGGCGTTGCCGAACAACAGGCCCGCCGCTATCGCGAAGCGGAGAAAAATTTTGCCAAAGCCGATCAGTTTGCTCCCAATACCGCCGTCACACTCATCGAATGGGGAAATGTGCTGACAGCCCAGAACCGCTATATGGAAGCGCGTGAGAAATTCCTGAAAGCAGAGGCCAAAGAGCCGGATAACCCGGTGGTGATTGAAAACCTGGCTACTTTATCCCTCAACGTACGCAAATGGGCCGATGCGATAAGATATGCCCAGAAAATGCAGGAAAAGAAGATCGGTAACAAACCGCTGAACTTTGTTATTGCCAAAAGTTATTATGAGATGGACAACTTTGGCGAGGCCCTCAAATACTGCGAAAAAGCTTTCCGCGATGACTCTACCAAGGCAGAAGTGCCCTACATCGCCGCCCGCTGCTTTGTGGAAATGAGCAACTACAAAAGGGCCGAAGGCTGCTACCAGCAGGCCATTGCCCGTGATCCCAATAATGCGAACTGGATGTTCGAGGCCGGCATGGTGGCCTATGCCATTCCCGACGATAAAAAAGCGGTGTATTGGTTTGAGATGGCAGGAGAAAAAGGGTATAAACGGACCGACGTTTACCTCGAAAACCTCGCCAATGCCTACCTTAACCTGAAGGAATACGACAAGGGGCTGCCCCTCCTGAAAGCCGTGCTGGAGCACAAACCCCAGGATGTGGAACTCTTGTACAATGTAGGGGATGCTTATTACCGCAGCGGTAAATACCAGGATGCCATTGATACCTGGGACCAGATACTGGTCATTGACAAGAAGAATTCCAATGCGCTCTATATGATTGGCATGGCCTACCAGAAGAAAGGCGATAAACAAAAGGGGGAACAGCTTTGTAATCAGGCCATTGGGATGGACCCTTCGCTGAAAGAACTCCGCCAGGAGCGGAAGATGCCAGGCGGTATGTAATTACTATTTTACCTGACTAATAATACAGAAAGCCCCTTCCTGGGGCTTTTTTCATGCCCGGGCCGGCCGGTAGTATAGCCTAACCATACCGTCAGTAAGCAGTAGGATAATCCAGAGATACTCCACATATAAAGCAGAGATATTTCAGAGATATACCACTCCCAATAGGTCTGGAATATCTCTGGAATATTTGAATAATAACTATTTAATATGTATAAAATAAATGATAAGTTAGATACGGCCTAAGATGAATGTACTAAGGGATTAATACGGGGAAAATCAGGAAGCAGCCGAAGAATCAGGCAGGCTTACGATATGGATAGGCTGGCCCTGAGATCCCGGAGACCAGTCTATCATTGGGGAACTGCAAGACAGGAAGCTTTTCGCTTCCAACGGCTTAACAGTCAAAATCTAAATTTATCTCATGCATAGAAATTCCCCGATTCCCCCTTATCTTTGCCCCCGCCTTTTCCTTCCGGCTGTACCCGGGGTGAGGAAATGATTGTAAGGCAGATAACCTCAAATCAAGTATAGTGGCCGCAACCAAATTCAGTAAAGAGACTTATTTGTATTGGTACGAACTGATGCAGCTAATCCGTCAGTTTGAGCTTATGGCAGAAGAAAAGTATAAGATGGACGGTAAGATCCGCGGATTTTTCCACGCCTACATAGGACAGGAAGCCATTGCCGCTGGTTGTATGACCGCTACCCGCCTGGAAGATCCCTTTGTAACCGCTTATCGTGACCACGGTCTGGCCCTGGCGAAAGGCGTTTCCCCCGATGCCTGTATGGCCGAGTTATATGGTAAGGCTACCGGTGCTGCCAAGGGTAAAGGCGGCAGTATGCACTTCTTTGGTAAAGATGTTTATTTCTTTGGCGGTCATGGTATCGTAGGCGCCCAGATAGGCACCGGCGCCGGACTAGCCTTTGCTGAAAAATACAAGGGTACCGATAACGTGGCCCTCACTTTCTTTGGTGATGGCGCTGCCCGTCAGGGTATGCTGCATGAGACCTTTAACATGGCCATGACCTGGAAATTGCCCGTAGTATTCATTTGCGAGAACAACAACTATGCGATGGGTACCTCTGTAGAGCGTACCAGTAACGTAGTGGATATTTATAAACTGGCCGACGCTTACGAAATGCCGGGCGATACGGTAGACGGTATGAGCGCAGAAGCTGTTCATGAGGCTATTTCCCGTGCCGTGAAAAGAGCCCGTGAGGGAGATGGTCCTACCTTACTGGAAATAAAGACCTACCGTTATAAAGGTCACTCTATTTCCGACCCACAGAAATACCGTACCAAGGAAGAAGTGGAAGAGTATAAACAACGCGACCCCATTCAACTGGTATTGAATACCATCCTGAAAAATAAATACGCTACCAAAGACGAGATCGCTGCGATTGATAAACGTGTGAATGATGCGGTAGTGGCTTCGGTGAAGTTCGCTGAAGAATCACCCTGGCCGGCAGATGATGAAGTGTTGAAGGATGTTGCCATGGACGCGAACTATCCGTTCATTGTAGACTAAGCTTAACCCTAACAATCCAACATTAAAACAAACGACAACATGGCTACTGAGATTCAGCCAACCGGGCAAGCTCCCGTGGAAAAGACTTCTGAAGAAAGAGTAGTGGCGGGCGCCCAACAATTCTGGAGCAAAAACAGCAAGCTGATTGGTATTGCGCTGACAGTTGTAGTATTGCTGGTAGGCGGTTATTTTGCCTATAATAGCTTGTACAAAGGCCCGCAGGAATTAAAAGCTGCTGAAGCTATCTGGAAAGCTGAAGAATATTTCAGGAACGACTCTGTAAAGCTGGCGCTGAACGGTGACGGCATTAACCAGGGATTCCTGAAAGTGATCTCCAAATATGGCGGTACCAAAACCGGCAACAGGGCTAAATTCTATGCCGGCGCCTGCTACCTGCAACTGGAAGATTTCAATAACGCTATTAAATACCTGAAGGATTTCTCTTCCGATGAGATCGTGGCTGAGATGCGCGCCAATGGCCTATTGGGCGACGCTTACTCCGCACTGGGTAAAAAAGAAGAAGCGGTCCCTTATTATAAGAAAGCGGGTACTTTGCTTCCTGAAGACCAGGTGAATGCTCCTGAATACCTGTTCCGTGCGGCCATGCTGCTGCAGGACCTTGGTAAGAACCAGGAAGCCATTGAACTCCTTCGCCAGGTAAAGAACGATTATCCCCGCAGCGTAATGCCAGAGGCACAGGGCGGACAGGATGTTGATAAATACCTGGGTAAGCTGGGCGATACGAAATAACTCTTACATCAATTATGGCTGAAGTAAGCAATAGTAAACTATTACAAATAAATACAGGCATTCCCAAGAAGGATGCCTGTGTTGTTATTGTGCGCACCGAATGGAATGCCGGCATTATTGATGAACTGGAAAAGGGCTGTGTAAGGATATTGGAGCAACATGGCATAAGCCATATCCGTATTGTGAATGTGCCTGGCGCCTTTGAGATACCTTTTGGTATAAAAAATTTCTGGGACATCAATAAATACAGGGACGACCGTCCTGACGCCTTTATTGCGCTGGGCTGTGTGTTGCGTGGCGATACCCCTCATTTTGATTATGTATGCCAGGGCGTTACCCAGGGCGTACTGCAACTCAATCTCTCCCTTCCCGTACCCACCATCTTTGGGGTACTTACCGTAGATAACCAGCAACAGGCCGACGAACGTATTGGTGGCAAGCATGGCCATAAAGGCGAAGAAGCCGCCATTACTGCTATCAAGATGATCGCATTAGCTAACTCGTATAAAAAATAAGTCTCTTCTTCTTCAGGGGACTTTTCCCCTTTAGGGGCAGGGCGGGCAGGGAGCATGAACGTACAACTTTTTATACCTTGTTTTATTGACCAGCTTTACCCGCAAACAGCCTTCAATATGGTGAAGGTGCTGGAGAAGGCAGGTTGTACCGTGCAATACAACACGGAACAAACCTGTTGCGGACAGCCGGCTTTCAATGCCGGTTTTCAGCGGGAGGCCAAGGAAGTGTGCACGAAATTCCTGAAAGATTTCAGCGGCTCCGATTATATTGTAGCGCCCAGCGCTTCCTGTACCGGTTTTGTGCGCAATTACTATCCGCAGTTATTTGATAACTCTTCCCATCATAATGAAGTAAAGGAATTGCAGAAACGGGCTTTTGAGTTTTCAGACTTCCTGGTTAATGTACTGAAAGTGGAAGATGTAGGCGCTTCCCTGCATACGAAAGCTACTTACCACGATTCCTGCGCCGCCTTACGGGAATGTAAGATCAAGGAAGCGCCAAGAGCTTTATTGTCGCACGTGAAAGGGCTTGAACTGGTGGAGATGAATGATGTGGAAACCTGCTGTGGTTTCGGTGGCACCTTTGCCGTGAAATTTGAGCCCATCTCTATCGGTATGGCCGATCAGAAAGTAACGAATGCCCGGCAAACAGGCGCTGAATGCATTATCTCTACCGATCATTCCTGCCTCATGCACCTCGATGGCTACATACGGTATAAGCAACTACCCCTGCAAACCATGCACATTGCCGATGTGCTGGCCAGTGGATGGTAAGCTGGTTACTGGTTGCTGGTGGCTGGTTGGAAGCTCAGGGCCAGAGACCGGAGTCCGGCAAGGAATTCCAGCGTGCGGCAGCAACCCGAAACCCGAAATTCGAAACCCGAAATCATAATGTATGCGTAACCTGGAATGGAAAACCCTCAAATCGGAATACTTATTCAAAGACCTTTGGTTTACGGTGCGGCAGGATACCTGCGAACGTCCTGATGGCAGGATCGTTACTCCCTACTATGTATATGAGTTCCCCACCTGGGTTACTGCACTGGCCTTAACGGAAGATGGAAAGGTGATCCTGGAACGCCAGTACCGTCATGGGCTGGGGGAGACGCACTATGAAATACCCGGCGGCTGCGTGGATGATACCGATGCCAGTTTCCAGGATGCCATCGCCCGCGAACTGCTGGAAGAAACCGGTTATACTTTCTCAAAATATGAATACCTCGGTAAAACCAGCTCCAATCCTTCTACCAACAACAACTGGATGCACATGTACCTCGCTACCGGCGGTAAACTGGTGAAGGAACAAGCACTGGATGATAACGAGGATATTGAAATACACCTCTTCACCATAGATGAATTGAAGCAGTTACTGGATAACAACGAGATCATCCAGAGCATGCATGTAACGGCTATTTATTATGCGTTGAAGAAACTGGAAGGGAAAGCGAGTGGTAAGTAGTGAGTGGTGGAATTGCCACCACTGACAAGCTGCTGCTTAGTTAATCAGTTGCACATAAAGCCTACTGGCCACTAGCTATTTACCACTTGCTTCACAAATTCACTTCCCCCACTACAAACACACTTCCACACACTACGATCAGGTCATCCTTGTGGGCACGATGCAGTGCTGCTTTCAGGGCGGTGTTCACATCGGCATAGGTGTGACCGTGCAAATCGTGGGTGGCTGCCTGGGTGGCCAGTTGATCTTCGGGTAAGGCGCGCGGGATCTGTGCTTTGGTAAAATAATACGTGGCTTCTTTGGGCAGTTGCAACAATACTTTCTCCACGTCTTTGTCTTTCACCATGCCAATAACGATGTGCAGGTGATGGTGGTTGGTGAGCTCTATCTGGGAAAGTATTTGTTTGATGCCATCTTCATTATGTCCTACATCCAATACAACAGCCGGGTTGCGGTGGATCACTTCCCAGCGGCCATGCAGGCCGGTGAGCGACTTTACCTGCTGCAGGGCCTGCTGCACCGTGGCTGTTGGGATATGCCAGCCCTGCTGTTGTAACTGGTGTACTGCTTCCAGTACGGTAATGAGGTTCTTGGTTTGGTAATAACCCGGCAGGTCAAGTGTGTAGGCAATGCGTTCATCGGTTCCGGTAGGAGTTACCTGCACCTGCAGGGCGTGGTGCTCATACTTCCAGTCGGCCACATAGCGCAACTGGTCGGCAAAGAACAGGGGCGATTGTGTTTCCTGTGCCACCCGCTCAAACACCTGCCGGGTGGCAGTTGCTGTTTCTCCAATAACAGCGGGTATGCGTGGCTTAATAATACCTGCTTTTTCAAAAGCGATGGCTTCCAGGGTATCACCCAGCAGGTTCATATGGTCCCAGCCTATATTGGTGATAATGGATAGTTCAGGCGTAATGATATTTGTGCTGTCCAGCCGTCCGCCGAGGCCGGTTTCAATGACGGCGATGTCAACATTATTTTGGGCAAAATAGTCAAAGGTCATCGCTACCGTGATCTCGAAGAAAGAAGGTTCAATGGCATCTATAGCAGGTTGTATGCGCCGGGTGAAATCCACCACAAACGACTCTTCGATCATGGCGCCATTGATGCGGAAACGTTCCCTGAAATCGCGCAGGTGCGGGGAGGTATAGAGACCTGTTTTATAACCGGCCGTTTGCAGGATGGCTGCCAGCATATGGCTGGTGGAGCCTTTGCCATTGGTGCCGGCAATATGAATGGTTTTGAACCGGTGCTGGGGATTGCCCAGGTATTCACAAAGCTGCACCGTATTGGTGAGGTCCTTTTTATACGCGGCCGCGCCAATGCGGCTGAACATGGGCAGGCGGGTAAACAGGTAATGGAGCGTTTCTGCGTAATTCATCATCGTTGTTGGGAGAGCAAAGCTATAAAAGCAACGCCACGGTTCCAAAACCATGGCGTTGTATATATCGAAGGATTAGTAACTGTTGGTTAGTTCCTAAGCTTAAAGTTGAACTGAAGTGTACCGGCAGATTCATCATCACCGGGATTGAATTTTACCTGGAAAGCTTTTCGCTTGGCGATCTCTATCATGCCTGCATCGGAAGTAGTAGAGCCACGCGGTTGGTATACAGCAGAGATCACTTTGCCGGTAGCATCTACCCGGATGTCTATGGATACTTTGGCATTTTCGTTGAACTCATCTGTGAAAGAAGGGGTGCCGGTAATGCGGCGTCCCTGCAAACCTCTTGAAATGGCTACTGCCCCGTTACCTCTTCCACCACCGGTATAATTATCCGAGTTGGGATTGCCGCCGGGACGGCCCTGATCACCTTGTCCGCCGGCTATACCCTGGTTGCCGCCTTTCTTGTAGGTATCGGCTTCATTGCCGCCGGTACCGGTTCCATTCACGCCTTTGAATACTGCTTTGGGTTTGGCCACAGGGGGAGTAGGGGGAGCTTCCACCGGTTTCTTCACCGGCTTACTTTTCACTACATCCTTTTCGGGTGTTTTGGTAGCATCCGGTTTGGTGACTTCCGGTTTTTTAATCACTGGGGCATCCGGCTCATTGTCCTCTACCATCTCTTTGGCTGGTTCTGCCTGTACTGGTGCAGGTGCGGGCGGTGTATAGGCCTGTTGCTCTGCCGGGGCAGGAGAGCCGGGTTCAAATGGCTGGTCATCGCCCAGGCCTGCATCACTGCTGCCGAGGTTCACTTCAATACCTTCCTCCACAGGAGGCTCTGGTAAGGGAGGTAGAGACCAGCGCACAAAAAAGAAAATGATCAGCAGCAGACCACATACCAGCGCGGTATAGCCGCCTGCTTTTGCATTCTTCTTTGATTCAAAATTGTCTTCCATATACAAGGGATTCGATTACACGAATTTACCAATGTTTTACGGTAAAACGCTACAAAGAATATGCTAATTGCATGGGTAACTGTATGCAAACTGTTAAAAAGAGGCTGCTGTCTGCCGGATGCGCAGGCGTTCATTTCTGAACAGCAGGATAGACATCACAAAGTTGAGTATCACCATCAGGCCACAAACGGCAATAAAGCTAATGGCCCGTGCGGTATAGTCTGTGATCTTCGCCACATCGCTTGCATAGGCCAGTGTAAGGTATAGGGCCAGCGCAAAAGTGAGTATACCCAATACCAGGTCAACGTATTTAAAGGAAAAGATAAGTTGAACGGTAAAAGGGACGGCCAATATCAATAGTTTGAGGTGACTTACGTTTGCATTGTTGTCCATTTGGCTCAGGAACATCCAAAGCGAAAGACCTATGAAGTACAGGTAAGGTAAAAAGGGGACCAGGTTGGATAAGTGAAAGGTATTCCTTTGCATATGGGGTGATTGTAGTACCCAATATACAAAAAGCCGGTTACTTAAAAAAGATATCATACGCAAAACGCAGGATGGTGCCGCAAACCACTACCAGGAACAGGATGCGGATGAAGGCATTGCCTTTCAGGATGGCAAACCGGGCGCCGGCAAATCCACCCAGGGCATTGCATAACGCCATGGGCAATGCGATGGCATAAATGATCTTGCCGCTGATGGCAAAGAAGATAATAGACCCGAGGTTGGTGGCCAGGTTCACAAACTTGGCATGGGCGCTGGCCTTGAGGAAGTCGAACCCCAGCAGGGTGACAAAGGCCAGTATGAGAAAACTGCCTGCCCCCGGACCAATGAACCCATCATAAAAGCCTATTACCAGGCTGATGCCTGCGGCATACCACCATTGCTGACTGTCGCTATGATCTTTCTCAGTATGCACGCCAAAGTTCTTTTTGGTATAGGTATAAATGGCTACGCCAATAAGAATAAGGAGCAGTACGGGCTTCATAAAACTACTGCTGACAATGGTCAGCAGCCGGGAACCGGCAACAGCAGCACAAAAAGCGATGGTCGTCATCGCTGCCAGCCGTTTATAATCCAGCTTCACCATACGGGCATACTGAATAGCCGCAAAGCTGGTACCGCTGAAGGCCGGTATTTTCAAAGTACCCAGTACGGTCGCTACGGGATATTGAGGTAATAGGACTAATCCTACAGGTGTTTGTATCAGGCCGCCGCCCCCTACAATGGCGTCTACAAATCCGGCCAGGAAAGCGGCAATGCAAAGGAAGATAAGGTCAGTTGTCATTTTTTCAGATTTGCGATCACCACACCGGCAATCACCAGGATGCCGCTCAGTACATGCACCATTGTAATTTCTTCCCCCAGGATCATGACCGCTTCCAGTACACTGAAAATAGGGATCAGGTTACCAAACAGGGCGGTACGGGCAGCGCCCAGCCGGGCGATGGCCATATTCCAGCACAGGAAGGCAATCACCGAGGCGCCTGCCCCCAGGTACAGGATGATCAATACCAGGTTGATCGTCCAGTTGATCGGGGCCGAATGGCTTAATTCAATTAGGTAGAACGGTAAGATTATCAACGTTCCTATGGTGAATACTGTAAATAAAAAATTAAGTGGATGGATGCCTGCCGGTTTGCGGCGGACAAAGATATTGTAGATGGCAAAAGACAGGGCGCCCAGCAATACCCAGCCATCGCCGGCAGAGAAATGGAAGGCCTTTAACCGTTCCCAGCTTCCCTGCGACAGCAGGAATACGATGCCGCCGAGGCACAATAGCAGGCCAACAATACGCAAGGGGCGGATGGGCTCCCGCAGGAAAATGGCCGCCAGTATGATGGCAAAAACGGGGGAGGAAGTAGTGCCGATCAATGCCAGGTTAATGGCCGGTGAATGATGCCCGGCTATATACACCAGGGTATTGAAAAGGGATACGCCGGTAAGGGCTGTCCAGAAGAAATAAGAACGGTGTTGAAGGAGGATGGCTTTTTCTTCCCGGAACCGGTTCCAGGCCAGGGGCAGCATGATGAGTGAAGCGGTAGCCCACCGGTAAAAGGCCAGCCCTACAGGCGGTATTTGTTTGATCACTCCTCTTGCTACTACAAAGTTGCCCGACCAGATGATGGTGGCCAATATGGCTAATCCGATGCCTGTATATAGTTCCTTTCTCGAAGTGCTCATTTTGGTTACCGGTGCGCAAAGTAGTCCTTTCTACCTTAACTATTTTTATTAATCAGGCGACGTAAATAGATGATTATCAGCAATGAGCGACTCGCCTTTACGGCGTTATCAATGCGCGAAATCCAGTTCATAATTCCCCTTGATCCTTTCCATCGGCGGGTTGAAATAACCAAACTTCACAGCCGGAAATTCTTCTTTTATCAACTCTTGTAATTGTTTGACACCCAGCAAATCACCTGCTTCGTATAAGTTGATCTTTCCGAGGTACCAATCGGGGTCAATGTTGAAATTCCGCCATTGGATCATTGTCAGGTCAGTATCCCGGATCAGCTTGCGCAGCGCCTCATATTCAGCCTCACTGTCGGTCACGCCGGGGAATACAAAGTAGTTGATGCTGGCCCAGCCGCCATACCTGCGCACCACTTTCAGGCTCTCCACGATGTCCTCGAACTCATAGTTATTGGGCCGGTAATAGGCCTCATAAATGTACTTCTGGGCCGAGTTGGTGCTCACCCGTATGGAGTTCAGTCCGGCCTGGCAGAGGGCATCCACCGCGGCAGGTTTGGAACCATTGGTGTTGATATTGATACTTCCCTTTGGGGTATGCTTGCGGATCTCCAGGATAGACTGCCGGATGGTTTCCCACATCAGGAGGGGTTCGCCCTCGCAGCCCTGTCCAAAGCTCACAATGGGATAAGGAGCCGTTTCCAGGTGTGGTACGGTAAACTCTACAATTTCCTCGGCCGTAGGCTTAAAGTTCAGGCGGTCCTGGGTAGAGACGATCTCTTCATCTGCCGGCTGAAAAGAAATGCAGCCGATGCAATTGGCATTACAGGCCGGGGAGCTGGGTATGGGGCATTCCCAGCGGCCCATGAAGTAATTACGGGCAGCGGGGCAATGATAAGTAAGGGCGCAATTTTCGGCCAGGTGCTTTACCAGCCTGTTATGGGGGTAGGCCTGCAGGAATTGATGCACACCGGCCTGTACAGTATCCTGGTTAAAACCGGCGCATTCCTGCCGGATATCCTGCTCAATACGCACAGCAGGCACATAGAACTGTTCATTGTACCAGCCGGCGGCCGTATAGCAAAACAGGGGCAGGGTAGGCGCATCGTGCCCGGTTTCATAAGCGGCCAGGAACAGGCCGGTATGGGCGGGAGGAATAAAGGCGGCTACGGCCCATCCTTTTTCACAAAGGCGCATTTCGCCGGTCTTTACGTCAATGCCGATGCCCCGGCGGCCGGGCAGTTCATACATGGAGCCCCCATCGGGCAGTGCTATCCAGTCCTCCACAGGCACCTCAAAGGCATCCCAGCCTGCACGCCCTGTGGCATAGAGGGTTGTATCTTCAAATATGTTGCCTTTTCCGTCAGAATACAATAAGTACGGCGATTGCTTTAATACAGACATGATTCAGTTTTCAGTAAGGTGGCCGCCGCTAAAGCTAACTGCTAATGGCTGACACCTAAATAATGTCTGCAAAATTCGTGAATTTGATCGAGTTCTTCGAATGCAAGATTTTTACGGAGGTCGAACTGGTAAGATTTATCAGTAGAGGTGTTGATGGTAATACAGTCGTATTGGGCTTCCACCCCGTTAATGTGCGACCACAGGAAGAATTTATTGTCCGGCAGGGAGGGGATACTGATGCCGGTATGGTGGATGGCCACATATTCTTCGGAATTGACATTCTTTTCGCAATAGAACAGGTAACTGTACACCAGGGCCAGGACCAGGTGCAGACTGCCCATGAACCATTTTGATTCGATGAAAAGCGTGATCCCGATGCCCAGGAAGAAAAGGATCTCTGCCAGCCGGAAGAAGAGATTCACTTTGGGCATGTGTATGAGGATATTCTTGCCGGCAAATACCAGGATGAAAATATCCAGTGCCATAAGCAACAGGCAGCCCAGGTAAACGGGGCTCGACTGGGGCTGGTTGAAATGCGATATAGCATGCACCAATATGAGGCCTCCTGCTGTAAGATGCAACAGACGGCCGGCATGCTTTAATTTCTGAAAGGATGGGTGTACAACGGGTAATGATAACGAATTCATGCCGCAGTAGTTTAGGGAATAGATGCAATATCATGATAATTCCATAAACACCTATGGAAAATGTTCCCTGGTAGCCATATTATTACTGCCTTTTATCACATATTAAGGCAAAGTTTTATAGGAGCGGGAAGAGCGTGGGATGTTGAGCGCGTACTTTTTCAATGGTATAGTGGCCCGAATTATTGAGGGCTTGCTGTACAAGTTCCCCGTAGCGGGCGGGTGATTGTCTGAGTAACTCCAGGAACCGGACCATATCCCCTACGTTGTTATAAGTAACAGCGCTGCCGGCAAGGTTGCCGGGCAGGGTAAGTCCTGCAGGAGCCAGGAAAGGTTTGGCATGTTTGATCACATCGGCCACATTGCCCGAGCAAATACTGATGCCATAGGTTTCGGGAATATCATCCACCAGCACCGTATCAATAACAGATGGCATCAACACCAGGTGTGCCTCCTGCATTACCCGGTCAAATTCGGATTGGTCTACGGTAGCTGTATTATAAAATACAAGGTTGTTATGGGTGGCGGCATACCGGCTGCAGGTTGACCGGATGGCATTGCCATAAGGTTGGGCAAATGCTCCCAACAGCGTTATCCTTACCGGCAGGTGCCGGCTTTGTTCCAGCAGCTCCAGTACGGTATCATAGTTTCTCCGGCGGGGATCTACCGTGCCGGGCACCACGATGTGGATGCTGTCATGGATAGCCAATGGAGGATGGACGTGTTGCTGCTGGTCGAAAACAGCGCCGGGCAGGTTGTGGACCTGCTTGTGGGCAGGCAGCTTGTTTTTCAGGTGGCTGACCATGGTACCGGATATAACATTGAACTCCCGTGTTACGGCTATGAGGGCCCGCTTGCCGGTATGACGTACCCACCTGCGGAAGCTCAGGGCAGGTTTGAACCGGAAATGGTTGTTGATGGCATGCAGGGTGACAATGGTCCGTGTTTTCTTTAAAAGGGCAATGATGCCTGCATACACAATGAAGTTGTTGCTGATGGTATTGAGGTATAACAGCTCCATGCGTTGCTGCCGCACCTGTTTATACATAGTAAGCAGGAAACGGTATTTGGATTCCTGCGCTCCCTGTATCACCCATTGATACCGGTGCAGGTCTTTGCCAAAAAGGTATTCGAACTGCCGGAAGGTGGCGGCATCGGTAAAAACGGTGATCTGGTTCACCCCGTTATCAAATAACCGGATGACGGTGTAGGATACTTCGAAATGCTCTGTGTCAAATATGGCTATTCTCATGAAATGGCCTGTTGGGTTGCGTGGAAGCTGCTTTTTGTTTTATACCGATCATATTGTATCCAAAAAGGGAGGTCGTGGTAGTGGTGACAGATGAGTACCTGCGCTTATAGAACCAGGTGGCGGCTTCGGCCTGTTCAAACTGGTGGCGGAATTCGGGAGTGAACCAGTCGAGGATGTCTATCATCATTTCCCGCCCATTCTGTTTGTTGCCTTTGATCCGCTTGATGATAAAACTAACCGGCAGCAGGGTTACTGCATACAGGTAATATTGCAGGCGCAAGGGAAGCCTGGAGGTAAAGCGGCGTATACCATTAAACACGTTATGAATGAAGTCCTTTCTGGGATGGTATAGCCATACACTCAATTTACCACCGGGTTTTACATGGGGGTCGAGGCAGGAAAAAGACAGTTCCGGGTTATTGGTATGTATCAATACGCCGCTGCAATGTACAATGTCAAACTGCTCAAAGGCCACCGGGGGAAACTGCACATCTCCCTGTATGAACAGGGCTTTGGCTTCTGCGTTGCGCAGGTAGGCCTGTTCAATGCTGAGGCTGAAGTCCATACCAAGAACAGTAGCGCCCTGCTGTGCGATCAACTGGTTGAGTAAGCCATTGCCGCAGCCTGCATCGAAGATGAGGTATCGGGGTAAGGCTTCCCGGGTTTCTGCAATCTCATCCAGGAAGCGCTGGAACATACCGGCAGGGTCTGCATCCCAGGTCTTGTCTTTATCATAATTAAAAAGGTTCCATTCCTGTTCAAAGCTCTTTTTGGTGCGCCTGTTCTTTTTGATAACATAGCGGGTGAGGGCGTGGTATTTATTTTCGAGGTGTTGCCGGCGTGCTGCATAATCGGGTAGGTGCTTTCGCAGGAAAGGTTCATAGTCTGCATAAGCCTCTACGATCAGGCGGGGGATCCCTTTTATGATGGGATAAAACCAATCTTCCCTGGCAAACAGGATGCCTTCTTCGATGATTTCCTGGTCCACTCCGTTGTATTTTTTGAGCGACCGGGATATGACCTGCAACTGTAAGGTGCTTTTGGATACAGGACAACGCAACAAGGTCAGTAAAGATTCTTGCATAAGGTAAATATACTTATGTTTGTGGCATGTGATGCTATTTCTGCTGTTTAAAATCATTTCTATTGGCGAGCTTAAAAAAGAACCTGGTCTATAATTATATACTGTCTGCCAGCCAGGTTTTATTGCCCATCATATCCATTCCTTACCTGTCACGCATATTAACACCCGATGGTATTGGCCGGGTAAGCTTTATCGATTCTTTTACGTATTATTTCATTTCCATAGCCGAGTTTGGTATTGTGGTATACGGCATGCGTGCCATTGCACGGCAAAGAGATGACAGGATAGCGCGGGGCAAGCTGGTAGCTGAACTGCTGGCCTTGCATGTGGTCACATCCGGGATAGCCTTGTTATTGTACGCTATTGCTGTTGTGCTTGCCTGGAAGCATATACAGGATATACGCCTGTTGTTATTTTCTGTATCCTACCTGCTGGTTAATTTTTTTGCCTGCGAATGGTATTTCCTGGGCATGGAACAGTTCAGGTATATTACCCTGCGGTCGCTCGCGACCCGGTTGCTGGGACTTGTTTCTATTTTTATACTGGTTAAAGGACCGGAAGATTATTATTTATACTATGGTATCGTTGTAACTGCTGCCATCCTTAACAGCTTATGGAACAACTATTACCTTTTTAAAGAGGTACCCATTCGTTTTAAAGGGATCAACTGGAAGCAGCATATTGCTTATACCAAATTTACCTGGTTGATCAGTCTTACCTATGGGATCACTTTGTTGCTGGACAATGTATTTTTACAATTGGTGAGCACGGCCGCTGCTGTAGGTTATTATGCTTTTTCGATGAAGGTGGTGAAGGCTGCTACCGTGTTGCTGACAGATTCCCTGCTGGTCTTTTTCCCGCGGATCGTGGCCCTGGTAAGGGAAGGCAACAAAGCACAGTTACAGGCGGTGGTGGCGCGCAATATCCAGTTGATGGTCTTTTTTGCGGTGCCACTGAGCATAGGCATTTTCCTGCTGGCCGAACAATTGATCGTTACTTTCCTGGGCAACCAGTTCATGGCGGCCGTAACGGATGTGCGGATACTTACCTTGTTTCCTTTTTTAAGAACGTACAACCTGTTTCTCAGTAAGCAGATACTGATCGCTTATGATCAGGAAAAGTTATACCTGCGCGGGCTGTTGGTGGGTGGTCTTTGCTTTATGGCCTTGTCGTTGCTGCTATCGTATTATTTTGCCGATGTGGGCGCCTGCTGGGCCATTGTAGGGTCGGAGGCCATTACCCTGGTGATCAATTATTATTATGCCAGGAAGGTAGCGGCCGGTCTGTCTTTATTTGACGCCAAAGGTTTCCTGCATGCCCTGGGGAGCGCCCTGCTGTTTATCCCGGTGGTATATGGCATCAGCAAGGTAGCGGACTCACACGGTATGGTATTGTTGTTGTCTGTTGCCGGGTGTATCTTGTTGTATAGCCTGGTGCAGTTGCTGGTGATGCGCAATGCCTTTGCCCTTGTGGTCTGGGAGGCCATCAAGCGCAAGAGCCTGCAGAAAATCTATCATTATTAATATCACATCCTTCCTATGGTTGGCGGTAAGCGATGCTTTTTTATACAGGAGAATAAGCCGGAGACCATTTTTCATGGCAGTGTAGGCAATATGGATGTAGAACAGGTATTCCTGGCGAATGGCCTGGAGCCGGTCCGTTTTCCTTTTCATTATAATTTCTCCCTATGGGCAAAGCTGGGCCGGCTGGCTTACCTGTTTAAGTTCTTCTTTACGCTTCCCCGTGGAGCCGTCGTATTCTTTCAGCATCCGATGTATGCGGGTATGAATAAATTGCTGATCAAACTGCTGCGCTACAGGAAAAGCATCACCATTGTGTGTTTCATTGCCGATATTAACGGGCTAAAGCATGGGGATGAGGCCGTACTTCAGCAGGAGATTAAACAATTCCGCCAATACCGGTATTTTATACTGCATAATAATGCTATGGAGCAATGGCTGCGTAAGCAGGTGCCACAGCATGAAGCTGCGCTGATAGAGTTCTTCGACTTTCTGACGATAACATCCGATGTGAAAAGGGAGCCCGCGATGTCTGTCGCATTTGCCGGTAACCTTGAAAAGAGCCCCTTCCTGGAAAAGATGGATGCGGTTGCCAGCAGGTGCCCCTCCGTATCGTTTAATTTATATGGTCCTCATGTAACGCCGGCGATGCAGGCCTGCGCCAACTTGCGCTATAAGGGTATTGTAGAACCTTATTTGCTGCCGCAGGTACTGGAAGGCGCCTTTGGATTGATATGGGACGGGGAAGGCGTGGAAGAACCTGCAGGCAGTATGGGGCATTATATGCAATACATCTCCCACCATAAAACTTCGCTGTACATCCTTTGCCGTATGCCGCTGATCGTATATGAAGAAGCCGGCACTGCCGAATTGATCAAACGGTATGGCATTGGCTTTACCATTCGCAGCCTGTTTGAAATAGAGGAGAAATTAAGAGCGCTGTCAGCAGCCGAATACCGGCAAATGTGTGATAATACCCTCGTGCTGGCAAGGAAGATTGCAACAGGCGCCTGCTCAAGTGGCGCGCTGCACCTGATCCTGGAAAAAATGAAGCCGGTGAAAGTTGACCAGTGTAAGGCTTAATAGGAGCAGTTCAAAGAATGCCGCATCAGCCATAAAATAAAACCCAAGCGGCAGTAAAACAGACAGGAGTAAGAGGAAACGATCGTATTTCCTGGTAAAGAAACCAATGATAAAGAGTCCCTCCATGATAAACCCTGTTATGAACAGGCTGTTTACAATGGCCGGATGCTGCAGCAACCAGCGATAGACCTCAGCTTGTGTTGTGGAGGGATTGAAGTATAGATAAGCCGCCAGGTTTTTTTTCATAATGAGCACTCCCTGATCTTCGTACAGCCAGCTAAAGCGCAGGAGTTTCCAGGCAAAAGCGCTGCTATAAGCGAATAATAAAAAATACCGGAGCGATTGCCACAGATAGTTGAATGATCGTTCATTGGCTACCAGGAAGGGAAGCGGTATGAGCAGGAACCCTATTTTGGGACCCGTGTGGTGGGCGCCATAGGTATTAAAGATGATGAAGTAAATGAAATAGAGCAGGGTGAACAGCCCGATGAACAGGCGTTTGCCGGGATACCCGAAAGACAGTATACAAAACGCAAACAGCGCCCCATCGAACAGGCAGGCGACTATATAATGGCCCGTAATGAATTCGGGTATCTGCAGCAGGTGCAGCAGCCAATAGGTGAGGTCTACATACGGGTATTTCAATACGGGTGCACACAACTGGTGCGTGAGGGTATGTGATAAGAGGGCATAAACCAGTGAGCCGAAGATACCCGCGAAGGTGATCCTGCACAGCAGCTTTTTCTCCAATGACGTATACTCCCTGTCGCGGGTCAGGATCGTTCCCATTTTTCAAATAAATAAGCTGTATCGGTAATAATATGCTGCGTATTGTTGTAATGAACTTCTAGGATATCAATTTTCAGGTGATGGATATTGATGCCCATTACCTGTTGCAGGTAGCAGCGGTACCAGTGGAGGAAGGCCTGCTGCTGCGGGCCGGTATTGAACAGCTTTTTCTCCAATGGTTGGATGAACTTGTAACCGGCGCCTGTTTTTGACTGCAGGAAAGGAATGACGGGGTCGGTATTATTGTTTCCCTTTATACGCCTGTAATAGGCCAGTGGGGCGCCCAGGTAGAAGAGGGTGGGGGAAGCATATCCCGAGGAGCCATCTACAACGAGGCTGTCATTAATGGTGGTCTTTAATAATTGATATTCCGTGGCAGGCTGTTCCTTTTCAGAGTACATGCCCCACACAAAGAAAGGCGTTACTTCATCACCCAGCAGATTAAAGAGCAATGTCAGCAGCGTGAAGCCGGTAATTAGGAAGAACAGTTTTTTGTCATGGAGCCAAACCTTGTAAAGGAATGTTTTTTTCATGCTGCGGGCAGCTTAGCCTTTTAACTTTCCTACCAGGTTAATGTATTCCTGCATGGCAGCTTCTTTGGTTTTCCCCTTTAAACCTGCCCAGGCTTCAAACTTGGCTTTGGATACAAAATCAAATGGATTAGCCGGTGGGTCTACATTCACATCGCCTTCAGTAGCTTGTTTGTACAGGGAGTACAGTTGCAGCAGGGTATCATTGCTCGGACGGTCGGATAATGTTTTGCTCTCTTCAGCAGCTTGTTCAAAAAGGGTTTTCAGGTCCATAATCACATTAAGTTTATCACGAATGTAAGGAAAAGTCTGAAGTCTCGTATACGAATTATAGACCTGACAGGTCTAAGATCCATTATATCCTGTAACAGCAGTACAAGTATACCACTATTTTTTCACCAGTAGTTCAGTATGTTGTTCTTTACCGTTGGATAATACGAGTACGTAAGTGTCTGCAGGAAGCTGCTGCGTATCGAAAGTGCTTTGCACACTGCCTTTTACCGGTCTATGCTGCAATAAGGCTACACCCTGTATATTGTAGAGGGTGTATTGTTCCTCACCGGTAGCCGGCTGGTGTTTTAGGATCAGTTTGTTGGTGAAGGGATTGGGATAAGCCTGGGTCTTTGTAGTTGGTTCGCTGGGATTGTTTGTCCTGCCAGGCTGATTGTAATAGGGCAGGAGGCCACCTACACTCACCGCCTGGTTGTTGTAAGCTACAAACGCTACATCGCTATCGCCGCTGATCCGTATCCTGAAGTATACCACATCATGCACGTTGCTGCTGTTGATGCCGAATGCGCTGAAATCAGCTCCCCATATACGGATATTCCTTTCTGTTTGCGTAAAGCCGGCGATCAGGGCCATAGGGTTTGTATTGACATCATAGAAGTCGGCCACCCATACGCCTACTCTCGGAACCGTATTGATCACCACATCTACTTTATTGCCGATCCTGTTGCCATTCGCATCTGTAAATTCATAACTGTCTGCTGAACTCGAAGGGTCAGCTATCTGTGTTACCAGCAGATCGGGAATGCCATCGCCAATGAATTGCGATTGTAAACCAGTTAAAGCAAACATAATTTCTCCGGCCGGCAGGTTGGCTATACCGGTGCCGAGGTTGAGCCCGTTTATACCATCTGTCAGGTACTGGGCAATGTTATTGGAAGGCCGTGGGTTGGAAGGGCCATTGTGTACACCATCATACAAGGCGCCCAAACCAATTTTGGTATTCGCGTTGGTGGGGTTGGCGATGGAGTATACCTGTAAGGCCCGGTAATCGCCCGGCACAAAAACATCGCCCCTGGAAGTGAGCAGGGCATCGTTCACACCGGTGGAGTAGCGGGTGCCATTGAAGGTAAAGGCCAGCATGTTGTGGCTGTTATCGGGCTTTACAGGGCTGATACTGTTCTGCCGGCTTTTCCAATAGCCATTATAATCGGTGATGACTTCTGATACTGCCTGCGCGTTGATGCGCAGGTAGAAGGCTGTCAATAACAGCAGGGTGATCAGTACGCGCCTTCTCAGGAAGTAATCCGGAAAGGCCACGCTTACAGTAGATACAATGATCTGTTTACGGTTGGGTACAAGTGGGTTCATAAGTACAGGATTCAGCATTGTCACCCTGAGCTTGTCGAAGGGCTTCGACAGGCTCAGCCTGACACCTATCTCTTTTTTCAAATCGTATACCTGTCTGGCATAGGTTGACTACAAACAGGTTATACCGGCAAGGTTTTGATAATGTTTCCCAATGGTGTTATTGATTTCCCTTAATGGGATAAGCAGGAGGTGGTCTGCAGGAAAATAGTGTTTGCGAAAGGGTTATTAACGTACAAATTAATAAAAATTATATGCAGCGGAGATTAAAAGATAAATCCTAACTTTCTTTCCTTTTAACACACTCAAAACCAGGTTTATGAAGACCCGATTCGCCGCCATTTTATTGGTGGGCATTGCTATCATGGGCAGTGCTGCCAGCCTTATCGTTAATGCCGATTTTAAAGGGGAATGGACTTTCAATGAGAAGAAAAGCAAGCTCAGTGAAGGACGTTTCCGGATGAATGCCCAAAAGATCAAAGTCACCGCCGATGGTGATGCCCTTGTGATAGAGCGTACTTCCAATACGCCCAATGGGGAAGCAAGAACCACTTCTGAAAAGGTCACGTTTGATGGCAAGCCCACAGAAAGCACGGTATTTGGCAACTCCAAAAAAGTATCCACTTCCACCTGGAGCGCCGGCGGAGAAGAGCTGACGATTAATTCCACGATCAATTTTGAGCGCGACGGCAATACTTTTGAAATAAAAACAACAGAGATCTGGAAGCTGCTGGAAGGCGGTAAAGCGCTCTCCCTCGATGTGACTTCCGTTTCACCACGCGGTGAAACGAAGAACACGTTTGTATACGATAAGAATTAATAGCTCTCCCAACAAGATATTGACAGTCTTCCGCACCGGGTGTGGGAGACTTTTTTATGCTTAGACTCCCCAAAATCAACTACTTTTGCACCTCCTAAACAGAGGAAGCAACGTACATGAAGAATATCCGCAATTTTTGTATTATCGCCCATATTGACCACGGAAAGAGTACCCTGGCAGACAGACTGTTACAAACCACGAACACGATCAGTGAGCGGGAAATGATGGACCAGGTGCTGGATGATATGGACCTGGAAAGGGAGAAGGGTATTACCATCAAGAGCCACGCAATCCAGATCAATTACAAGCATAAAGACGGTCAGGAGTACATCCTGAACCTGATTGATACACCCGGCCACGTTGACTTCAGCTATGAAGTGAGCCGCGCCCTGGCCGCCTGCGAAGGCGCCCTGCTGCTGGTAGATGCTACCCAGGGTATCCAGGCGCAAACGATCAGCAACCTGTACCTGGCTATAGATAATGACCTGGAAATCATACCCGTTATCAATAAAATTGATATGGACGGGGCCATGATCGAAGAGGTGCAGGACCAGATCATTGAATTGATTGGCTGCAAACCGGAAGACATCCTGCTGGCCAGTGGCCGTACCGGTATAGGTGTGGATGGCATTTTAGAGGCCATTGTAGAACGTATCCCTGCCCCCAAAGGCAAGCCCGACGATCCCCTGCAGGCCCTGATCTTTGACAGCGTATTCAATAGTTTCCGGGGTATCATTGTGTACTACCGTATTGTCAATGGTTCTATCCGGAAAGGTGATAAGGTAAAATTCGTGTCTACCGGACAGGAGTATGAAGCAGATGAAGTGGGTATCCTGAAGCTGAAGATGACGGAGAAAAAAGAAGTTACCTGCGGCGATGTAGGATACATCATTACCGGTATCAAGAATGCCAAAGAGGTAAAAGTAGGGGACACCATTACGCTTTCCGCCAATCCCACCCAGGAGATCATTAAAGGTTTCCAGGAAGTGAAACCCATGGTATTCGCGGGCATCTTCCCCGTCAATACAGATGAGTTTGAGGAATTGCGTGATTGCATGGATAAACTGCAGTTAAATGACGCTTCTCTTACCTATGAACTGGAAACTTCCCAGGCCCTTGGCTTTGGTTTCCGTTGCGGATTCCTCGGCATGCTGCACATGGAGATCATCCAGGAGCGACTGGAAAGGGAGTTTGACCAAACGGTGATCACCACTGTTCCCAACGTAAGCTTTATCGCCTACACCACAAAAGGAGAGAAGGTGATCGTGAACAACCCTACTGAGTTTCCCGATCCGGTAAAAACAGACCGGATTGAAGAGCCTTTCATCAAGGCTCAGATCATTACCAAGCCAGAGTATATTGGTAATATCATGACCCTTTGCCTTGGCAAGCGGGGTATACTGCTCAACCAGAGCTACCTGACCACTACACGGGTAGAACTGCAGTTTGAAATGCCACTTACAGAGATCGTATTCGACTTCTATGATAAGCTGAAGAGCCAAACCCGTGGCTATGCTTCTTTCGACTACCATCCCATTGGTTACCGCGAAAGTGATATCGTAAAAATGGATATCCTGCTCAACAATGACAAAGTGGATGCCCTCAGCGCCCTGATCCACCGTGGCCGTTCGCAGGAATTTGGCCGCAGGCTCTGCGAGAAGCTAAAGGAGCTTTTACCACGTCAGCAATTCCAGATTGCCATCCAGGCGGCCGTTGGCGCTAAAGTACTGGCGCGGGAAACCATCTCCGCTATGCGTAAGGACGTTACCGCCAAGTGTTATGGCGGTGATATCAGCCGTAAGCGTAAACTGCTGGAAAAGCAGAAGGAAGGTAAGAAGCGCATGCGCCAGATCGGTAACGTGGAAGTACCCCAGGAAGCTTTCCTGGCCGTACTGAAGCTGGACGATTGATGAAATGCCCCTTCTTTCTTATATTGCTGCAGTATGTATCGAAAGCTATGGCTGTTGGTGATATTGTTGTCATCAACTCATTTACTGTTAGCCCAACAGAATACCCGCTATATCCGGTTCAGGGAGGAAGACCCCGGCCAGCGGTTACAGCATTACCATGTTGTTACCGTTACAGACGACCGGGCCGATACGGCTACGATCGGTGAGCTCAGGACAGGCGTATTCGGGAAGAAGAATACGGCTATTAGTTTTGAACAGGGAACCGCCACTGCCATCAGCGGGCTCATTCGCAAGAGTTTTGGCCAGGATACCACCTCCACTGCGGTAGAACTGCATATTACTGAACTGCACATACAGGAGTTGGCCAGCGGCCTGAGAACAAAAATAGAAGCGGTTACGACCGTTGCTTTCTTTGTAAAAGGCACAAAGATTACTGAATACAGAGGTCGGGGAGAAGTGCAAACGATGGGCGATATTTTCAGGCATATAGAAGACCTGGTGCGCCAGAACCTCCGGAACAGCCTGCTGGAATTTGACAACTGGTGGGGGAAGAATAAGTTGATCTATTCATCCGATGCGCCGGTTACGCTCACGGTAACGATTGAGCCTACTCCCAAAGACACCAACCTCCTGGGTTATTCACCGGCCCGGCTTTTAACACCCTATGATTTCAGGGCAACGCCCGATGAACTTTCCCGCGCAGCGGCCAGCACGGCCGACGCTATCGCAGTAAGATATTCCACGGATTTCGATAACGGACTGATCAGGGTGCATGTGTTGATCACGCCCTATTTTGATAAAAGGAAGTCCTGGTACCTTAAAAAATACCACGACAATGCGCAGGTGCTCATGCATGAGCAGGGGCATTTTGATATTACCGCTATTAAAGCCTGTGAGCTGGCCGATACCATGCGGCAGCAAAAGCTTACAAAGAGTAATTACCTTGAAACGCTGGAACTGATCGCTGCTCAGAAGCAACAGGAGATGAGTGCCCTGCAAAAGCAGTATGATACAGAAACCCGTCATGGCATGAACCATGCTATACAGGATAAGTGGAATAAATTGATAAAAGAATGGCTGGCGAGGCAGGCTTGTTACCGGTAAGTGTAGAGGCAACGAGGTAAAAAGGTTAAAAGTTGTAAAGAGGCTTCGACGGGCTCAGCCTGACATAATAGAAAGTATTACATTTATTATCTAAATATTTCCCATGCGGACACCCCTTCAGAAAGATGAAACTATATTATTGGTTACCCACAGAAGCTGGCTGCAACTGATCGTGCCGGTACTGCTGCTGGTAACAGGTATTGCTGCGTCTGTTTTAATCGGCTTTGTACAGTATTGGGGATGGATTGCTGCCCTGGCAGGCGCCTTGTATTGCCTGTTTGCCTGGTGGAGCTGGAAAGTGGATATCTGGGTGGTTACCAATTACCGGGTGATTGATGAAACAGGATTGCTGAACCACTATGCCAAGGAGAGCCCCCTGGAAAAGATCAATAATGTATCCTACGATCAGACGATATGGGGGCGCATTTTTAACTACGGTCATGTGGAGATACAGACCGCTGCAGAAATAGGCGCCACCGATTACTACAATGTGCATAGTCCCAAACGGCTGAAAGATACGATCACACTGGCCCAGTCAGAATACAAGAACCTGCAACTGACCAGCCAGGCCAAACAAATGGCGGCAGCCATGGGATGGGCTTCTACCACTACCACTGCTACCAGTGCAGCCGTGGGCGCTCCCACTCATAATATAGCTTCTGAACTGGAAAAGCTGTTCCAGCTTAAGCAGCAGGGGATACTCACTGAAGAAGAATACAACAAGGCTAAGAATAAATTACTTGGGCAGTAAGCGTTTCGGGTTTGGAGTTTTGGGTTTCGGGTTCTTTAGGTGTAAGCTGTTGACAAAAGATAGAGTTGCTGTTTGCGGCTTTTTACCAAATCAGGTTGTAACGAAATTGTCTGTCTGCCCGATTTGCGGTAGCAACCCGGAACACTAAACACGAAACCCGTAACCTAATTGCCTTTCTTCTTCGGTGGCGCCGGTTGTTTCTTTGCTTTCTCCAGGTTGCGTTGGGAAGCTTCTTCCAACTGGCGCTCATTGGCATTGCCGGCATCATCATAGATCAATGCTTCTTTCGGGAAATCGCCGTCCTTCCTCATCTGGTTGAAGAGTTTGTTGACGTGCACCCACTGACCGTTCTGCCATTTGAAGGCTTCATAATCGCCATCGGGTATATAGGTCCATTTCTTTTCCGGTTCATCACTTTCTGAGATGAGGTGATCTACGAGTATGACGTCTAATTCCGGATCATAATTCAGGAAGGTCCTTGCCTCTTTCTTGTATTGAATACTAAATCTTGGCTGTACCGGTTTTTTGACGGAATCATCCTTATAAGAGAAGAAGGGACCCCCAAAGACCGGCTCGCCCTTTTCATTAAAGGATAATACTTCCATCCATTTTTTGTTGCTGTTGACACTGAAATCATCAAAGCCAAACAACGTATAGTACTTTTTACCATTGTGCTCTTTCTGAATGATGCGGTAGTAAATGGCGCCAATCCAGTTCAGGCGGGTGCGCACGGAGTCCATCGGGTTCCTGGTGAACATAGACACATCAAACAAGGGGAATAATTTCAGGGAGCCATCCTTTGTTTGCATCTGTATAGCGCCTTTCTGGTGGTATATATATTCATCTTTCTTCATCTGCCAGGTGAAAATGCGGAAACTGCTGTCAGGCGCATACAGTTTGGAGATGTTCAATGAATCAAAAGGGTAGTAGAAGGAGTTCTTTACCAGCAGGGCCCTTACAAAGCTTTTTACAAATAAGCTGTCGGCCCGGAACCTGTTGGCCGTAATGGAGTCGAATACCATGCGGGCCGAAAATAGTTGTAAAGAGTCTTCCTTTTTTTGCAAAACAGCCTTGTCGGCAGCCGCTATCTTTTGTGCCTGCAGGTGGTTGCTACCAGTGAAGGTAGCGAGTAAAAGCAGGCCGGCAGATAAGTATTTTATTATCCGGTTATTCATAATATAAGTACAATCAACGTGATAGGTAAAGGGGCAAAGGTATAACAGTGCCCTTCAAGGAACGCAAAAGCCTGGTTAAAATTTTATGTCAATTGCAAAGCTTTTGCAAATTCCGGTAAACCATTGACGGCTAAATCAATCGCCGGGTTGGGTAAAGGCTGCTGTGGGTGGGTGGTTTTTACAAATACGGTATGCATGCCGGCATTGCGGCCAAATTCCATGTCGCTGATATTGTTGCCAACAATGAGGGATTTTTGCAGGTTAATCTCCGGGAAGTCTTTTATAGCTTCCCAGGCCATACCGGGATTGGGTTTCCGGTTGGGATGGTCATTATCCAGCGAGGTGCAGTAATAGATCTTGTCAATGCGCCCGCCGGTTGCTGCTATATCCTGCAGCATGCGGGCATGTATCTGGTGCAGGTCGGTTTCGGTCATCAACCCTTTGCCAATGCCCCGCTGGTTGGTGGTGATAACAATACGGCCAAAACGGCTGGCCAGCGTTTTCAGGGCTTCCGGCACCCCCTCATAAAAAATAAATTCCTCATAGTTGTACACGTAATCCTGGTACTTTTCATGATTGATAACGCCATCACGGTCGAGGAAGAGGGTCCAGCTTTTGTCTATTTGTGTGAGATCGAGCATGTTTGTATGGTTCAACGTTGCGCATCGGGAATGCTGAGCCGGAAATTCCGGATCAATGACTGTTGTATTCATTGTCAGAACTTCAGTTCTTTAAATTCCCGGTTTGCTTTTTCATAATCGGCAGGTATGCCAATGTCAATGAAATATTCATCCTGTACTACGCCATATATTTTCCGTTGGGCGTACAGCTTTTCCAGGTAATCTTTTTCAAAGGAGAATTTTGCGGGCAGGCCTTCCTGCAAAAAGGAAGGTACCTGCAGGGCATATACGCCTCCGTTGATGTAGCCGGCATCATAATACTGCTTTTCCCGGAAGCTACTGATGTGCTGATCGGTGGCCAGCTCTACTACGCCATACCGGTCAAACTGCTGCATCGGTTTCAGGGAAAGCGTGCAATCGGCAGCATGGCTATAGTGAAAAGCAGACAACTGCTCAAGCTGTATGGTGAAAATGGTATCGCCGTTCAGCACCAATACATCCCGTTGCAGTGCCTTACTGCAGGCCAGTTTAATGGCGCCGCCGGTGCCCAGTGGTTCCTCTTCAATTGTACAGGCAACGTTAAGGTCCGGGTACTGTGTATGCAGGAATGTTTCTATTGCTTCGTGCATGTACCCCAGCGAAAAGATGAACCGTTCAATACCCTGTTGATGGAAATAATCAATCACATAAGAGAGAAAGGGCCTGCCTGCTACAGGGGCCATGCATTTGGGCAGATCGGGCACAGCGCTTCGCAGCCTGGTACCCAGCCCTCCGGCCAGGATAATGCATTCTTTGATGAGATCAGCCATAAGCCTGCAACAATAAGCTTTTATCCGAAATACTGTTCTTCTACCAGTTCACAAATGATATGTCCCAGCATAATATGGCTCTCCTGGATACGGGGCGTATTTTTGGAAGGCACATTGAGGAGGTAATCGCTCAGGTCTTTCATCTTGCCACCGGTTTCACCGGTAAAGCCCACCGTGATGATCCCCTTTTCCCGGGCTACTTCAAATGCTTTCATGATGTTGGTGGAATTACCGGAAGTGGAAAGGCCCACCAGGAAATCGCCTTTTTTACCGATGCCTTTAATGAGGCGGGCAAAGATCACATCATAGCTGTAATCATTGGCCACGGCTGTTAAATAGGAGGTATTGCAATGCAGGGCCTCTGCAGGCAATGCTTCCCGGTCTTTATAAAAACGGCCGGAGAATTCTGCCGCGAGGTGCTGTGCATCGGCGGCGCTGCCTCCATTGCCACAGAAATAGATATGATTGCCGTTTTTGAGGGCGGCTACCATCGCAGCCACTATGGCTTCTGTTGTCTTCAGGATGGTGGCATCCTGCAGTACACTGGTTTTGACGGCTATGGATTCGCTGACGATCTTTTTTATTTTGTCTTGCATAACGTAATAGTAAGCTATTATTATTAAATAGTCCAGGAGGTCATGCCATGGTTGGTGAACTGGTAATGTTTTACTACTCCTCCAAACTTTGCCAGGGTTTCAATAACTGTATATTTCGTATTGCCGGGGCAGTAAAAGGTCATGAAGCCGCCGCCGCCGGCCCCGGAGATCTTGCCACCTGTGGCGCCTGCTTTGATGGCCGATTCATAGATGTCATCAATCTGGGTATTGGAAATGCCTTCGGCCATTTGTTTCTTCTGGCGAAAACCAAAGTCAAGGATCTCTCCGATCTCATGCACCCTTCCTTTTAAGAGGGCCTCTTTCATAAGCTGGGCCTGGTATTTGAGCTGGTGCATGGCCTCAATGGACTTCTCCTGTTTATTCACTACGTTCTGGCTCTGTTTTTCAATGATCTTTGCCGATTCACGGCTGGTGGAAGTATAATACAGCACCAGGTTATTCTCCAGTTCAAACAGGTATTGTTGTTTGATACGCAGCGGATTTACGATCACCTTATCATCGGCATAGAACTCCATGTAGTTTACGCCGCCAAAAGTACAGGCATATTGGTCCTGCCGGCCGCCGGCCATATTGAGGTCTTTGCGTTCAATTTCATATGCCAGGTGAGCCACATCATATTCTCCCAATGGCAGCCGCAGCATTTCGGCAAAGGCGCCAAGGATGGCTACTACGAGGGTAGAGGAGGTGCCCAGTCCCGATCCTGCGGGTGCATCTACAAAAGTAGAGAGCCTGAAGCCGGTAAGCGGAAAAGCATATTGCTGCTGCAGCCGGTTGTATACGCCCTTTAAGAGGTCCAGCTTACCATCCAGCGGAAGTTGAGGGGCAAGCTCAAAACGTTGTTCTTCCTGCCTGTCCATCGTTTGCAGGATGATCGTATTCTCATTGAGCGGCTCAATATTGGCATACGCATACAGGGATATTGTAGCATTTAAGATGGCCCCGCCATAGAGATCGCAGTAAGGGCTTACATCTGTGCCGCCGCCAGCTAATCCGATCCTTAAAGGTGCTTTACTCCGGTACATAGTATGCGAAATTAGGTTGTTTTTTGCTCAGATAATTCCAGGATTGTGGCTAACAGGTTGTGCCAGGAATACTTTTCTTTTTCCTGCCGCAACTGCGGTATAAAATGTTGTTCGCCCCATTCAAAATAACGTTCTATAGCGGCTGCCAGTGAGGCAGGTTCCGGCTCACATACCAGGCCCACCTGCTCATGCGGCACCAGGGCGGGCAAGGCGCCTACATTGGTAACGATCATGGGCTTTTCAAAATGATACGCCAGCGGCGTAACGCCGCTCTGCGTGGCATTGCGATAAGGCTGCACCACACAATCGGCTGCGCACAGATAATATTTTACTTCACTATCCGGGATGAAATCGGTACGCAGGATGAGCATATTGTCAATGCCCAGTTGTTGTATCTGTTCGCGATAAGGTTTTTCATCTTCGTAAAATTCACCGGCTACGAGTAATTTGAGTGGGCCTGACTTCCCGGTTTTGTCTTTAAGGAGCTTCATTGCTTCCAGCAACAGGTCCAGCCCTTTGTATTGACGGATGAACCCAAAGAACAGGAGTATTTTATCTTCTTGTGGAATACCCAGGTGCCGGCGGGCGGTTTCTTTGGGAATAGCATCGCCAAAGCTGTCGTACAGGGGGTGGTTCACCAGGCGGGCCGGTTTGCTTTGTTCAAACTGCCGCAGGTCCTGCATCACCTTTTCGCTCATGGTAATGAATGCATCGCAGGACTTCAGGAAGTAGCGGGTGAAAGGAATATCGCCCGGCCGCTTTTCGTGCGGGATCACATTGTCTGTAAGCGCGATAATGCGGGTATGTTTATTCTTTTTTACCCGCCGGAGTATGGTGCCCAGGGCAGGTCCCATCAGCGGCAGCCAGTATCGTACGAGTATAATATCAGGTTTTATTCTTCTGATGGCATTGCCCACCTGCATCCAGTTGAGCGGATGGATGGAATTGATCACGGAATAGATTTCCAGGCCTGGTGGCGCCGGCTCAGATGAATACTGCGTGGTGCCGGGAAAAAAGAAGGAAGGGTATTGCAGGGAAAAGGAATAGATACAGCAGGAGTGTCCTTCATCCAGGAATTGTTTGCACAAACGCTGGTTGAAAGTGGCTAAGCCTCCGCGTAAAGGATGGCCGGGACCAATAATAATGACTTTTTTCTGCGACATTACTCAATGCCTATTTTCTTTTCAATAAGATAGGCATTTCTGCCGGGCGCATTCCTGGCAATAAGCTCTCCCAAAAAGCCCGACATGAAGAGTTGTATACCTATAATCATGGATGTTAAAGATATATAGAAAGGCGGGCGATTGCTAAGTCCTGTGCCGGGTTCGGTGATCCTTCCTATCACCAGGATCACGATCATTACAAACCCGATGAAGAAGAAGATACTGCCTATCAGTCCAAAGAAGTGCATGGGACGTTTCCCGTATTTGCTCACAAACATGATGGAAGCCAGGTCGAGGAAGCCATTTACAAAGCGGTCCCAGCCAAATTTGGTGGTGCCATATTTACGTTTGCGGTGCTCCACTACTTTTTCCCCGATCTTCCGGAAGCCGGCCCATTTAGCCAATACAGGGATATAGCGGTGCATTTCGCCATATACCTCAATGCACTTCACCACTTTCCGCTTATAGGATTTCAGCCCGCAGTTAAAGTCGTGCAACGGGATCTTCGAGATGCGGCGGGTGCTCCAGTTAAAAAAGCGGGAAGGGATATTCTTGGTGAGTGTATTATCGTATCTTTTTTTCTTCCAGCCGCTGATCATATCATAGCCATCATCTGCAATGAGGCGGTACAGTCCGGGTATTTCATCCGGGCTATCCTGCATATCGGCATCCATGGTGATCACCACATTGCCCTGTACCGCTTTAAAGCCTTCATTCAGGGCAGCGGATTTACCATAATTGCGCTGGAAGCGGATGCCCCTGATGCGTGGATTGCCCTGGCACAAGGTTTCTATTACTTCCCAGGAATTGTCGGTACTGCCATCATCAATCAGTATGATCTCATAGGTATAGTGGTGTTCATTCACTACCCGTTCTATCCAGGCGCACAATTCCGGCAGGGATTCTTCTTCATTGAGTAATGGCACTACGATAGAAAGGTCCATATTATTGGTTAAAGGAATTTTCAAATGGTGGTCTTTTTTTCCGGATGATGGCCGCAATGATGAGCGATACCACAAAGTACCCTATGCAAAAGATGCAGTAAGATAACAGGGTGGCCATGAAGGTATCGTTTTTAGGATCATTGGCGTTTTTGATATAGTCTTCTACCTGGCTTTCACTGGCGCCTGTGCTTTTCATGAAGGCTACATATCTTTCTATGCTCAGTTGTTTGCTCGCTTCCCCAAAAGGCACGTCAACATAAGAAAGCAGTATGTGCGTAAAGACCGTTTGTAACAGCGATCCCAGTGCAAACACCATGAATATTACTTTCAGTCCTTCACTCAGCGACAGGTAGCCGCCATTCCGTTTCTTTTCACGCAGCCCTGCTATCACTGCTATAGCAATGATGGCCACATAACCCGCACGGGCGGTATTGCTCATGTAAAGCTGCAGGCCTCCTTTGTACAGGATAAAAATGAAGCCACACATCACTACCCCGGCAATTAAACCAAAGAGGGGGCCTGTAGCGCTTTTCCGGGATGTCGTTTCCATACGCATAGTTTTACCTGCTCACACTTATTTTTTCACCATTAATAACACCCCGTACTTTTCCATTGAGTGTTTTGCCGATAAAGGCGGAGTTCTTTGACCTGGACAGGAACCCTTTTTCTTCCACAGTAGTTTTCCCGGCCGGTTCATACACCGTAATACAGGCGCGGGCCCCTTTTTGCAGGGAAACGGGCTCCAGCCCGAAGATCTTACGGGGATTGGTGCTCAACAGCTCCACCCATTTTCTTTCCGGTACATCGGGCATGGCAGTCTTTAGTACAGCATAGGCTGTTTCCAGGCCCGTCATGCCATACTTGGCATATTCAAATTCCAGCACCTTGCTGTCATATTCATGTGGCATGTGGTGCGTGGCAATACAGTCAATAGTACCGTCGAGGATGGCATTTTTCAGCTTGCCCACTTCATGGGCCGTGCGCAAGGGCGGATATACTTTCAGATTGGTATCGTATTCCTGCAGGTCGGCATCGGTAAAGAAGAGGTGGTAAGGTGTTACAGAACAGGTAACGGCCAGTCCTGCTTCTTTGGCCCTTCTGATATATTCCAGCGAGCGGGGAGAAGTAACCCCCGTAAAATGCAGTTTAGAATCGGTATAACGGGCCAGCTTGATATCCCTGGCCACCAGCAGTTCCTCTGCCATCATGGGCTTGCCCGGCAGGCCCAGTTGGGTAGAGATGATCCCTTCATGCATGAGCCCATTGGCGCCTACACTTTTATCGTCGGGTATCTGGATGATGACCCCGTCAAATGCTTTCACATACTGCAGGGCTTTCATGAGCAGCCCGGCACTCTGGATAGGGTGGAGGCCATCACTGAAGGCTATAGCGCCGCTGGCGCGCATATCATACATTTCTGCCAGGTCTTTTCCTTCCGTGCCCTTCGATACAGCGCCGATGGGGTATACGTTCACCGGCAGGCTTTTGGACTTCTGCGTTATATATTCGGCCTGTATTTTATTGTCGATGACCGGTTTGGTATTCGGGATGACCAATACATCCGTATAGCCGCCGGCTGCTGCTGCGGCAGCGCCTGTTTCCAGCGTTTCCTTGTATTCATAACCAGGGTCGGCAAACTGGGCAAATACATCCACCCAACCCGGCGACACGTTGAGCCCTTCTCCGGCGATCACCTGCCCGGCCTTTACATCAATACGGGATTGAATGTCTTTAATAATGCCTGATTCAATAAGTATATCCTGCCTGGATTCATGAAAAGGTGAGGATGGATCTGTAATGTAAGCCTGTTGTATGAGCAAGGTCATTGTTCAAAAAATTGAGCGAAGTTAAGGTATTAACAGTAATACCCCCCGGCCCGTTGAAAAAATGTTGATTACCAGGGAGAAGGATGGGTGGGTAGGGCATAAAAGGCAACAGGGCATTTATCGCTAAATGCCCCGTTTTTATTCTACGGTATAAGGGGTAAAGCTGTTTAAAAGGCGGCCTTATGTGTTTTCTCACTGAATACAGTGAGGAATATGATCTTGATATCCAGCACGGGCGTCCAGTTCTCCACATACCACAGGTCATGTGCTGTACGGTTATTGCGTTGCTCTTCTGTATCGGTGGGGCCTCTCCATCCATTCACCTGCGCCCAGCCGGTAATGCCAGGTTTCAGGTAATGACGGATCATGTAGTTATCCACTTCCCGCTGCATCACCTCATTGAGAAAGATACGATGGGGGCGGGGGCCTACCACGCTCATATCGCCAATGAGCACATTAATGAATTGTGGTAATTCATCAAGACTGTATTTACGTATCACGCGACCGATCTTAGTAACCCGGGGATCATCTTTTGTGGTAGAGGCTTTCCCGGCAACGGCTGCATCATTCTGGTACATACTCCTGAACTTATACAGTTTGAACTGGCGTCCGCCCTGTCCCAAACGGATGGGGCAGTAGAATACGGGACCGGCAGATTCCCACTTGATGAGGACAGCCAGTACCAGGAATAAAGGCGTCAGCATGATCAAGGCCATGGCCGAAAAGGCAATATCACATACGCGCTTCAGGGATGCAAAGCGAAACCTGTCGAGCGATATTTCACGGATATTGATGATGGGCATATCACCAAAACTGGTGGTCTTGTAATTCCTGCCTAACAAACGAAAGTAGTCGGGCACCAGCCTCACCCGGATGCCATGATAATCGGCTTTATCAGCTACGTATTGTATTTT
The DNA here is from genome assembly GCF_011759375.1 of Paraflavitalea devenefica. NCBI lineage: Bacteria > Pseudomonadati > Bacteroidota > Chitinophagia > Chitinophagales > Chitinophagaceae > Paraflavitalea > Paraflavitalea devenefica. The sequence goes on along the minus strand of NZ_JAARML010000006.1, from coordinate 72,038 downwards.
TTCATCAAGGTGGGTAGGCAATGCGATGATGACCTCATCTACCTTTCTTTCCTTTAATACTTTGTCCATCTCACTGATGCGGCCAATGATCTGGTATTGCAGGTCAGAGTCCTCCGGATTGTCGTCCAGGAAGCCAATGATCTGGTATCCGAAATCGGGGTTCTGGCGGAAATAGTTATCTATATGTACACCTACACGGCCTGCGCCTATCACCAATGCTTTGCGTACATTCTTGCCTTTCATGCGCATGAGGCGTACGATAGAGAACAGCAGGTAATTGACGATCATGTTCGCCGCCGGGAAGCCAAGCAGGAAAGTAATGAACTGCTTTTTCGTATATCCCTGTGGTATACCCAGTACAAGATAGAGCAAACAAAGTATGGCAATGATCTCAAAGTGGCTCTTCAGGTGGTTCTTAAGCCTGTACTTTAAACCATTGTGTAAATGGAGGAAGTAGTTCTTGTTCTTGGAAGTAATGAATATCCATATGAAGATGAGCGTAACCAGGTAAAGATAATCCTGGTTGGCGATGCTCTGCAGCCTGTAGAACAGGTTTACGCCTGCAAAGGCGGCGACGAGCGTAAGAAAGTCTCCTGCGGCATATAGTAACGTAAGCCGACGATCTGAACGGATCATAAAGGATATGGGTTAAGTTTTCTAAAGAATATGGATCGCTGTACCAAAACTGATCACGAAATAAGTGTAACCAATTATTCAAACGTAAAACTATAAGATATATGATGCAGATGAAAGTGTTCGATCATAATTTATTTGTATTTATATATAAGTGATGGACGTGTTATAGTTTTAATGCAGGTTTTCCAAAACAGGGAAAAATAGGACTGTGATTTAGTTAATTATCAATTTTATACATTAATAATAATGACTTTTTTGTTGCGTTAAAGAAGAGCAGTTTATATATTGTGACGCAAATTTGATTGCTCTAAACTCGTATCTTATGATAGCTACCGCTACCCAGGCCCGCATTGTCGGGATATTATTACTATTGTCTGTTTCCAACTTCGCATTTTCCCAATGGAGTGATGGTCCTTTTTTAAGTATAGGAGGACAAGCCGGGATGCCGCTCAACAAAGAATACAAGCCTTATTCATGGGCCGCAGGAGGCGTAGGTAAGTTTGCCCTTCCGCTGGGACAGCAGGATTATTGTACGCTCTCTATGAATGCCCTGAGCTGTAATGGAAGCGCTAATGGAAAGAACCTGAAAGAGCGCGATATCTTATCTGCCATGGTGGGCTACCGGTATGATTTCAGGAAAGAAGATTCTTACAGTTTCTTCTTTATGGAACCACAGATCGGCTGGTCATTTGTAGGGACCGATTATAACTGTTTCTCTTACATGCCATCTGTAGGTTATTCCCTCAACAGCAAGATTGATTTTTCGGTATGGTATTTTACAACCACTTCTACTAAGACGCCTGCCAAATCGGGTGTTGCCGGGTTAATGATCGCTTATAACTTCCACTTTGCCAGAAGTGCTGAGTAATCACCTGGCTATTGTTTTTATAAAATATAGCGGAGCAATCAACCAGCTTATAAATAGTTAAAGGGCCAACGTTATCGTTGGCCCTTTAACTATTTATGTACTTGACGGTGTGCCGGTGTATTACCAGCACAAGCCTTCATACTTTTCCTTGGGGTGATTCCAGGATACCTTCACCAGGTCCAGCACGATCTTATCTTTTAACAGGTGGATGTGTTTGTCAATGTCGAATGTCCGGTGGTTGATGAGGATCACGTCGGCATTGCTGATAGCTTTCTCCACGTCGTCGGTGATCAGTTCAGAGAGGTGGGGCAGGTGTTCATTGATAAAGGCTTTATTGGCCCCCACTAGCTTGGAGATATGCACGTTCTGATCATAGATGGTAAGGGAGTATCCTTTGCCGATGAGTTTCTCTGCCAGGTCTACCGAAGGGCTGTAACGCAGGTCATCGGTACCTTCCTTAAAGCTGAGCCCGATGAAACAGATCTTCTTCTTGCCGGTTTTTACGATCATATTAAAGGCAAGCTCCTTCTGGTGTTCATTGGAGTCATCAATGCTTTTTAGCAAGGGCGTGTGCATGTAATTGTCATGCGCCAGGGTTACCATGCCGCGCAGGTCTTTGGGCAGGCAGGAACCGCCATAAGCAAAGCCCGGTTTGAAATAGGCCGGTGATATGTTGAGGTGGGTATCCTTACAAAAAAGGCCCATCACTTTATGCGAGTCGATAGACAATGCTTTGCAGATATTCCCCACTTCATTGGCGAAGGTGATCTTTAAAGCATGGTAGGAGTTGTTGACATATTTTATCAGCTCGGCTACTTCTATGTCGGTAATTTCAATAGCGCCCTTGAGGTCTTTGTATAAAGAAGTAACGAGGTCAATAGCTTGTTGGTTATCGCCGCCGATGACGGTTACGGAAGGGTTGTAATAGTCCTTTACGGCCGAACCTTCCCGCAGGAACTCGGGATTGGAGATCACGGCAAAGGCCTCATTCCTTTTTTTGCCGGAGTGTTCTTCAATGATACCGCTTACTTTCCGGTTGGTGCCGGGTAATACGGTGCTCCTGATGACTACGGTATGAAAAGTATTTTTCCGTTTCAGCGCTTCACCGATCTGCTCGGCGGTGCGGTATATATAAGAGAGGTTGAGGTGGCCGGTATTGGAGGAAGGCGTACCTACGCAAATGATGCTCAGGTCAGAGTCCAGCACCGCTTCCTGGAAGTCGAGGGTGGCCCGGATCTTCTTTTTTTGGAATTCCTCTTTGATGATGACATCTATGTCTTTTTCAACAATAGTAGCCAGCCCTTCATTGATCAGGTCCACTTTCAGCGGTTGTACATCAACGCCGATCACATCATGTCCGTTCTTTGCTAAACAGCCAAGGCTCACGCAGCCTACATAGCCCAGTCCAAAAATCGAGATTTTCATAGTATTGATTATTTTTTAAAGAGGTTTATCTGTGTGTTCATAAAATCGATCATGTCCACCCATTTCGCTTTCAGGCGCTGGCGGATGGCTTGTTGCCCGGCTGCATCAAAAGGTTTGGCGGCCAGTTCATTGATGGTCTCAAGACCTGCATCAATGGGATGGTGGCGCAGGATACCTTCGTTGATGAGCAACTGGTTGGCCTTCATCTCACGGATACCGCAATAAATGCTGTGCACGCCCAGCATAGCACCTTCCCGCGCCATACTGTCGCCCGATGAGATCACCAGTTTGGAATAATAAATGAGGGAATGAATATCGCCCACCGGCTCCTGCAGGATGATCCAGTCGGCAGGATATTTATCGGCAATGGATTTATCTTCCAGGGAAAGGACCACTTTGATGCCCGGCTTAATACGACCGGCAAAAGAGCATACGATCGCATCCTGCTGGTTCATATAGTTGAATGACTTGTTGCTTACCTCCCGCACAAAGATGTATTCATGTTCTTTCAGGCCATATTGCTCCAGTATTTTGGTAGAGGGGGTAAACCTGTCGGGACTGAGGTAGCTCCATTCTTTCAGGCAGTTGAAGATGCCTACCTTTTTGGAAGGCTCCACGATCGGGGGAAAGAAGAGCTTGTTGCTGAAGAAGGCATTGATGCGGTTAACGCCTTTTCTTTCCGGATCGTCATAGAACTGGATAACAGGCGTAGCCGTAAAGTAACCCGCATAGGCGAGGGGAATACTGCTGGCCGATATACAGATATTGTATTTATGCCGGAAGATGAGCTTAAAGAAGTTGACGGTACGCATGACGTTGCCTTCCCAGAAGATGGACCATTTGCTGCCACGGCTCTGGCCAATCTGTATTCTGTTGAATTCACCGTACTCCTTGTCAATGATCTTTGGCAGTTTGCCACGGCCAAGATAACTGATGGTCACATCCCAGCCATTCGCTACCAGGTCTTTGGACAACCCCTTGAAGAGGTTGAGCTGGGCCGGGTGCTTAATGTCTATCAGGATCTTGGCAGGTTTGGTTTGCTGGTTTTTCACGGGGTTCAATTTTTCGACAGGTAAAACTGATTAATGAAAATATCTCTTATAGTTACGTTGATAAGTTAAATGGTCAATCCTGCGCACATTGATCTTCCTGGCCGGGTTGCCCCCATACACGGTCCATTCTTCTGTATCCCTGGTCACCACCGATCCCAATGCTATGACCGATCCTCTTTTGATGGTACGGCCCGGTAATACATACGCCCCGGTAAATACACTGGCCTCATCTTCGATGGTCACCGTAGCGCCGGTTGTTTTGTAGGAAGGATCATTCAGGTCGTGCCCCAGGGTGAAGATCTTTACATGCCCTGCAATGTCTACACTGTTGCCGATCTTAATGCCCCTTCTTCCATCCAGCAGGCTGTCATGACCAATGGAGCAATTATTGCCAATGGCTATTTTCCAGGGCGCATACACCCTTACTCCCATTTGTATATTGGTGTGCCTGCCGATCTTCATGCGGTACAGGTGGCGGTAGATCATCTTCCGTATAAAATAGCTGGGTATTTTATTGAAGAAATGATTGGCCAGTCCCAGGTAGAAAAAATGGAAATAGTCAACAACGCTTCTCGTTGGGGTGCCGTATGTCAGTGCGCCTTTGCTCATTTTATTGCCGCTGTTTAATTAGTTTGGCCGGAACGCCGCCATATACGCCATAAGCTTCTGTGTCTTTGGTGACCACAGCGCCGGCTGCTATGATGGTGCCTTTGCGTATATGTATGCCGGGCATTACCACTACCCGCAATCCCAGCCATACATCATCTTCAATACAGGTTTGTTGTACGTCCTTTACGCCCTGTTCATTCATGGGCGTATGGATGTCGGCGCTTTCATGCATTTTGCCCAGTATGATACATTCCCGGGCTATCATCACATTGTTGCCAATATTGACATTGTCCAGGCGAACGAGTTCGTTTACCTGGCAATTGCTACCAATAACGACATTATTGCCACTTCCTATATATACAGAACGTTGGATTTTAGTGTTTTTGCCTACCGGTAGGATGCTTTTCACGCAACTTACCCGCAGCCGGTTGAATAATTTGCCGCCCGGCCACCATGAATTGGGCAGTTTGGAGAAGAACAGGTAATAGAACAGGAGTTTAATTTTTTTCATGGTCCGTCTTTAAATATTCTGATATAGCCAGCGCCATCCATGACTGCCAGCGGATGAAGTTGATCCTCGATTTGAACAGCCTGTTGTCAAAAAAGTAAAAGTGCTTTTTACGTTCATGGTAAAAGTGCTGCATGGCCCAGTCGAGGATGCCGGCTGCCTTTTCGCGCTTACCCAGCTTGGAGAACAGGATGATGGCATTGGCCGCATCGCGGATCTCGGTGCGCAGGATATTGCTGCGGATATCTTTGGGCTGGTGGGCCTTGTGAAAATGGAGCGCCCGGTTGCCTTCAAAGCAATGTGCTTCATAAGTGGCCAGCCCGTCCCGGAACATTTTTTCAGCAGCAGGCGAGGGGCTTACTTTATTCATTTCAAAGATGGACTCCAGTACAAAGGCCGTATGGAAATTGTCTACATACGCGGCCTTGGTGGAGTAACCCCAGGTGCCATCTGCGTTCTGTACCCTGGCCAGGTAAGTGAGCATTTTACGGACCTTATCGGCATAGCGTTGCTCTTTTTGTATGCCATACAGCAGGGCATAGAACCTGCCTACTTTGGCAGTGGCATTGTATACCTCATCCTTTTGCGTGGGCAGGTATGAGTACCACAGTTCGTTGTCTGTTTCATACTTGAGCCAGTGCTTGTCCAGCAGGCTTTCAAAAGAAAGAATGGCTTCCAGCGCTTCCCGGTTGCCTGATTGCTGATAGTATTCTATGAAGGCATATAAAGTGAAAAGGGTAATGATGAGGGATGTTTTGCCGGGGCCCGACTGGTAGCGGGAGAGCGTCATTTCAAAAGCAAAGCCCACAGAGAATTCTTCAAACTCCTTGCTCCGGTTATTTTTAAACCAGTTAAACAGGTATTCTACCTGCTTTTGGTAGGCTTTGTAATCCGCGTTCACCATGGCATGCATGAAGAGGGCATTGGACTTGGAGTTTTCCGAAGGTTTGATGCCCAGGAACGGCCTGAAGTTAACCGGCGACACTTTGTTCATGAAGGACACCTTGGGCAATAGTGCTTTGGGCAGCTTTAGGTTGGAGCTGGCAAAGTCATAGGGATCAATGCCCCTGAATTGCACGGCATCGGCCTGTGTGATGATGGATCCTAAAACGGCTTCGGTTTGATAAGTCTTCATATTCCGGTATTTTACACGCCTGTTTTTATGAATGCAGTATTTCTTTTTCCAGTCTGCTGATCACCTTCGCTACAGTAAAGTGGTTACGGGCATAAGCATGGTTAAAGGCGCCTATCTGTTCCACTTTATTACCTGGCTTAATGGCTTCTTCCATTTTCTGCACCAGGCTTTCCGTGCTGGCTGTTGCTATCTTATAGCCCATTTCTCCATCTTTAAAGAAATCATTGAGCGCTCCGGCGGAAGTGGTGATCACAGCCAGTCCTGCCGCCATAGCTTCCAGCACGCTGATGGGCATGCCTTCACCATGCGAAGTGGGCAGCAGGTAGATATCGGACTGCCGGAACAGCTCGGCCTTCCTGTTGCCTTTTACCAGGCCATGGTAGTTGATCTGCTTCAGGCCTGTTGCTGCAATGGCAGCCTTCACCGCTTCTTCCTGTGAACCAAAACCGGCAATATCGAGCTGGATATTTTTGTACCGGGCAGCCAGTTGCTGAAATGCTTCGATGGCCAGTAACACCCCTTTCTCTTTTTCCAGGCGGGCCAGGTAGAGAAAACGCTTGTTGGGGCCGGTGGCATATTTGGGCGTAGGGTAATAATCCATGAATTCATTTTCCACCACCGTGGTTTCCACGATCACATTCCCTTTATAACCTCTTCTCAGCAGTTCCCGCTTGAACTCATTGGAGAGTACAAATATTTTCCGGGCTTTGAACAGCAGGGATAGCTGGCTTTGTACCCGGGAACCATAATACTCCTGGTCCCAGCCATGAATGAAAACGAAGATCCTTTTGCGGAAAAGAAAGGCAATGAGGATAAAAATACTGTCCCTGATATGGGCTTTGCGGTCCATAGAGGTATTGACCAGCACTGTTTTATTGCCCGTCATGCATTTGAAGAGGAATGCAAAGTATTCTTTCAACATCATCAGGGGCCTCATGAGCTTGCCGGAATTGCCACTGCCACGGAAGAAGTATTGCTCTGCCACCGACCAGTTGCCTTTTAGGGCCTGTACATAAGTGGATACACCGCCGGAAGAACGGAAAGAAGGAGCCAGGATCAACATATTTTTTAACGGGTACATCAGTAACTCAGTTGAGGGTTATGAATGAATGTAGGGTTATCGATTGGTTCAGCCGGCTGTTGTTCATAAAACTGCTTAGCCTGGTAATGCATTTTAAAGTAGCCGATGAAAGATCCCATCAGGCTGAATATGTATATGCGGTAGGTCATGGCCCATACGTTGCCCGACAGGCCTACCAGCAGGAATACGATGAAAATGGCCTGGAAGGCCGCAAAGTAATCTTCCGGTACATATTGTTTTATCCGGGAGCGGTAGAACATGCCCATCTGGCGGATGCGGAATACAAACAGGAGGTAGAGGAATAGCCCCAGCAATCCCGAGCTAAAGAAGATATAGGTATAATCTACGTGAATGGGCCGGGGTTTATAAAAGCCATAGTTGTTGATGGTGTTGAAGGCTTCTTTGCCAAAGATATGCGGTACCGGTGCATAGCGGTTGCGCTCAAAATCGTCCAGCACATAGCCCAGTTCCATATAACGTCCTTCCTGGGTTACGGAGTAGTCTTCGGAATATACGTTGCTCCTGGCTTCTATACGTTTCATGAACGCTTCCTCATACAACGGGAAGGTGGTGGCCAGCAGGATGCAGGCCAGCACTACGATACCAACGAGCCTGCCAATCTTGCCCGAAAACAGGAAGAACAGGGTGATGAGCACGGCAATGATGATGAGCGTGGTCCTGCGGAGGGACAATAGCAACAGGGAGAAGTTGATAAATGCTATGATGATCCACAGGTATTTTTTGGTAACGATCTTTTGTTTGAGGAAGAAGGGGATGAGCCCTACCAGGAAGGCCGGGGGATATAGCTTGGCATCGCCCAGGGCTGTTTTGAATACCTCTTCATCATCTCCTTCATAGGAGATATCGCCTCCGCCGAATACGTTGGAGAACAATACAAAGAAGGCATAGATGACAAGACAGTACAGGGTAAACCGCTGGAATTTCACAAAGCGCTCATGACTGTTGACCAGTGTAGATGCGATGGGAAAGAACATAAGCGATACGGCTACCTTCAGGTATTCCATGGCCGAGCCTACTATATTGGAAGAGAAAAGGATGAGCAGCGCCCAATAGCTCAGTAAGAAATACAGCAGGTTGAACTTGGGAGAAAGCAGTTTCTTATTGTTGAGCAGGCAATACAGCACTACAAACAGGTTCCAGCCAATCCTCAATACAGAAGTGAGCGATTGGGAACCGCCAAAGTAGTACAGGTAGTCAAATATAAAATTTACCGGTATGGTAAATAAGAACAACCTGAAACTGAATTGACCTTGCTTCATGGCTGTTATTTTTTAAGGAATCGTTTGGTGATGACAATCGCGTGCGCCATACTGCCGATGAGATCAGGCTGCCGTTCATACGCTGCCGAGTCATAGACCGAGAGGTATTTGGGTATGCCATTCTTAATATCGAAATGATCGGCAAACATTTGCCGGGAGAAGCCCGCAAAGCGTTCCTTGTCTTTCCCACTGGCCAGTGCCACCAGGTTACGCTCATTCTCTGCGGCATATTGGGCATCAAACTTTGTACGGCCGGAGAAGTTGTGGTGAAAGAGATTGTCAAAGCTCTTTTCTTCCACCAGTACCGGCAGGTTCAGGTTCTTATTGGGCGCCAGCAATACTTTTCCAAGGGCAGCAGCTTCCATGAGCCCGCGGCCTGAGCCGATCACGATATCAGCCACTTCAATGATCTTACTGGCTTCCTTACAGAATGCTTCTTCTGTTTCCAGGAACATACCGTCTTCCAGCGATGCTTTTACTTTATTGTACACCTCTTCATCTTCCACGCCGCCCAGTATGAGCAGGCGTTTGTGAATACCCTGCGCACGCAGGTATTTAACAAGGTCTACGCTTTGCATCAGGCTGTGTTCATGCAGCCGGGCAAAGCGGGAGATCCGGAGGAAGTCGAAGCCGCCGTTGTATTTTGCTTTTAATTGTGCTATAAGGGCCTGGTCCTGTACAGGAGCTTTTACCCTGTTGGGGATCAGGTGAAAGTTGGATTGTTGAAAGCGCGCCTGGCTTTTGAAGTTGACCAGGTCTTCCACGGAGAAGAGGGTCATGTGCTTGCAGGAAGGGTATTTCCATTTGGGCGCAGGGTTGCCGCCACACTTGGTCAGTACGATGGGTACCTTCCGCTTATCAGAGAGCGATTTCAGAAAGTAGTACGCGTTGGAATCAAATGCATGGATGATGTCGAAGGGCTGCTGCGCAAATAAATGGTGCAGGTCTTTTCGCATGCGCCGTACGGAACGCAAACCGGAAAGGTTATTGGAAACAATATGAAAGTGCGGGGTAGGGAAGCTGTAAGTGCCTTCTTTCGGTGTTTTGAGGCTGAACAATACCAGGTAGATGTTGACCTTGTTCTCCGCCGCCATTTCCTGCAGGATAGACTTAAGACTTCTCAGGTGGCCTCCCATATCGCCGCCAAAGTTGCTGACCCCATATAGTACATTCTTCTTGCTCATGTCCCGCTGTACGCTGTATTTTCTTAGTTATAATATTCTTTGTTCTATTTCCAGGTGCAGGTTAAAGGCCGTTTTTACCTTCTCCTGTACATCCGTAATTAACTGGATGATGTCTTTACCGGTGGCATTGCCTGTGTTGACGATAAAGCCGCCGTGTTTTTTAGAGATCTGCGCATCGCCTACCGCATAGCCTTTCAGGCCCAGTTGTTCCATTATGGGTCCTACAAAGTGGCCGGGAGGGCGCTTGAATACACTGCCTGCATTGGGGAAGTCTTTGGGCTGCTTTTGCCAGCGTGAGGCTTTAATGTCTTCCATCTTTTGTTTGATGGCGGCCTGCTCACCGGGTTTCAGTACCAGTTTGGCGCTAAGCACAATGAGGTGGGGATTGCGCTGGAAGAAGCTATTGCGGTATTCAAAGCTGATATCGGCTTTGCTGATCTCATGGAATTCGTTGGCAGCAGGGTCATAGTATTTTACAGATACCAGCAGGTCTTTGATCTCTTCGCCGCTGGCGCCTGCATTCATGACTACAGCGCCACCCAGTGAACTGGGAATGTCATAGAATATCTCCAGTCCCGCCAGTCCGTGCTGCCAGGCCAGCTCACTGAGGTGCAGCATGGTAGTGCCGGCCTGTGCTTCTATGGTAGTACCATTCACCGTCACCTTATCATAATTGCCGGAGAAGATGACGAAGGACTCCTCATAATGCTTTTTCGACATAATGACGTTGTGGCCACTGCCCAGCAGTATCTTTTCCTCCTGCTTTTTGTCCTGGTACAATACCTGGAGGTCGTTATCACTTTCCGGGAAATACGCAATGGCGCAGGTAGCTTTTACCCGGTAGGAATTATAGTTGGTAAGGTCGAAATTGGTAAAGGTTTTCATAACGATGCCCGTTTGATAAGTTTATTGAACTGCCCGGTAAGGATGGCTATATCTTCTTTTTTATAACCCAGTATTTCTTTTACCGGTATGCCTACTTCCTTGGAATAGAAATGCAGGAATAACACGGCGCTTAATGCATAACTGACAGTGGTGGCGAAGGCAGCGCCATTAGACCCATATTGCGCATTGAGCAAACAGTTGAGAATGATATTCAATATCAGCGAAGGGATCATGGCCTTGATAGCGATCCAGGGTTTTCCCTTGCCGGCCAGGTCCATGTTCAGCACTTTGAATACGGTGAGCAGGAGGATGCCGGGCAACAGCAGTTTCTGTACAATGGAACTGGGATAGAACGATTCTCCATACAGGGTGACCATGATAAAGGACGACAGGAAGTAGAAGACTACCGAGAACACCAGGATCACCACGGCACAAATGCGCAGGAGCATGGCCACTTTGTGGGAAAACTCCTTCGGGTCTTGCGCCGTAGCGCTCCGGGCAAAGATGATGGTGCTTAAGAGGGTAGGTATTTCCCAGAGGTATTGCACGACAGAAACCCCTTTGGTATAGATCCCTACTTCATATTCGGTGGAGAACTGCCGCAGCAGCATTACATCTATTTTGTAGTTGAGGCTGATGATAAGGAAAGAAACGGCATAGATGATGCCCAGCTTCAGCAACCCCTTGACGATGGGCGCATGATAGCTGAGCTGCAAGGGCACCATTTTACCCAGCTTGCGGAATACCAGGAAGCTGAGGAAGAAGTAACCCGCCACAATACCGATCATCGCGCCCTGCACACTCATGGGAATTAAAGCAATAAGCGCATAGGTGCCGATGAGCTTTACTACATTGGGCACCCAGTTCACCTGGTTAAAGTCGCGGATATTGTTTTTGCCCAGGAATACGCCGGAGGCATAGGTATTGAACAGGGAAAAGGGAATCGCAATAATAGCCAGGAAGATGAGCCAGTTGCTGTAATCGCCCTTGGTAAAGTATTTTAACAGGATGTAACAAAGGATAACGCAAAAAGCGGTGCTGAACATCCAGATATAAAGGATAGAGGCCACAATGCTTTTCTCATCATACTTTTTCTGACCAATGAAGTAGGTGGTAGACTGGCGGATACCAAGCGAGCCTACACCCAGCAGCAGGTCGGGATACACGGTAAGGATGGCGATGATCCCATCACCTACCGGGCCCAGGTAACGGGCGGTAATGATGCTGGTGATGATACCCGCAGCGATAACCGTTACCCTGCTTTTCAACACACTGAACAGATCTTTTACAAATGCGCTCACCTTGTTATTTTTTATTTTATGACAGCCGGAATGCCTACTGCGATCCTTCCGGCCGGTACATCTTTATTAACGACTGCATTGGCGCCTACCACGGCTTTGCTTTCCAGTACGATGGAACCAAATATTTTGGCGCCGGCAAACAGCTTCACCTCATCTTTAATAACAGGATAGCTTAAGGGTTCTCCTTCCCGGCCATGGGAGCCCAGTGTTACCTGCTGCCATATCTTTACCTGGTTGCCGATCACCACATGGTCACCAATCACAATACCGATGGGATGGGGGAAGTAGATATTGTTGCCGATGACAGACCGGAAAGATATCTGGCAACCTCTTTTGGTCACCTGCCGGTAAGCATAGTACCGCGACAGGAATTTGAAGAGCTTGTTGCCCAGGTAGAGATACCTGCCTACCCGGTAGTTAAGCACCAGCCGGAAAGAAGGGTTGAACAGGTACACGTCCACACTTTTCAACAAAGAGCGGGCGCCGTGGTGCCTGAGATCGGCCTTAATGATATGTATCAGTTCTGCAAAACGCATGGTCTATCCTATCAGTCCTTTAAGTTTGGTATGCAGGTTCTCATAACCTCTTTCTATTTGCCAGGAGTTTTCTATAATAGTTTCCCCTTCTTCTGCTGTCAATCCGGCGAGCAGGAGGGCAATGCCTGCGCGCAGGTCGAGCGCGTTGACGGTAGCGCCTGTAAAGCTTTGCCCGCCATTGATCACCAGCATATCGCCTTCTACGGTGTAGTTGAGGCCCATTTTCTGCAGCTCTTCCGCATAGCCATAGCGGCCTGGAAAACGAAGGTCAACGATCTTTGATTCGCCTCTTGACCGGGCGCCGTATACAGCAAACAGTGGTTGCATATCGGAGTTGATGCCGGGATAGGGACCTGTACTGATCTCCACCGGGTAGGCCTGGCCATCCTTTACAATGATGGAGTCGGCGCCCTGGAATATCTTCATGCCGCTTTCTTTCAGGAAGATCAGGGGTACTTCCAGGTGTTCCAGCGGGAAGTTCTGTATTTCCACATCGCCATGGGTGATAACAGAGCCGATGGCCCAGGTAAGGGCTTCCATATTATCGGGTATCACGGAGTGGCTTACGCCATTCAATTTTTTGGCGCCTTCTATAACAATGCATTTCTGACCGTATACTTTGATCTTTGCGCCCATTTTGCCCAGCATGTTAATGAGGTCAAGGATCTCCGGGCGGATATGGGGATTCCATACCGTAGTAGTGCCTTCGGCCAGGCTGCCGGCAATAATGCTGTTCTCTGTAGCGCCGGTAGAACGCATGGGTAAAAAGATATCGTTACCCTTTAACCGGCCGGGTGATTTGGCGCAGAGGTAACCTTCTTCTTCCCATACCTTGGCGCCCAGCCTTTCCAGCAGCATCACGTGCAGGTCATATTTCCTTTCGCCCAGTTTGCAACCACCGGGTAAAGGCACGCGGCCTTCGCCAAAGCGGGCAGTGAGCGCGCCCAGGATGAGCAATGTATTGCGGATGGAACGTTCGTCCCATTTGAGGGTAGTAGTAGTGGCGGAATCATTCTCTGTGATCCTTACATAATCACCGCTGGCCTGGTATTCTTTGCCCAGCACTTTCAGCATTTCCAGGTGTACTTTGATATCCAACAAACCATTGGGGAAGTTGAACAGTTCTATTGTTTCATCGGTAAGAAGAGAGGCTGCCAGTAACCGCAGTGCACTGTTCTTGGCGCCGCTAATACGTACTTTACCATTCAGGGTAGCTTTCTTAACTTTTAATACTTCATTGTGCTTCATAAAAGGATATTGTTGCCTGGTGATTGTTTTAAACGTGTTGGTAGTATGCTTTGTGCCATTCTATAAAAGTGCGGATGCCTTTGTCAATAGGCGTACTGGGCTGATAGTTGCAATACTGCGTGAGGTCGTCCACATCGGCCCAGGTAGCCGGTACATCGCCGTCCTGTATATCAATCATTTCCTTGATGGCTTCCCTGCCCATGTTCTTTTCTATTTCATTGATGAACGACATGAGCTCTACCGGGTTGTTATTGCCAATGTTGAATACACGGTAGGGAGCAGAGGAAGTAGAGGGATCTGGTTTTTTGCCGGTCCAGTTGTCATTGGCCGAAGCGGGACGGTTGATCACGCCCACGATGCCGTTTACAATATCATCCACATAGGTAAAGTCGCGCTTCATTTTACCATGATTGAAGACTTTAATGGGATGACCTTTTTTGATGGCATCTGCAAAGAGGAAATAGGCCATGTCGGGCCGCCCCCAGGGGCCATACACCGTAAAGAAGCGCAGGCCCGTGGTGGGTATATTGTATAAATGGCTATAGGTATGCGCCATCAGCTCATTGGCTTTTTTGCTGGCGGCATACAATGATACGGGATGGTCTACATTGTGCCGTACGGAGAAAGGCATGGATTCATTCAGGCCATACACGCTGGACGAACTGGCATATACCAGGTGATTGATGCGGTGATGGCGGCAGGCTTCCAGTACGTTGAGGAAACCTACAATATTGGATTGAACGTAAGCGTCGGGATTTTGGATGGAATAGCGAACACCGGCCTGGGCAGCCAGGTTAACCAGCGCATCAAACTGCTGGTCCTTGCACAACTGCATCAGTTGCTCCTTGTCTTCCAGGTTCATCCGGATGAATGAATACCCTTTTTGTGTGCGGCTTACCACCGGCTTATGCCATTCGATAGCAGGCGGATGAATGCCGGCGGATTCCAGCCGGGCATATTTCAAGGCAGGGTCATAATAATCATTGATATTGTCTATGCCTACTACCTCAATGCCTTTTTTCAATAGTACATTGGTCAAATGATAGCCTATAAAACCTGCGCTACCGGTAACAAGGATTTTCATGGTTCGGGTTATTGGATGTTAATTACTTCAGCTCCTGTGATAACGCAGTTTTACCTGCGTTTTTATTATAACAGTATTATTTTTTCATTAAACGATGGTGGATCTTCTTCCCATTCTTTTTGGCCGGGGTTTCTTCATATAAACCGTACCCATAGCCATATCCATAGCCGTACCCGTATCCATACGCCGTTTTCTTATATTGTACGTCATTGATAATGATGTTGATCTTCGGCATTGAATTTTTCCGGTAGAATTTTTCAATGAGGGAGATCTGTTGTTTATAAGTAAGCCTGTGCCGTACGATATAGAAGGTCGCATCGGCAAAGGAGGCCATGATCTCTGCATCGGTTACCATGCCGGCAGGCGGACTATCAATGACGATGTAATCATAGCATTCCTTGAGCTCATTGAAGAAGGAGGTCATCCTCGGCAACATGAGCAATTCAGTTGGGTTAGGAGGTAAGGGGCCTGATGACAATACATCAAAATTTTCCGCTGTGCCGGAAGGCTGGATCCATGGGCGCCAGTCATCATCGGCCGCGATCATATAGTTGGTGAAGCCCTGCTTTTGCAGGTGCAGGTTTTCGGTGATCTTGGGTTTGCGCAGGTCAAGCTCCAGCAGGATCACTTTCTTGCCGGCCAGCGCCAGGGTAGCACAGAGGTTGATAGACAGGAATGATTTGCCCTCACCACTCATGCTGGAAGTGACCAGGATGGTTTTCTGGTTAGGGGAGGGCAGCAGGAATTTGATATTGGTACGCAAAGAGCGGAACTGCTCTGCAATGAGCTGCCGGGATTTCATGGAGATGACCACTGCCGACTTTTCACTGTTGTGCCCTATTTCTCCCAGTATGGGTGCATGGGTAAGGGCGCTGATGCTTTCCGTAGTATCTACTTTATTGTTCAGCAGGTCTTTTCCAAAGCTGAACAGGAAAGGTAATATGAGACCGGCCAATAATCCCGATAAGGCAATAAGCCCCCGCTTGGGACTGAAGGGGGAACCATCGGCCTTGGCCTCATCAATGATCCGGGCATTGGCGATGGTGGCTGATTTGGAAATGGCGGTTTCCTCCATTTTCTTCAGCAGGAATAAATACAGTTCCTGCTTGATAGCCTGCTGGCGGGAGAAATCGAGGAAGGCCCGTTCTTTGGCCGGTACCTTGCTGATCTGTCCTTCAAATCCCGAAGTACGTTTTTGCAATTCGGCCACACTGATCTCAATACCTTTTCTTACAGATGAAATGCTACTGAGCAGTTCAGTACGCAGGTTGCGCAACTGCTCGTTCATGGTCACTACGGTAGGGTGGTTAGGGGTAAGGCTCATTAAGGTTTTATCGCGTTGCAACTGCATTTCATTGTACCGTTGTACCAATGCAATGAAGTTGGCATCCTGCATAACGAGCGAAGAAGGCACCACCCGCTCATTGTTCATGTTGTTGCTGAGGAACTGTTCCAGTGCCTGCACCACGGATAGCTGTACTTCCTGGGTTGTTTGCTGGCGGGCATATTCACTGGTATTCTGCAGCAGCAGGTTGGATTGTGCAGCGAGGTCGGTGAGTTTATTATCTGTTTTAAATCTTTCGATGTCCTTTTCAATACCCGATAGTTCACCGGTAACCAGTCTTAACCGGTCGGCAATAAACTTCATGGTACTGTCGGCAATCCTGTTCTTATCATTCACATTGGCCTGCATGTAGGCGCTGATGAGGGCATTGAGAATGGCTTCCCCTTTATTGGGTATGCTGCTGTTGAGGGTAAGGTAGATCACGCTTACCTGCTTGTTGGGGATCTCTACTTTCATAGCGGCCATGTACTGCTGTACTACATTATCGAGGGGCGTGATGGTAATGGTCAGCGGCAGGTCGGCCTGCCATTTGGCAAAACCGGGGCCTGGTGTTACGACAGCATCTCCTTCCGGAAGGTGCAGGGTATCGCCCAGGCGGCCTGTATATTTTTGTTCCCCGGCAGACAAGGTGAAATTGGTAACGCTACTTTTGCTGAACCTCAACTGGTATTGCGCGGGAGCGAATGAGGTATCCTGCAGGACTTTAAGGAACCGGAGGGTCACCGGGCTGGTATGGTAGATCTCTGTGGTTTTTACTTTCCCGGATACAAAGTATTTGGTATTCAGTTGCAGCTTTTTGACCACTTCTTCCATGAGCGCCCTGCTTTTGAATATTTCTGCTTCATTGTCTACGGTGCTTTTGCCCAACAGGCCAAAATCTTCCAGCAGGCCGGCTTCTCCGAAGTTGGTGCTCTTTTTATCGTCCTGCACCAGTACAGAAGCGTGTATACGGTAGGCGGGGAAAGATAGTTTCAGGTATACAAAAGCAAGTCCCACGCACACCGCTACCGATATGATCATCCAGGGCCACAGGCCAAAGAATTTGGTGACGATCTTCCTGAAAAAGAGGGTGCCTTGTTCGGCTTCCTGCTCTTCGTTATTGATAGGTTTATATGGTAAGGTCGTTTGCATGGGTTACTTATAAACGGGTGAGGATAACGATCAATAATGAAATACCGGAAGCGGCCAGTGTCAGGTTCCTTGTTCTTACTGCATCGGTAGAAGCCACTTTTGATTTATTGGGTTCCACATATACTACATCGCCCTGCCGCAGGTAGAAGTAAGGCGATAAGAGGGTGGAAGAAGAGTTGAGGTCAAAACGCACTACCTGTTTGGCGCCCATGGAATCCCGGATCAATAAAACATTTTCCCTTTTTCCGAAGATGGTGAGGTCGCCTGCCATGCCGATGGCATCGAGGATGCTTACTTTTTCGCTGGGCACTACGTAAGTGGCCGGCCGGGCTACTTCACCCAGTACCGTGATGTTGAAATTGGCAAAGCGCACATTCACCACCGGGTCTTTATAGAAGGCAGCCACTTTGTTGTGAATAGTATCCCTGGCGACGGCGGTGGTAAGGCCTGCTACCTGGATCTTCCCAATGACAGGAAGTTCTACCATGCCGTTCTTATCTACGAGGAAGCCGGTTACAGCACTGGCTGTGGCCGGCAGGTTGGCGCTGCCGGGCTGTACGGCATAGGAAGTACTGTTGGCGGCAGTGAGGATATTGTTGACCTGCGGATCGAGGGTTAGTATAGAGATCTGCAGGATATCATTGGCCTGGATGAGCGGATCTTTAAAAGCAAAACTGGGAATGCTTTTGGGCGACCCGTACAGGGAATCCGGAATGTCCTTAAAGTAGGGGATATTCTTATTCGTGCCACAGGAGCTGGCCAGCATGATGGTACATAATAATAGTACTAAAGGATAGGATAGACTTAACCGGGTCATGGGTTTTATCCGATATTAGATTTTACTTAAATATTTTGATCTGTCACTAACACCTGGTAATAATTACCTGATGCAATGACTGACTAAAAGAGATGATGACAAGCAAACGTGAGTTTTCGGAATGTTGGGTGCGGTGATAACAGGGACGCTCTGTGACGCAGAGGATAAGGTTATGGCGCAGCCACCGGTTGATAGGATAGGTGAGATGGCAGTGATTTTTCCCGGGATGCAGTGTTGAATTGTAACATGGTTATTGATTATTTGGTTCCCAATATTGGACTTTCTTATCTCTAAACGGGAATAAATTGGTGTTTATTATAAACGTACCTATTTAATTTTTAAATATTTAAACAAGATGTCATCATATAATAAGTAGCCTGCATGTGATAACGGTAAATTAATACTGTGCAGGTTCTGTATAGCAAAAAAAATGCATCCCACCTAAGCGGGATGCATTTACGGGGAACATGGATACAGTAGTGTTAGGGCATGGATGTTCAATAGATCATTGCGTAATCTATAACGTCGTTAATTGGTTTTGGTCACATCGGTGAACCGCAGCTCTATGATATAAGTGCCTTCCATTTTCAGGGAAAAAGCAAAACGGGGGTTAACGGAATACATGGCCGGTGTAAAACCATCTATGTTGACAAACTGGCTGGGAATGCGGTAATAGATCAGGTGCCCCCAGTCGGTAGTAGGTGTTACATACCTGGCCAGCGGGAAAGGCGCTACCTCAAAATCACAGATCATGGCGGTATCGGTAAAGACAACGGGATTAAAACGGGCATAGTTCTCAAAAGTGGGGCGGTCGCCGCGCCTGATGATCTCGCCAGCTTTGGGATTGAAAGGCTTGCCGTTCTTGTCGGTCAGCTTCAGGATGATCCTGGCGCCGTCATTGGATACCTTGGTGAAGGTGAGCTTGGGGTTTTTCTGGGCCGTTACTGCACCGGTTACATCGTGAAAGGCATTGGCTACATTGTCTTCCTGCACAAAGATGTCTTCCGGAAGGGGGTTTACAATATTGATCGTAGCGAATGCCGGGAATACTTTGGTACCTTTTACATTGGTGGCCTTCAGGTCAAAAGTATATTTACCCTGGGGGATATTCACAGATCCGCGGTTGAAGCTGATCTGTCCGCTAACGGTATTAAACTCCATCGGAGGAACCTTTCTCCATTCCCGCTTTTTGTCGAGTTCGGCTACTGTAGTATCTGTATTGATGTCAAATGTCATACCTGGTTTGAACATCAGCACATCATATTTCTCAAAAAATTCCTTTGGTGCAGGTTTGCCGTCGCTTTCAGTGCGCAGGTTTTGCATTTCAAAGGTGATGGGTGGGGTGGAGCCATCAATGTTGATGGGCTGGGATTGAACCAGGGGCATGCCACGCAGGCAGTAGACGTTTTTGTCAATATAGCGCATGGTATCGCTGAGGAAGCCTTCCTGTATTTTTTTACAACCGGCGATGATAATGATAGCGACCAGTAGTGAGGTTATTATTTTTCTCATGATAATATGCTTGTATAAGAAAGTGATAATAATATTTTGTGCTATTAACTAGGTAGTTTTTCCGTGTTAAAGAACAAACGGTGCCAATCACTCATGACATGAATGATACCGGTAGTGGTAATAATACCGGTAGTTTGGCAGTCGTAGCTCATATCCTTTTCCTGATCGGGGATGGTAGTGGGGTCGGCCACTGTCGCATCCCGGGTTCCAATGACTTTGGTAAAGTTGATATAATCCACATGGTCAAGATAAGAGCCATAATCCTGGGTCCTTCTGAGCTTGATGTAAAAGGATACATTGGGAATGGTGCCCAGCAGGTTTTGGTAGTACTTCCCCTCAATGGTCAGTTTATCCCGGCCCAGGTCGCCGGTGAACATATACATTTTCAGGGAGTCTTTTATTTCCTGCAGGGGCAGGCTGTCGAGCGTGTAAATAATGTTTTCATCATTCAGCTCTATAGCCCTCCGGTTGTAGCGGGCCTTTACAAATTCATCCACGCTGTAATTGGTGCAGGCAAAGAAGGTAATATTGCCATTAACAGCGTCTTTTAATCCTGCCCTGTCTATCAGGTGTACCAGGGAAGAGAACTGGGGCTTTGATTTCAGGTAATCATAAGTGGTCATATTGACCTTGGCATTATGCGTACCTCCATCTACCTTGTAGTCATTCTTGTTGCAGGATACCAGGCTGCCGGCGATAACAAGTATGAGTAGTGATATTGTAATATGTTTCATAATAAGTAATTATTGAGTTAAATACCGGTTTAGATCTTGCCGAGCCAATAAGATGTTTGTACGAGGAACCTGTTTTCTTTGAAGAGGCCAGGGTTTATCGGCCAGTAAAAACCTTTCTTGGCAAACCTGTCTTCTGTAAGCCAGTCAACAAAGTTGGGATATTGCCTTGTCCTGAGCAGGTCGTAGAAGATATGGCCTTCCACATATAATTCCTTTCCTCTTTCCTTTATATATTCATACATCAGGTCATCACGGGTATAGCTGTTATCCACCCGGTTATAAACATAAGGATCGGCGCCATTCCTGTCACGGAAATCGTTGATCACCTGTATAGCAGTAGCAAGGTCATTTTTATAAAGGGCTATTTCAGCCTGTAATAATTTCATATCTGAGTAGCGGAAAATGACCATGTCATTGCTGAGGTACGCATCGAGGTGCTGGCCGGGATTGCGGTACACCACATTGCTATACTTGCGGCACATGGGCTCATTGCTGTGAACGTAATCAAAATTTTTACGGTAGCGTAAATCTAAGGTGTCTACAACCTGTTGCCATTCGCCCGAAGTACCTGCATTGGGATTCCAATACCAAAACCTGTAATTATTATTGAAATAGGCAGTGGGTACCCAAAAACGGGCATTGTTACCAAAATAGGCTACATATTCTTCACCACGCAGAAACTCCAGGCCAATATGCGCGTTAGAGCCTTCCTGTGTTCTGTCGTCCATATACAATTGGAAGATGCCTTCGGAAGAGGTGGTGGTATTGTTGCGACCGATAAAGGTCATGTAATAATTGGATGTATCGGTGTAGGAATAACCTCCCTGCGCCAGTAACTTAGTAAGCGTGGTATCTGCACTGTTCACGTCCTCTGCATTGGGGATATTGGAGTTGACATTGGTCATGGTGGCGCGCCACAGGTACAGGTGGGTGAGCAGGGCGTAAACAGAGCCCCTGTTGGCGGTTACGGCTCTTTCTGATTTTTCAGTGTAGCCCCAGTCTAGCAATGCGGCTGCTTCTTTACCATCTTTTTCTATCTGCTTCAGTACGTCTGCTGCCGGTGTGCGGGGAAGGTGAGGCGCTGTAAGGGGATCGGAATAAGATTCGATCACCAGGGGTACGTCGCCCCATACTTTTGTCATTTGAAAGTAGGTAAGGGCCCGGATAAAGAGCGCTTGTCCTTTTATTTTGTTCTTAAACTTCTGGATATCTCCGTCCACATCACTGAAGTCTGCATCGGTCGACTTATTGAGCTTAGCAAGGATAAGATTGCTCATGGTGATGGTCTTGTAAAACAGTGTCCAGTCGGCCAGACTGGTCACATTGTATTTAAAGGTGAAGTCTCCATTCTGGATGCCTTCCAGTCCATCGCCGGTATAATCAATGGTAAAGTAATTCTTGGCAATGGCATCACCGTACATATAGTAACGGTTGTTTTTATCGGTAAGGGTTTTCCTTAAAAGGGCATAATTGCCTGCGATGGCGCTTGAATAATCACGGCCCGTTTGCCAGAACACTTCGTCATAGGGAGCGTTCCTGGGTGTTTGTTCCAGTATCTTTTTGCACGAACTGCCTGTCAGGATACATACAAACAGGAGCAGGATGCTATATATTGATAAGTTGCGTTTCATGCTTTTCTTTTTATGCGTTTAGATTAAAATTGAACTTCCAGACCGAGCGTGAATTTTTTGGGGATAGGATAGCCGGCCCCATTATATTCGCCATAGGAGTTTACAGCCTCGGCATCGGGCAGGTCTTTTGAGCGCTGGAACATGGCCACATTGTCTATCACGCCAAAGACTTTGAAGCGGTCAATTTTAAACCTGCTCAGGAGGTTGCGGGGAAGTTCATAACCCAGTATCACGCTTTTGATCCTGAAATAATCACCTTTTTCCAGGAAGAAAGTTTGGGCGCTGGTATAATAATAGCGATAAGTACCCAGGTCATATTTGGCGTATTCTGCTTTATCGCCCGGTTCGCGCCAGATATTAAGCTTATTGAGATCTGGAATAGAAAATCTTACAAAGTTGTTATAAGGATCTCCATCCTGTGAGTTGGCAAAACGATCCGATTTAAAGAGGTTCAATACATCCCTGTCGAAGGTGAAGGTACAGAACACACCGAGCGAGAAGTTTCTCCAGGTGAAGTTGTTGGTAAAGCCGCCTGTGATCTTCGGATTGGGATCTCCTACAGGTACTTTATCCGGGTTGAGGCCATCATTGAAGAGATCAATGAGGTAATCGCCATCGAGGTCAGCAAACTGGAAGTCACCGGCTTTATACTCACCATTGGCGCTTCTGAAGCGGGCGCCTGTATAGGGATTCACGGGAACATCTGCATCGGTAGCATATACTCCCAGCGTTTTGTACAGGTAGAAGGCGTTGATCGGACTGCCTACGGAAAGGATATGGGATTTATCAAAGCGGTCACCGCTCAATATCAGGTCACGGCCACCATTAGGCAGGTTCATGATCTTGTTCCTGTTGTAGGCAATGTTGAGGCGGCTGAACCATTTGAGCTCACTCTTTTGGGGCAGCAGGTTGGCGGCGAGGGTCAGCTCTATACCGTAGTTCCTTACGCCGATGGAATTGGTCTTCGCTACATCATAGCCCGACGTTACGGGAAGCAGTACTGAAAATAACCCGAAAGAGTTTTCTTTATTATAGAGGTCAATCGATGCTGAGTATTTTCCATTCATCACTTCTATATCGGTACCTATATTCCATTGTTTTGACTTTTCCCAGCTCAATCCTTTCTGGGCGGCGCCATTATAGAAGTTGGGGATAACGGCTGTGATGGAGTTGTAGGTACCTCCGCTGCCATTGCCATTAAAGGGAACGGAGTTCACATCGTACAGGTTGTACTGGAGGTAGTTCTCAGTGGGCAGAGCGCCGGAAGTACCAAGGCTGGCGCGCAGCTTGATCATGGAGAAAGTATTGGCTATGTTTTTCATCCAGGGTTCTTCAGTCAATATCCAGGCTGCTGATGCGGATGGGAAGAAGCCCCATTTGTTATTTTCACCAAAGCGGGAGGAGCCATCTGTACGTACACTACCGGAAAACAGGTATTTGCCATTAAAATCATACGCCATGCGGCCATAGTAGGACAAGAGTCCATAAGCCTGGTAGTCGGAATATGCACCTATTTTCAGTTGCTGGAAGCCCTGCACTACCTGTATCTGGTCAGAGGCGCCGCCATAACCGGATGCCTGGGTGTTCTGGTATTGATCATAGGTCATTTCCTGGCCGGCCACCACACTAAGGTTGTGCTTGCCAAAGGAGTTTACATAGCTGAGGTAGTTGGAGGTAAGGATGTTCACCTCATTATCGGTGAATGTGTAGGAATAGTTGCCGTTACCATTTTGCAACTCATTGGTGCGGTTGTAATCGCGCCGGGAGTTTTTGTAGATGTAGGAAGTGAGCGAAGTGAGCCTTAAATGGCTGTTGATGGCGAGAGACAGGTTTAATGTAAAGTTGAGTTGGTTGGCGACGTTTTTGTCGAGGTTATCCTCATATTGGCCCAACAGGAATGCTTTCTTATTGGGGTCCAGGTTGAAGAGGGAAGAAGGCATATTGCCGGCTCCGAGGCTGATGGGACTGTTGCCATCACCGTTGCCGCGTGCTTTATCGGTACGGGAATAGTTGATGATGGGATTGATCTCCAGCCTGCCGCCGAGGGTGCGTGCGCCCAGGTTCAGGCGCATGGTATACCTTTTAAAACCGGTGGCTTTGATGATACCTTTTTCATCATAATAGCTGGTGCTGAAGCGGTAGTTGGTACCGCCTTCGCTGGCGCCGCTCAGGCTGAGATCAGCGCTTTTAACATTACCGGATTGGTAGAACATGTCCTGCCAGTCGGTATTGCCATTGAAAGCCGGGTTGAGACTATCGGTGAGTAAGTAGGGCAATCCTCTTTGCTGGTTATAGTCCAGTTGTTTCTGCAGGATCCTCAGCTTGGCCCTTCTTTCTTCAGTGCCCAGGGTTACATCACGCAGTTTGGGACGTTGCACAATACCGAAATAACCTGATACCACTGCTTTGGGAGCGCCTGTGCGGCCTTTTTTGGTGGTGATGAGGATAACGCCATTGGCGGCGCGTGAACCATAGATGGCAGCGGCGGACGCATCTTTTAATACGTCAATAGACTCAATATCATTAGGGTTTACACCACCGAGGTAGTTGAGGCCGGTACCGGTACCGGGACCAACATAGGTTTCGGTAGGTTGGGGTACACCGTCTACTACATATAAAGGACTATTCAACACAGTATTTTCGTCATAAGAGGTGGTAATGAGAGAGCTTCCCCGCACGCTTACAGAGGGAGTAGCGCCGGGTGCACCACTGAAATTCTGCACATTCACACCGGATAACCGTCCCTGCAACAACTGATCAAAGCTGGAAGCCGGTAGGTTGGCCAATTCCTTCCCTGTGATACTGGAAATGGCAGCCGTGTTTTTCTTACGCGTTACTTTCTGGTAACCGATGACCACTGTTTCGGCGAGGGCGCTGTTGGATTCAGCCAGCTTAATGGAAAGCGGCTTTTCGTTGGTAATCTTGATAGTTTGAGGCGCGTAACCCACTGAAGAGATCTCAAGCGTTGCATTGATTTTGGTGGGAATAGAGAAGAAGCCCCTGTCGTTGGTCGTGACTCCCTTGTCGGTGCCTTTGATCTTGATACTGACACCTTGCAGCGGTTCGTTCTTGGCATCGGTGATGATGCCGGTGATCATTACTTCCTGTCCTTGCATTAGCAAAAACAAGCATAGTAATGCACATGATAAAAAGAGCTTTTTCATCATTAGCAGTTTTATTTGGTTTTGCCCTAAAGGTAGTAGTACCTACTAGATAATCTTACTCCGATGTTGACTGGTTCTTAACATATTTTACCCTTACTAAAACCATTTAGCATAGGAGAGTTGGTTAAGATAGCTGTTGCAACCGTTTGCATAGCCTGAGCCTGAACTATTTAGGCTTTAAGGATTAGGAGGGAGAGGTGGGTGAAGGACTTAGTGTGTATTGCATACGCTTAGCTTGGGAGGGGCTCGATGCTTTTATAAATGGACCTTAGTGTCAGGTTAGTATGCTCTTTTAATGTGGCTGATTAATTGATTATGCTGGCCTTATCCTTCTGCAAAAGTTCTGTAAACCTTGTACCAGCTATGTGGTGAGTGCGCTTTAACCTACCAGGATGACACAAGGTTCACACAAGGATGGCAAGGCTTACTGGATGCCCATGACTTCCCAGCAGAGTCTCCCGAAGGGGACTCTGCGTTCACCAAAAGGCATTTTTACCTACTTCAGGGTATTCCCCGGTAGGCCCTTATTTATTAATTTTAGGCATAATGTATTGCATGGCGCGCTACGACACCATACCACCGGTAACGGGTACCTTTGATACCTTCTGCATCTATAAGATGTATGGGCGGTACTTTTTGCGTTCCCGTAGCTCGCTCACTGGTGAAAGGGTGAAGAAAGACCCGGCTTTCCGCAAGACCATGCAATATGCCGCCCTGCTGGCCAAAGCTTCCCGCATCGGTTCTGCGGTGTATGCGCTGGTGCCGGCCGACAGGAAGCAACACAGCCTGTACCGCAAACTCACCGGGGAAGCCATGACCTGGCTGAAGTACCAATGGAAGGAAGAAGACATCATCGCTTATCTTACCAAACAATATACTGGCACAGCAATACCGGTGCAGGAGCCTGCAATAACAGTCCTGAAAGCACCTCACCGCCGTCGCTCACGGCGCATCAGGAGTACCTTACGGGATCTGCTGGAAGCAAAACCGGTAAAAAAGCTGTCACGCCACCTGCTTGACTGGCGAGAACGGGAAAAGGAATACCGGCGACGATATAATGAAACGATTACTGGTTATCCCTGGGGAGAGTATGTGATGACGTGATGGGGCACAAGGACACCAGGCACATGACCGTGGCTGTATCTCTTTGCGCCAGTTGGGGATTTAGTGAAATGCGCCTTTACTATGATCATTCCGGCCAAACCAATCGCCGGGGATATTTAATTGGCTTCTTGTAATAAGTGATATCCAATTCGCCAGTGCCTCCGGTAAAGACTTTTAATTTCTCCCTGTAAAAATGGATTCTGTCTGCGTATATCTTCCCATACCAGATCAAAAACTTTTTTGCCATTGCATCATAGATTTCGAGTTCCAGTTCATCGCCGCTGACTTTGAAATAACAATAACTACCTCCGATGTTTTCAAGATTGATTGAGGATATTGGCTCCCGGCTGCTACTGCTGTAGAATCCAATCCTGCTTCCCTCAAACTTGATAAACTTATACGTGTGTACGAGTTCAGCTTTGCCGCTTTGATAGTTCCTGAAAAGGTCTGCTTCATATACGTAAATAACGTTGGTATCAATATTGATGAGCGGTTGCTTATCCTCTTCACGACTTAAACTATAATAGTAGGGAAGCGGTTGCCCAGGGATCATTTTAGTGTATTTTACCGACGAGCAACTGCAAAATAGCAATATAGCGATCCCATACTTACAGGCCAATGGCCAAAGACAGAAACCTTGCTTCTTTTCTAAGATCATGAATACTGTTTTGTGAATACATGTTTTGTTTTCCGGTTGAGACCGCGTTAAACCCTGTCGGCCCTGTTGTTTTGCTATTCGTTTGTCCGTTATTCAATGCCATTTGATAAGGTTCCTGTTCAAAATATATGCCGTCAGAAGTGGTAGGACTGGTTGTCTGTCCTGGTTCATTGGGCAATCTTGCACCTGTATAAACATCTGTTCCAACCGTGATAACACTACCGTCGGCAGCAGTAGCCTGGGCCGATCCTCCGCCGGTACTCCATCTATCGAACTGATCACCCGTGCCGGGAAAAAAGTCGTTGTACATGTTAAATTGCGCACCTTTTATTCCCCGCAGTGTCTCTGCCTGCCGGGCTTGTGTGTAGGGGCAGGACGCTGCGATAGTACAAGATAATGAAACCTTATGGGCAATTGATTTTATAATCAGGAGAACCAAAATAGCTCCACCAAAAATGGGGTATCTCCGCCGGTTTTATTATAGAGTTCGCTTGAATAAGGTAAAAAAATCACACTCGTTATTTGCATCATTCTGAATGTAGGGAGCTAAAATTTTCAAGGCATGATTTAGTAAACTATCTTCTCCATACACATCAATATATTGCTTATCATTTATTGTTAGAATAAAACGATACCCGTCATCCATATAGGGCGAACTTATAGGCGATCGGGAGGATATGTTATTGATTATTTCATTAATTCTTTTTTTATCGTTTTCTGAACTGATCAAGAAATCTTTCTTACTTTTTATTCTATCAGGGTGATTTGAGTTACGAAACCCGAATATACTTATTCCTGCACCAGTGTTGTCCAAATTAATCTCATTATAGCATGAATACGGGCTGTTAATGACGATATGCAATTGCTTATCGTCTTTGGTAATAGCTGTATTATCAGGCCTGTCATGATCATTACAAGATAAACAATATACACAACAGAAGCCTGCTATTAACTTTATGAAAGATGATAATTTGAACATAGGTGTATTCATTTCCGAAGTGCCTCTGCCTATTGGCCTTGTGCATAGGGCAGGATGCTGCGACATTGCAAGATAATGAACCTTATGGGCAATTGATTTTATAATCAGGAGAACCAAAATAACACCACCAAAAATAAGACCGATCACCAATTTTATAACATACTTCGTTCACGTTAAATGGTGTATTGGTTTGGTTAAAGGTGCATTTTTCAACAATTTTAAGTATTCCTTTCTCATTGTATATCTCCTTGGTTATTATTCTTTGAGGTTTGTTTTCATGCATTATGTCTGCTACATCAATACTAGGCTTTTTATTAATACCACTATAGTATTCATAACTTATTTCTTTGTTATTCTGTAATACAGATATATTGACTATGACCTGATCTTTGCCCGGTATAATTTCAGATATTAGCTTAATTATCCGATCATTCTTTATATACTCATACATTTTATAGTTAGTCGTGTCTCCTTCAATATCATAATTCCCTGTCCAATAATCGAATTCCTTTGAGTATTTACGGATAAAACGTATACTATCAGATGCGTGATATGTTATGTTTATTTCTGAATCACTAATGTTCGCTATTTTAATATAGGGATATCCTTGAGGATTATCAATCTTTTTTATGCCATCTAAAGTAAATAAATTGATATCCAAATAGTCTTCACTTTTCGTTGTTATATCATGTTTAATCAACTTCTTTTTGTTCTCAGAAATACATGCCTGTAGAACTAGTATAATCATTATTATATTCCTGCTTACCATTATTGTTATTATTATTGAGAGTAATGTATGCGACCAAATGCATCGAAATAAACTGATTCTACCACTTGGATGACAGCGTTTATTTTTCCCGTGTCTCTGCCTGCGCCGGGCTTGTGTGTAGAGGCAGGACGCTGCAGTATCACAAGATAACAAAATCAACAGGCAGTATCTAAGTAATTGCCTTTGCCATAATAAGGGATAGTACAGGTAACGGTCTTCTGCAGGGCTTTAGAACCATTTTACCTGCTGATTCCGGAAGCCATATTTCCGTAATATGCTTATGCTTATAATTTGCAATGGAAAAACTATCCAGAGTTTTGAAAGAGATGAGAAATAGATTGTCTGCTTTTGGTCAACAAAGTGTTGATATGAAGCCTCACAAAAGATGGTAATAACTATTGCTATAACTGAAATAATATTACATATAATTATTCTTTTTGAAAACCCCGTATGGTCATCTTGCTTCATCTTAAAATTAATATAGAAAAAGCCAAACGTAAATGCCAATAGTAGTCTAACAGTATACTTAATATAATCATTGGATTGCATTACTGCCAAATTTATATCAAACAAGTTAGGTATTGCAAAAACCAGAAAGCGGGATAAGGCAAACCACATAAAGAAAATGCCTATAAAGTATAAAACAATAAATCTTACCATTACAATGTATTATTTTATTCCCCGCAGATTCTGCCTATTGGGTTGTGCACAGGGGCAGGAAATTGCGGCGACACAAGATAACAAAATCGACAGACAGTATCTAAGTAATCTGTATGCTTAGATAGTTAGGAGCCAGTTGGGGACCGTATTATTGAGGCTTTACTTAACTTTATTTCTTCTGCTTTCATGCCAGGGTTGCCCAAAAGTAATTTGTTGATAACGTGGAATTCAGCACTTCGTCCAGCAATTTTGAGTACAGTATTCTTTTCGGGTGCATTGTTATAATAATCATTCGTTTCTTCCCAGATAATTACAAAAGACTTTGTCCCAGAATATTTTTTTTCTTCATTACTTCGCTTTTGACCTATGAGCTCAATATAAGTTTCAGGCCATTTCATATTGGGCAACATCTTTCTAACGAAAGCGATCGGTAAAAACAACATAATTTCCTCTGCTTCCTGGCTCGTCATACTGTTGTCATTGAATAATTGTAAAACCTCTTTATTGTCTAAAGAACCTTCACTTTGGCCCAAAAGCTGGATTGCTTTTCTTACCTGGTCACGAAAATGTGGCGATAGTGCAGCTTCGGATAAATCTTTTGTGGTTCGTTTGGAAAATAAGTTCAATAATTTCATTCTGTGTTGTATTTTCCCTGCTATATCACTTAATTGTAAATAGCTTTACTGGTATATACTTTTAATATTTTATTTTTATTACTGAACAGGAACAGGTAAACCAAAGCCTCACCAAAGTAAGGGGTATTTAAGCCGGTCCAATTCATATTTCCGGTTCTCATTTCTATAACCAAAAAATTACTTTCTGGCCTGGAGAAAGTGACATATCTTTCTTTAACACCTGCGTTCTCAGCATATTTAACTATGCTTTCAACTTTGTAGGGCTGAAAGTATAATTGATGCCTGCGGCTCTTATCCACAAAATAGGAATCTACTATAGAGCGGAGACAAGAATCGCTGTCGGGCTCATCTTGAAAAAGTCCTACTCCCAGCGGCTGAATGATCGGGCTCACATTAAATGAGGTGTCACCCAGGTTATTTTTCAGGTAACTAATAACCTGTTGATACCTCACTTCAGGCTCCTGCGCGGCTCCCTTTACCGCCAGTAATAGGGGCACTAACAGTAATGCAAGCGATTTGCCGCTCATCTTATAACTTATATTTTTTTACTCAGTTTCTTAATCGCAGCTCCAATTCGAGTCCTTACAACACCTTTATATTTTTCTTGTTGTTCTTTCAAAAAAGTCAAGTCATCATTTGTGCCAATATAAGTAAATGCATCTGCGACCTGCAAAGGAAAACAAGAAAACAACTTCCTTAAAAGAATATTTGACTTGCTATAAGGGAAATATCTAATAGCCGCATAGACTAACATCTCATTTTCCTTTGGTTGTTCTCCATCTGTTAGTTTATTTTCAAGCCATTGTGTAATATTCTCGACTTTGGCACTTGCAATAGTATTGCCGATAGCCCATTTCAAGTTAAATGAACTGCCACTATTATCAAACAATTTCACCAATACAGCCCCGTCAAAAGACTCCTTAGTCATTGCTAATCCTCTTACAATCATTTCCTGGGAATTATATTGGTTGTTTATTTCAGGCAACCACTTAAGTAATAATCCTATAAGCTTTTTGTTTGCTTGTTTTAACTGCAGTAAATCCGAAAGTGTACTAATATCAGTAAAGCCATTAGCCTGTATATCCATAATACATGATGCTTCTATTTGACTTATTTGAGCAAACCTTTCCTTTAAATGCGCTTCTTGTTCTTTCTGTTTTTTTATATATTCAGGATTTTGCTCAAGCTGTTTTATTAAATCATTTGCTTTCATATTGAAAACTATTTTGGTAAAATTTTTAAATTTATACTACCATCAACTATCTTCTGTTGCAATGGTTTGCTTAGAACAGTAGTAGGTCGTACATGCAAGTCCAGTATCAATCCTTTTTCTTGGCTATACGCTATATAATCTTTGATTTGATTGGACAATGAAAGCTTTTTAACATTTTTTACTTCGGCAATTGTATTATCTGTCAATACATCAGGAACACGATACTGAGCAGTTTCTGTAGCAGAAGGTATTCTTGTCGTATTTTGTTTAAGTCCAGTAGCGTCCATTCCTTCCTTACCTATATCGTAAGGGGACTTTTCACTTGCGCTATTTGAACTACTCTCTGCAGGGTCTTCACTAGAGCTGCTATTAACCCTATCACCAGGGGTAGCAGGGGAAAATAAAGGTATTGTTGGAGTTAATGAAACAGCAGACCCTTCCGTCGAAAGTGATAGAGGGGATAGCGGGTTTATCATCATTGACGTGGGTAGAGTTGATAGTTGACCTACTTGCACTGCTTTATTGTAATACGCCAGTTCTTCATCAGTATACTGTGTAGAACTAATAGGTTTAGTAGACCATGCACCAAACGTCAAGCCATTGAGAAGACCGTTCAAAGCACCTGCGCCTGAAGCCAGAGCCAATCTAAGACCACGACAACATTCTTCACCTTCATCTCCCAGCAGATCACTATATCTAATGGGGTTATCATAGTTAGAAGCATACGGAGACCACATCTCCATATTTTCTGTCTTCGGGTCTATTTGCCACCAACGTCCCATTTGGGGATCTAACTCCCGGAGTTGAGCATCATATACCTCCAATCCCATATCGCCCTCAAACTCTATTCCATTATACTTTTTATCATTTTCAACGTAGCTTGGCTTTAAGGCTTTTGATGATATCCCTGCCATGGTAAGCCCAAACGGATAATAGTGGGTTTCCTCGGTAATAGGGCCAGTGTAATGTTGTACGCTCAGGTTATCAAAGAACACATCCCGGTTTTGGGTTTCATTGCTGACGTAAATATACAAAAATCCGTTCCTGGTCATAGTGACCAGTCCGCCGCTGGTGAGGGCGTAGATATTACCGGTGTCTTTTATCAGATCAGCGCCGCTGCTGGCAGATACGTATTGTAACTGCTCATCGAGCAATATCCAGTTCAGGTAGGCTTTGGGTTTGTTTGAAGGTGTGGCATTTTCCTCATTGCGGAAGCTGTTTAAAGCTCCCAGCAGCGGACTACTGCCGCTGTTGCCCAATGCTGAAAGAGTACCCTTGCTTTCACCGGCCATTCCTACTATACCGGTGGCCAGCGAGGTGAGGATGTCGGCTATGGGATCATTGGTGCCACTGCCGGCGCCGCTGCCCAGGTAAAAGCTTTTCACAGCAATATCTACTTTATCACCACTCATGACCTTCAGCACAATGGCCGGACCTATTTTATTGTTGCTGCCATTGGTACGGGCCAGTGAGTCATTGGGTACAGTCGTATTATCTGTTGGATAACCACCCGGCACCAATGCTTTGGAATAGTTGGTTTGCGGAATGTTGTAAAACAGTTGATTTTCCTTGGCCCGGTAAGCTGCTTCCAGGGTAGCTATGTAATGCGCGGTGTCGGTTTGCTCCGTAAGCACCATGCGTATATTGCCCAGGTGGTCTTTAAGGAAGAAGTCGTACTGGAACTGGTAGGCAGTGTCCCCACTCAGGAAACGCCTTTTTACATAGCGCAACCGCCCTTCTTCATAACCGATGAATTGCAGGGTGTCATTCTCATACACGCAGCCGCCGAGGTAGGTAGTGGTGGTGACTTTAACCGGATTGACGCTGCTGTCCGAAACCACTTTACGGAGTTTAATGCCAAAAGCGTCGTAGTAATATTGGATGAGGCCTTTATTGCCTCCCCCTGCTTTTTTGACAAGGATGGAAGCAGGCAGGTTCAGGTGATTGTACACGATGCCATTATTGCTGGCATCGCCCAGGTTTTTGTTGAGGTCTTTGACCAGGCTGCCATCCACGTCGTATCCATAATCGGTGGTATTGGTGTTTTTGGGAGCCCCCAGGTCATTCACATATTTGGCCGATGCGCGGAAGTCGCCGAGCGTGGTAGCCGTGTCATTGAAGTGGTCTATGACGTTTTTCAGCCTGTTGGAATAGTCCAGATAATTATAAACAAGGCTGTCAATAGTCTCCGATTTATTGGCTTTTAATCCCCGCTGGTTCATGCTGAGAATATTGCCGTTGACATCATAGCTGAGGCCAGTAGCACTGAAGTCTACGCCGGCATTGAGGTTAAAACCGCTGCCGGTGAATTGTTTGAAATAAGCATTGGTAAGTCGGTTCACGGCATCATAAGTGAAGTCGTAGCGGCGTACACGGCTGTCACCGGCGCTTTTCCAGAGCATACCGGCAATATTGCCGTTGAAGAGCGTATCGGCATAGTTGTCGGTAAGGTTATTGACAGCAAGGGCATTTTTATCATAAGCCAGCTCAAAGCCAAAATGGCTGGTGGTGCTGTTGGTGTCTTTGGCATAGCTCCGGTTGGTGCCCAGCATCCAGCCCCGGATGTTGTAATCATAGGAAAGGGTTTCCAGGGGCCCGCCACCACTGCCACCGGTGGGCAGGAGTTTTTTTGTTTTCAATTGCCCCTGGGCATCGTATTCATGTTGGACAATGACCTGCTGCGGTTTGTAGAGATGCTGATTGGTATTGTTAAAGAAGGAATGCAGGTCTTTTTTGATGGTCAATACGCGGCCCAGGTCATCATAGGTCATCGTGGTAGCTACCACATGGGTTTGCGGGTTGTTGGAACCTGCCTTGCGTGTTCTGAGTACAATGACCAGGGGCTGACCACTGAAAGTGTACTGGGTAGTGGAATGTTCTTCTCCGCTGGCCATGTTGGTGGCCAGCGTTTGTATCACACGTCCTTTTTCATCATAGATGTTCACCGTGTAGAGATAGGTATTGCTGCTACCCACGATCTTGGCCCGGGTACCGGTAAGCAGGCCTTTGGTAAGGCTCGTTTGCACATTGGCTTGCGGGTAGGGCCAGGTAGTATTGGAGGCAGTTTGCAGGTAGGTATTGTAGGAAGTATTGTAGGTGTCACTAAGTGGATTGCTATAACTGCTGCGCCAGGTATAGTCATCATAGAAGTTGCGGGTAAGCTCTTCTTCGGTATAATTGTTCAGGTTGGGATAGCTGGTGCTGGTATCAGCCCGGACCTGGTGATAAGTGTAGTTATTATAGTTGGTATTATCGGGAATGAGGCCGGTGGCTATTTGCCGGTTGAGTTCATCGTATTGGGTATAGAGCCATTGCTTGCGGCTGCGCATTTGAGCGGTCTGGCTAAGCACCAGACGATCGCGGGCATCGTAGACCATCCAAACCTCGCCGGCATCGGGTACTTTCTTGCGGACCATGCGGCCGCGTTGATCATATTCATACCGGAAGGAAAGGTTGGGCAATGCCTGATTGATCAGGGAACTGTTGCTCCAGGCTGCTGCCAGCAGGTACTCCACACCACGCGGCTGGATAACCAGACGCAGCCGGTTAAGATCATCATAAAGGTAGTAGGTACAGAGCCAACCGGTATGCCCGCTACCGCTGCCATTGTCGGCTGTGGCAGTGAGCTGTACTTTTTTCAAGATGACTTGGCCTTCTTTGTCTTTGAATTCCACTATCTGTTTGCTATGCTCATCCACCGTAATGTTTTTATAGAGTTCTCCTGCCGTATAGATGGCAGCGGTGGCATAGGTGCCCCAGTCATTAGCCACATCAGTAACTGTCCAGACCCGCACACTGTCGGCAATCGTATTGATCAGGTATTTGGCTTTTACCGAACGCCGGTCGTTTTCAGCGGACCGTGCAGTTGAACCCACCCAACTGCTGCCGGGCGCAAAGGATTCCTGTACCCGGTTGAGCGGGGAAGCTTCGAAGGCGGTTTGGCTATAGGCCCAGTTGAGACTGTTACTTCCTACGTTGGTTTCACCGGATTGACCGGTTAGCTGCGCATTGTAAAACTGCACCTGTTGCTGGAAAGGATTGAGCTTGAAAAGACCATCACTGATGGAACCATTGCTGCCGGCATTGTTGGCAGCAAAGGGCAGGTATTTATACTTTTCTCTTCCAAATTCATCATAGATCACCGGGCTGACGAGATCAACCGGGCTGCTGCCGGTAGTCAGTGAACCTTGCTTTACGACGGTTTGCAGGGGACGGCCCAGGCCATCGAAGTAAGCGGTAGTTTGCTGAACGTCTTTAAGGACACGGGTGACCAGGCTAGCACTGCCTGTATCTGGTGCTTTGGCATTCCAGGTACGGACATAGTTGACTTTGATATTGCTGTTATAGGTGGCGGGTAAAGCGGCAGGTGCCTGAGCCCGTACGATGCCCTGCAGGAACAATAACCCTATTGCCAGGTACCGGCGGACTGTTTGCTGACAGTTAGTTGTATGCTTGCTCATGGTTTAGCAGATAAGGGTTATTGGTTAAGGGCTTGTTTGTATTGGTAGTCGAAGGTTTTCAGAACATTCCGGTCCTGATCCCGTATTAATTTCAGCCGGCCAAAGCTGTCGTATTCATAGTAGACCATACGGTTATTGGCATCGCACTGGCTGGTCATACCTATCAGCGGATCGTAGGTATAAGTGGTCATCTGGGCTTTGGCAGGATAAAGCCTTAATTCCTGGATGAATCCGGCAGGATCAAAAAGCAACATGACATTTCCGGAAACACCGGTAAACCTAATCTCACGCAAATGCCAACTCCCTTTCGTTTGTAAAATTTTATTGGAAAGAATAGTTCCGGAACTTACAGTCAACTCGCAGTTTTTTTCCCAATAGGTAATTATATATTCTTTATTGCTGCTTAAGTTGAGGATCTCTGTTTCCATCACTCCAATTTGGGATGTCATATCCATACATGGTCTGCTTAAAGGCGCATCAGATTCGACTGTTAAGTCTGGATCTATTGGGAAACCCCAGGGTGATTCAAAAGTCACTGAGTAAGCTATTTCATTTGAAGCGGCATTTATTACTTCTGCTATTGGATAGGTATTATTGTATCCCCAGATGTAACCTTTGTAAATACCGGATTTGTCTTTTACACTTTCCAACAGATGGTTACTATTGTAACTAATGACAGACTCTTCTGTAAATGTATAAGGGGTCTGATTATTAAAAGGAATATCAACCGAAGCGTTTTCTGCTTTACGTACTTTTAAAGGTTGCCCATTATCATTATATTCAGTTTGAGTGCCAGTAATTAACCTGCTGCCCCTGTAAGTCCGGGTATCTATGGAAGAGAGAATATTCTTGTCTTTCAGCAACGTAAATGCACTTCCATATTCAGTTGGATAATAATACTGTGTGGTAATTGGCTCGTCTTTGCTGCTGTACTGTCGGGTTTTTGTTAGTTGCTTATGGGCAGTTGAATTATATTCAAGTTCTTTAACTGACTGCAGGGAGGATCCATCCTCCTGAAATATTCTGGTCACTTCTTTTATAGGCTTTACCAGGCCACCAACATTGTAGTACCGCGCATAGTTATACCCTCTACCATTGAGCCATTCGAATACTACATAACCTGGAACACCTTTTAGCGCCTGAATCTGATATACAATGGAATCTCTTTCAAGCAAATCGCCATTTTCAGCATAAATTTCTTTCATCTTAAGATGTCCCCTCCTCCAATCGTTATTAAAGAACTTTGGGTATGGATACATACATGAAGTCATGCTAAAAGTAAGCACTCGATTCATGTCCCAACCACCTGAATTATACACATCTACATAAGCACCATAGAAAAGCCCTGGGAATAGTATGTCTTCCGACGCATCCCCTCCACCAGTACCGGATTCGCCGTCTATCGCAAAACTAAACTCATAAATGGTATACCCATTGCCTATAGTTGATTCTTTGACAGTTGTATAAACGGCATTACTTCCTGATCCAAGCACCAATTGAGAACTCCCTTCCGCGCGGATAGCATAGGTATTTGTATAAGCCAGGCTTGCGGGAACACCAAATGAAACATTCTTATCTCCATCTGGAGATGGTTCAGCAACAATATCTCTGTTCCAATAGTAGGTATAATATGGATTACCCAGGTTAATACATTTTTCACTGGACAAATAATTCAAATATGAATACTGCTTAATGGTCGAAGGGCCGTAACCTGGGTTTGTCTCTATTTGTGCAATTCGAAGCCCTCCTGCAATTGGCCAATAATTGTCGATACTGAAATTGTGTCCTTCAAAGGTGAATTCAGTATAGCCTCCTGTAGGATAAGTAACCTTCTTTAATGAACCTGCTTTAATAGCTTCGCCATCCGGCTCCCGATTTCCCCCATTGGACACCCAATAGCTCCATCCCGGAGCCCAACCTCCCATCGTATTACCCGGCAGGGTCTGGCGGTATACTTCATCTATATGGAAAGACTTGCCAGGGGGATTATATGGGAAGATTGTTTGATTATTACTTCCATTGTAATAACCCCAGTGATCCTGGCTGGGCGATAGGCGATAGGGTAATGTATATACATCATTTGTTTGAGGATTATTGTCGCCGTAGTAGCCGAAGATATAAGGTGCATTCCGAACTCCCGTGGGCGATACTTCCCACAACGTATCGAGGCGAAGCCGGTAGTCCAGGAACTTCCTGTTATCGCTTGACGAGACTACTGGAAACTTTCGGCTATCATTAGCTTCAAAATAACCATAACTAAAATTAAAACGGCGCACTTCGTTATTCAAATAATCTCTTACTATTAGAGAATTCAATTGGTTGTTGTTCAATGGTTCACTGTCCAACCTAAGCGCTGTTGCGGTAACAAGCTCAAGCGAGTTTCCGGCGGAGGTAGTTATTTTTTGGGGCACTATTCCATTAATGCCTGCCTCGTAGGTAATACAGGCCGTCGTATATTGCTGGGGCAAAAGATGCTCGCCGATCCCTGCAGCCGTCCCCACCCAGGCAGCATCAAAACAACGCTTTTGAAATTGATACGTTGACATGCCACCACCGACATATTGGATAGTAATAGAACCGCCAGCCGGGCTTGTAATTTTTGACAGATACCAGGCGCTGGTATAAGTAGGACCACCAGTAACTGAAGAAGTAATTTCTTCGTCTTTAAACTCATATTTAAAGCCGCGCTCATCCGTTATAACGAAATAGGAGCTTGTAAAATATCCACCTGGTAAAACAGGCTCGAACGAGACCTTTAGATCTTCGTATTTTGTAAACACCGCTTTTTTGTCGTTATCCAAAAAGAACTTACCGGACCTGCCATTAAAATTATAATAGAATATATCGGCGCCATTGTCTGTTACATTATTGGCAGCATTATGCAATGGTCCATATGCTATGTTATCGGCATAATAAGCCGCAGTCATACCGCTATTAGGATCATGATCCGGTATGGATGTTCGGGAGATGAATACTCCGGAGCTATTGAATCCATCAGCTATTCCCCTTACCTCACGGGTAATTACGCCGCCACAGTTTAAAACCCACCCAAGCCCTACCCAGGTGGCTTCCTGGTCAACCTTTATTCCCGAAGCATTGTATGACAAAGAAATGTCAAGGCTAATATCCTTATCAACCAGTGTGGTCAAAGGTACGTTGATGTTGGTTACTCCGGAAGAAAGGTCTACAGGAACGTCACCATATCTGGCAAACTCAAACGTATTGGGGGCAAAGATCTGGAACTTCCCATGCCCTCCTGTCTGGGCTGATAGCCAGGTTACGAAATGAAGTGCCAAAACCACCAGGCCAATACGTAGTTTTAAGGAGACTAAGCAAGGAATAGAAGTTAAAAAAATCCTTTCAATCATATCTATAAAATTTGAAGAACTAAAACAAGAGAATGGACATATCATTGCAGGCCACTCTGCTGCCAGGGATTGCTCTTGGCCTCCGCGTAGTGGAAGAGCGGTGAGCCGGGCTTCCAGCATTTTTTCTTTTGAATGTGAGTTTTAAAACAGGAAGGGAGGTTAAGTAGATTGCCTTTGGATGCCCCGTGAGGTACGAGCTTCGGGCTGAGCGGATAAATATTCCTGTGCTGCAGCATTGTGCAGGCTAATAAGATTTATTGGCAGGATAACCAACCATGGCTTTCTCATGACAGTTAGGGGTTTTGTTGGGGTGTCGGGCAAAGGAAAACACTTACCTAGATAACAACAATACCACAAAGTGGTAAATCTTTTCTGCCATGAAATAAAGAGTAAATAACCAAACGGCAAAGGACAAACCAATAAGTGTGCAGTTTTAACGGCTAACTGTGCAGTTTGGGACTATAAGTGTGCAGGCGACACGTAAAGATTCGAGTGTAGGGCTTCGTATTTTTACTAACCCTCCTGTAATTACTGAACCTTAATAATCAAGCAGTTTCACTCTTGTGTTAAAAGAGTTTTAAAATTACTTTTATGGTGTTGATAAATGATACGGTTTCCGAAAAAATCCAAACATCCTGAAAGACCGCTAATATCCAGGAAAAACCAAGCATCCAACATCCAAAAAACCAACGGAAACAATGTCTTTTAACAACCCTTAAAATTCCAGTATCATATCCAATTATCCCGGAAAATCTTCATGGTTAATGTTTTTCTGATCTCGTCCAAAAGATTTTAAGCCCCCGCCCAGCGGGGGCTTTTTTTTATGCCTCCTGGAAAAAAAGGGGAGAAGTGTCATTTTGGCGGCACTGTAAAGGAGCCAGTTTGTTCCTACTATCACTCACCACCATATTCCACCATCTTAAAGCCTGGCTTGTACCGGGGATGCTGCATAGATAAAGGCGGGATGAAGCTACTTTAAAGTTACTTTATGCTAAACCAATGCCGGACTTACGCTGAACCAACGCTGAGCGGACCACTTTTTTAAGGCCTCGCTGAGAGCAACCCGGGAGTAGAGGCCGGTCCAAAGGACTCCTTTCGGTCCGCAGGACTCCTTCGGAGAGTAAGGTGGGAAAAAACATACTGGAAGTTAGACAGGTTCATCAGCAAACCAATTTTGATAAGGCTAATTTACTGCAAAAATGGCAGTAAACAAGAAGGTTTAAGAATTATTAGGAAGAATTTTAATAACTTCTACATCGGAAATACCCGCCTATCCGTAAATCCCATACTGTAGGCCTTTTAACCTAAAACCCCGCAACCTGTTATATGGCAAGGCAAATGGGACAACTTCCCATCAAAGGAACGATTGATCAGCTTACCTTCTACTATCACCCCGATGATGGCTATCTGGCACGCACAAAATCCTCCATTACGAAAGAGAGGATTTTCAAAGATCCGGCTTACAGCTATTTTGTTGCTTGCAATAAGGAATTCAGCGATGCCATCTATGCAGGCCACTTAATGCGCAATGCATTGTGCAGTATACTTTTCCCGGTGGCCGATGGTAAGCTCAGCAGCCGTATGTGCGCTATCTTGTTGCAGGCAATACAGGCACACTACGCCCGGTCCGGGGAACGAAAGCTCGAAATGGGGGATCCGCTTATGCTCCTCCACTTTGAATTCAATAACAACCTGGCATTGGATCTTGCCTTTAAAGGCGACTATATAACCGCCCGCAACAAAGCAACTAATGAATACTACATCAGTATTCCCGGTTTTGCCATTGAAAACAAAGTGGCAGCACCGGAATACGCCACCCACTTTCAATTCATAGCGGCAAGAGCAAGCATCAACTTCGATAAGGGGCATTTCAAAACGGCAGCGGGAGAGACCATCAGTATGCCCCTGAGCCAGTCTGTTACAGAAAACCTTCACTTCAAACTTTCCATCGAACCACTGGAAGGGGCGATGGAATTCCTGGTATTCGGTATCAGGTTCGCTGGCAAACTGGATAATATCCCCCGCAATGCAATAAGTCAGCGAAAAAGACAAAAAATACGTAAACGGATGGGCACAAATGACATCGTCCCCTTTACCGGCGCGCTTAAAATAATAAGGATAACTCCGCATAGCGTGGCTTAACTTTAACAATAAAGCATTCCGCCATGAGCCTTATTCGTTGTCTCCTGTCAGGCGCCTTCCTGCTTGTTATTAGCCTGTCTATTCATTGCCGCACAAAGCCATCATTAAATATTCCCTATCCATTGCCAGCGCCTGATTCGGTTGCTGTAGCATTCCTGCCCGGTATTGTAAGCATGGATTCGCTGGATTTCAATGCGGCCTTTGCTGCCGATGGACAAACCTTTTATTTTTCGAGATCAATACGCGGCAAGTGGGTGATGCTGGAAACCCGGTATGACGGGCAGCATTGGAGCAAACCGGCGCCAGCCCCTTTTACAGATACGTTGTATTCAGAAGCCGACCCTGCTTTTGCCCCCGACGGCAGCGTGTATTTTATCTCCAACCGGCCACGCCATGCAGCCGATACCCTGCGCGGGTTCGATATATGGCGCCGGCGTTTACTGGCCAACGGAAGCTGGGGGGAGCTGGAAAATGTAAAGGCCGTTAATACCGGCAGCACGGAATATTATGTTTCCTTTGCCGCCAATGGCAATCTTTATTTTGCATCTGACCGGCCCGGCGGACAAGGCGGTCTGGACCTGTATATGAGTAAATGGACCAATGGGCAATATACCACCCCTGTGAACCTGGGTCCTGCGATCAATTCCCCAGGCACTGAGCATGATCCCTGTATTAGCCCACAGGAGGATTACCTGGTATTTACAGCCGGGGAAAGGGTCGATACATTGGGCCAGGCAGATCTGTATGGCTCTAAAAAGGTTAACGGTAACTGGTGCACTTCCTTTAATCTGGGGGCCCGTGTTAATACGCCTACCTATGAATATTGCTCCTCCTTTTCACCGGATGGCCGGTATCTTTTTTTCAGCAGCGATTACGATGTGAAATGGATAAAGGCTGCTTATGTGATGGAGGATATTGACAGGCGATGCAGGTAATAGCCTATTGTCATCAGGACCGCTTGGAGCGCATAGCCTTTACATGCTGCAGGCTTTTGTCTTTGACGAACCGGCTGTATTCGGGCGAGTCTACCGCATAGATGGCTACTTTCCCTTCGGCATTGCTGTGAACGCCCCAGCCATAGCGTTTGGCCAGGGGAGAGGACCGCAGACAGGGCTGTCCTTTGGAGAAGAATTGTTCCCGTTCTGCTGCCTGCGCCTGCCGGCTGATATTGTTCTTTTCGGCAAAAACCTGGAAGAGCACATCATCCGATGTATACTTATACGGATTGTGCGCTATCAGCTCAAACTGGCTGTTGGCGGCTGTCCTGGTATCTTTTTTCTGGGGAGGTACTTCTCCTATTTTCACCGGACAGTCCGGCGCTACTTCAATGAAAGTATTGATGTAATTGGTCGTGTGTAGTTTGGATCCCTTCATGGCATAAAGGCTATTGATAAATGGCTAACGGCGTACCGTACAAGTTAGCAAAATTTCTGTTGCTTATTTTATCCGGGATTATTTGTTTTTTCCCTTATATTTGGGATAACCTTACTGATACACCCGATTTGATTTCCCCCCATTGTACAAGTCTGCTTTTTACTGGTAACTGCCTGCTTTGATCTGGTAGTTGCTGCGTCTTTAATGATGTTTCCTATTTTAAAAGTTAATACTATTCCTATGTTTACCATCAAAGTTCGTCCCAATCCCGTTGATGATATACTCACCGTAGCCGGCCTGGCGCCCGGCAGTCACCTATGCCTGATAGATGCGGCCGGAAAGGTAGTCGCCAATGTTATCACCACACATACCACACAGGAAATAGATATGCGGGCGCTGACAAGGGCTGCCTATATATTACAAGTGCTGTACGATAATAAGATGGTGAAGAGTGTGCAACTGATCAAAAATTGAGTTATTACAGGGTTACCGCTAAACAGATGCTTTTCTTCTAAACGATTACCTGCCAGGGTATATAAACAAT
Source organism: Paraflavitalea devenefica (assembly GCF_011759375.1). Classification (NCBI taxonomy): domain Bacteria; kingdom Pseudomonadati; phylum Bacteroidota; class Chitinophagia; order Chitinophagales; family Chitinophagaceae; genus Paraflavitalea; species Paraflavitalea devenefica. Next base: position 28,966 of record NZ_JAARML010000006.1, on the reverse strand, counting down.
CGCAATTTGTATTATATTAAAATAAGCGATATATAGTTGCAAATGATATAAATATTTTTTTTCTTGTGTCCGGTTTTAAGTGTTTAACCAACAATTGTACACCGGACAACAGTAAGTGAGGCGATCGTTTTTTGTTCATTGAGTTATTGTTTGTTCCTGTTCCATCCAATGCTGCTGCTATTGTATTGTTACAGTACCCAATCAATAACCCATGAAACCCCTGTTGCCCTTATTCCTTTTGCTGTTCTTCTTTGCCAGCCTGTCATTCGGCCAGTCTGCTGCTGATACCTGGTCGGTCAAATTCTCCACTGCCATGCGTGTCAGGTACACGCCAACCATCAATGCCATGACCAGTAAAGGCTGGGAGTATTCCAACAGTACTATTTTACACGGCATGGAAAAAGTGTTTAATCATGTACCGGATTCCGTCAGTTACCTCAATTATATCAGGAGTTATGTTGATGCGTATGTTGATGCCAGTGGTAATGTAACAGGCCTCACCACCAGCGTTGATAAGATACATCCGGGCATATTGTGCCTTTTTTTATATGAGAAGTTGAAAAGCAATACTGCCGATTCTGCCCGGTATAGGAACGCCGCAAAAAATATCAGGGATTATTTAATAGGACCCGCGTCTGTATATCCTAAAAACGGGGCGGGCGGCTACTGGCATAAAACCGGGGGCGCCTACAATAATGTGATGATGGCAGATGGCATGTACATGGCACATCCCTTCCTGGTTAAGTACGGTTATTTATTTAGTGATCCTGTTTGTTATGATACCGCTACGGCACAAATATTATTACTCGCCTCCCATTTGTATGATAATACCACCCACCTTTTTAAACATGCCTGGAATTATGATGTCACTACTTATGGGTGGGCAGATGCTTCTACCGCGGGCGTTTCAAGAGAAGTATGGTCAAGGGGGATGGGATGGCTGGTAATGGCGCTCGCAGATGTACTGAAGTATTTACCCCCCTCTCATACCAGGTATGCGGATATAAAAGATTTGCTGGCCAACCTTGTCATCGGGATACAAAGTACACAGGACCCTGTAACTGGTTTATGGTACCAGGTGATGGATAAAGCAGGTATGTCGGGAAACTTCACGGAGACTTCCGGCAGCGCTATGTTTGTATATGCTATTAAAACAGCGGTTGACAGTGGGTGGATCAATGCTTCTTATTTAACGGTAGCGCAAAGCGCGTGGGCAGGCTTGCAGGCAAAGATCTCTACCTATACCGATGGCAGGCCTGCCATCAATGATTTTGCCCCTGCCATGAGCGTACAAAGCAGTTATGCTGCTTATACATCGCCTGCTATTGCACCGGTTGATTGTCCTACGGCCAGTGGCACCCAACACCCGCACGGATATGCTGCTATACTAATGGCTGCTTCTGTCATGGAATTCCCGTTGGCAGTAACCTTGCCGGTAAGGTTTACCAGCTTTACGGCCAGGCCTTCCGGTGACAAGGTGCTGTTGCAATGGAAAAACCCGGATGATGGTCATGAAGTTGATTATTATCATGTACAACGATCGGCCAATGGGATTGATTTTAATACGATTGATAAACTGAAAGCCACAGGAGTTTCTTATTATGACCGGACAGATAACCAGGTAGCCGGCAACATTATTTATTACAGGATACAGGCAGTTAGTACCAACGGTGCTGTGTATTACAGCCCTGTGCGCGTGGTGAAGCTAAAAGAGGTTGAATCATCAATGCTGGTGGCGCCCAACCCTGTAAAAGGCGGCGTTATTTCTGTATTATTTCAACATATTATCCCTGGTGAATATACCCTGTCGGTCGTTGATCATATTGGCAGGTCAATCACAGTAAAAAAGATACAGGTGAAGGGCGACGGTACTCCCCAAACCATACCATTGCCGGCAACAGCCCCGCATGGTTTGTATTATGTATGGCTGAAAGCCGGAGATATGGTTATTACCAGGTGTGTCCTGGCCAATTAATATAAACAGTCACATTTATGAAACCCCTATTGTACCTGATGAAAATAGTTTCCTTAACAGGAATCATGAGCCTGCTTTTGGTGTTTACCGGATTGCAGGCACAGATCTGCCAGAACCCGTCGGACACGATCTATGGGATGGACCTTGCAGGTCAATTATATCCGCTCAATGTTAATAATGCGAGTCCCGGAGCCATGTTGGGAAGTACAGGCAGCGGCCTTAATTCAAATGGGCTTGGTTTTAGCAGCCTGGACGGAAAGTTCTATTTTTTTAACCGCTGTAATACAAATGTATTGGGAGATACCATCCAGTTTGTATCATTTAATCCGTCTACAGGTATCACGCAGATATTGGCAGATCCGCCGGCCACTTTCACCACTGCTCAGAAAATAAGGTCCGGTTGTATAAATAACCTGGGCAGCGGATATTATACCATTAATCCTGCAGTGGGTACGGCAGGTACGCCCAGGCCCTCCTTATATTTCTTTGATATAGCTTCCAATACCTGGACCACCATTGCGGAGGATTGGGTAGATGGATTGGGCAACTCCCTGAATACTACCCTGAGGACACTTAATTCGGGCGATATGGCATTTGATGGTAATGGCAACCTGTGGATACTGGCTTCGAGCAACAGCCAGTATGCATTGTATAGGGTGAATGCGCCGGTGCCCACCAGCGGCCTGGTTACGATCACGGCCCATGTTGTGGTCCCTGTAACAGCAACGCCTTCCGGCGGTGGTGTAAGTATTACGGGCCTGGCTTTTAATGCGGCAGGCGTACCGTACTTGTCAACAGGAGGAACAACAGGTGTTCCGACACCAGCCCATAATAATCTTTACAGACTTACTTCAGCAGGTGTACTGGATTCAATAGGCAAATTGCCCAATGACTATGGAGGGGACTTAACGTCCTGTAGTTATCCGCTGAATATACTGGCCGCCCGGGATAAAAAAAGCACGCATCCTGTTAATCCCGGCGGTACAAATGGAAGCCATACCTTATACGCAGGGCCTAATCCCGCCAAAGATGTTCTTTATATTTATAGCGGGGGATATACAGTTAACCACCAGGCGCAGATCTTTGACAGGTTGGGCAGGCTGGTATATACAGGTATGGTAACGCAGGGCAGACAGTCGCTCAATATTTCAAGCTTGCCCAAAGGCACGTATGTAATACGACTGGTGTCTGTTGCCCACCAGGCCACCGTCCCTTTACAGTTTATTAAATGGTAGTTATCAAGATGCTATATTAGTGTTCGTAGATTTACGATCTGCTCCGTAGTTGATGCAGTTATGAGATCGGGCAGTTTTGCTCTTGTATTCACATCTGTTGATAACTATTTTTGTATTGTTGATTAGTTGATACGGTTTCCAAAAATCCAAAGGTACTCAGTACCGAATATCCGAAAAACCAAGGCTCTGATAGCACCAATATCCAAAAAACCGGGAAACAATATCAGTTAACGACCGTTTAAAAATCCAATGTTCCATATCCAATTATCCGGGAAAAACTGTGTGATTTATTTTCCTGATGACCGTCCAAAAAAGTTAATGAAGCCCTGATTTCTCAGGGCTTTCTCTTTTTCTGTAACTTCCTCCTTTTGCAGCTTCAACCCCCGGATAGATGAACAAATTGTTATGGGCCTCTCTGATCGCTCTTGCCTTACATGGGTGCAGTCCTAAAATACATACCACCAAAGTATCGAATAATGATGCCGCCGCAGGCTGGTATGCCTATGTAAAAGACCATAAGTATGACAATGCCGCTGAGGTGTACAGCTTCACGGATAGTATGGTCCGCCTGCATGGCGATAAGGTGGGCTACCTGATGTCTAAAAAATCTTATGGGGATGTTGAACTCACGCTGCAATACCGGTGGAATATAGAGCCTGCTTACCAGCGGGGGACCGGTAAAAGGAATAGCGGGGTGATGTACAATGTGCCCGACACAGCGAGGGATGTGTTGTGGCCTGCCGGCATACAATTCCAGGTAAAGGAAGGCGCTACCGGCGATTTTATCTTACTGGAAAATGTAACGCTTACGGTGCGGGGCGAAACCAAAGCGCCCGGCAAGAGTGTAGCGGTGCCCCGCCTCAGTGAACAGGATAAACCATTAGGCGAATGGAATACCATCCTGATCAGGTCTGTCAAAGGCAAATGCTCCCAATACCTCAATGGCGTACTGGTCAATGAGGGTACCAACGCTTCCTCCCAAAGCGGCCGGATCCTGCTACAGTATGAAGGTTCACCAATTGATTTCAGGAATATAATAATAAAGCCTTTGAAGTAAGCTTCACTAAAAATGAAAAAGCCGCCTTGGTTTGGCGGCAGTGTATATTTTTAAGCATGAGGTATTGAAAGTGTTATTGTGTTGACCACTTCAGCTTGCCAACAACTTTATTGGCCTCTTTTAATTTTTCAGGGAATAAGACCTTACCGGAGAGCTTATCCAGTGATTTATCTCTCTTTAGCTTAATTCCAAGAGAAGCCGCACCCTTCAATTTTTTCTTTGTCTTCATATTACAAATTTAATTGTTTTTCCTCTTAATAACAAAGCCATAATACTCTTTAGCTTTTTCGAATGTTTCTGCCCAAAAAGTGTTGTTGATCAGGTTTACACCATATATCTCAAAATCAATACTTAATTCAATTAGGTTATTGGTAATTGCCATGCGGTATAGTCTTGTCCGGGCGGATGTACTTCCAGTAAAGAAAATAAGCTTTTCGGGACGCCTGAAAGAGAATTCGTAGATAGCTGCTGCAACAGTTGCTAAGATTTTGTTCCTATCTCTGTTGTCGTTTTTAACATGATCATCAATACAACCGTCAGGCAAAAGGTTGCCAAAAGCTAAATTATAAATGCCTGGGTCATCTGTTTCTGCAAACTGTACAACAATTGAAATTTCCCCTTTAGGCCCTATGCTGTTAAACTTGAATTCAAGTGCATCTCCTGAAATTAAGAGGGGTTCATATCTTTCATAGTTCATATTGGCTTAGCAAAATTTTCCCAGCAATATTATATATTAATTTGTTATATATCGACATTTATTCAGAACTTAAAAGCCATTTTAAACGAGGGCGTGGCGGCTGAATACCCGTTTGAGTACAGCTTTCTCGACCAGCAGTTTGACAAACAGTATAAAGCAGATATCAGGCAGCAAACCATCCTGAGTATATTCTCCGGACTCGCCATCTTCATTGCCTGTCTGGGACTATTTGGTCTGGCATCCTTTACAGCGGCCAAACGCACCAAAGAGATCGGGGTGAGGAAGGTTCTGGGCTCTTCTGTTAACGGTATTGTGGTACTGCTTTCCAAAGATCTGTTGAAGCCGGTATTGCTGGCCATATTCATCGCTGTACCCATAGGATATTATGCTATGCATAACTGGTTGCAGAATTTTGCCTACCGGGTACCTATGCACTGGTGGATATTTGTGCGGGCAGGCATCATAGTGGCTTCAATAGCACTGATTACCGTTAGTTTTCAAGCTATTAAAGCGGCAGTAATAAACCCTGTGAAGTCCCTGAGATCGGAGTAAATAATTTCCTATGATGGTACCCGTAGTTTTACGGTATGAGCCGTAGATGGTGCAGGCCGATGAAAGGGCGGTTTTGCGCTTGCAACGGCTGCCGCTGATGAGTAGCTTTGTATTGTTGATTCAATGATACGGTTTCCGACAGTCCTTATATCCATGAAAAACCAGTCTTAAATAGGGATGCCAATATCCGAAAAACCAAAGGGAAACAGTATGATTCAATGAACACTAAGCCTTATCCGAATCCAGTATCCTGAAAAGCCAATGGTTAAGTTTTCCTGATCACGTCCAAAAGATTCTGTAAAAAGATGGGTCGCTCCAAAAGGGCGACTCACCTTTTTTTATGCTAATGGGAATGACTATTGAACTGTACATGCAGCTTCTCTTCTTCAATATCGAGGAGAGAGAGGTATTTGCGGATGATGCCTTCATCCACTTCCTGCTTCCGGTTCAGGGTATGCAACAACTGTCTTTGCTCATCGAGTAGCTCGAGGTATACCTGCCGGTAATGTGGATAGAAGGTGTCGGTATATTCAATAGTAGTATCTGCCACTGCCTGGAGCGTGTTTATTTCAACTTCCAGCCGGTGATGCAGGCTTTGCAGCAGCGCATTGTTCTCCAGTTTATCAGCATGTTGCTCCTTTAATACGCGCAGGGCAGCCTGCGACATTTTTTTACGCACCATAGTATCCTGCTTTTCTTCCGGCATGGTGGCATCGGGATCTTCCATTTTCACCCAGCGTATTAAAGCCGGCAGTGTAAGGCCCTGCAAGACCAGCGTGACCAGTATAACAGAAAAAGTAATGAACAGGATCATGCTGCGCTCCGGAAAGCGCGTGCCATTATCCAGGTACACCGGGATAGACAAGGCGGCAGCCAGCGAAACGACTCCCCGCATACCCGCCCAGCCAAGCAACAGTGGGCCACGCCAGCCGGGCCGGTTATCGGCCGTGGTAATGTAGCGGCTTATCCAAACAGTGAAAGCAGAAGCGCCTAATGTACAGGCGATGCGCAATACGATGATGAGTGCGGAGATCACAGCTCCATACCAGATAGCAGTGCGCAAACTGGCATCGCCCAGGTCTTTGATCACTACCGGCAGCTCCAGCCCGATAAGCATGAATACCAGTCCATTCAACACGAAGCTGATGGTTTCCCATACATTCCAGCCCTGTATGCGGCTACGGTGATCCAGGAACCGGTGACTGCGCACCGAAAGAAAAAGGCCGCCGCTTACCACTGCCAGTACACCTGAAAAGTGGAATTGCTCTGCTACAATGTACATGGTATAGGGAGCAATGAAAGAGAGTACAATGTTGATAGGTGGGGTAGTGGGCAGCCAGCGGTGCAGGGCATAAAATACAAGCGCTATCACGATACCGGTAAGAATACCCATGGTAATCACCAGCAGGAAGTTCAGTGCTGCTTCATGGAAGACAAAAGTGCCGGTATTGACAGCCACTAAGGCAAACCGGAATACAACAAGGCTGGCGGCATCATTGAGCAGGCTTTCCCCTTCTACGATAGAGATCAGCCTTCTGGGCACTTTTACACTTTGCAGGATGGCGGAAGCCGAAACCGCATCGGGCGGCGAAATGATACCACCCAGCAAAAAGCCAAGCGCCAGCGTAAAGCCGGGGATCAGCCAGTTGGACACGACCGCCACCACACAGGAAGTCAGGATCACAATGAGAAAGGCAAAGCTGGCAATTACCCGTCGCCACCGCCAGAATTCCTTCCAGGAAGTTTTCCAGGCAGCTTCATAGAGCAGGGGCGGCAGGAAGATGACAAAGATGAGGTCCGGGTCTATTTCAACGGCGGGTAATCCGGGTATGAAGCTGATGAACAGCCCTGCTACTACCAGCAGGATGGGATAGGACACTTTGAGCTTTTGGGCCAGCATCACCAGTAAAAGGATCACCAGCACCAATATGATATAGAAGATAAACAGGCCGTGCATCAGTCAATAGCTTTGGTATTGGGGGTAAAAATAAAGAACTATTGATCTATGTTGCTAAAAATGTTCTTGCCAGTATTGCTATAAAAGAAGGTTAAAAGCCGGCTGTCGTTTGTAGCGGGAGCATTTATTTAATAATTTGGTGATCATTAAATAATATTCTGCAGGCATGATGAAACTCCTTTACGCTATACCCCTTGTTCTTATATTCTTTATCCAGTCTGCCAAAGCCCAGGGCCTGCCTGTCCGGCATGTTTTATTGAAAGGGAAAATAACCGGTAATAACAGGATGTCGTCATTTACCGTATTTTCCGACAATGGATTGATCCTTGGGAATAACGATACGGTTGCCATACTCCCCTCAGGCCATTTTCAAAAATGGCTATCATTGCCTGCCAGCCATACGGGCCATATTATGCTTAATTATGGAGAAGACAATGGGGTGGAGCTCTACCTGGGCAATGTTGATTCTATGCATTTGGTATGGAATGCCAATGCATTTTTCACGTCCATACGCATCGGTCAGGACACTGATAAACTTAATAGTTTCCTGTTGAAGTTCCAGCAGGAACTCCAACCTGTTCGTGATAGCGTAGGGGGGATACTGGATACCTGTGCCAGCCTGATCTCCTTTAACCGTGTACTAAAAGTTTTGAATCACCTGGAATACCAGTTTCTTAGAAAAGAAGGTCAGCAGTTGGACAGCCTGCAGTATCAGCAATGTGCCAACGATATTTTTTACCGGAACCTGGGCCTGCTTGTAAGATCGCCTTTTTTTAACGATTACAAGTTTGCTGATCTTTCCTATTTAGTTAATTTTCCTCCCATTGTACGTTATGATAAAAGAGTGGACCGGCTACAACAGCGTAGTTATATCGATAAATTGAAGGGGGTAAGTACTGCTGCTGATTCTTCCTTTGCTGCCTCGATCAGTGAAAGAGAGACTGGCAACCTCTTCTGGTCCACTTACGCCATAATCGATACCAGTGCATTCCGGTCCAGTTATGCTTACAGAACATTCCTGTATTCATACCTTAATAACCTGGCCGCTGGTATTCATAACCGGCGATTGGGAAAAAATATAATCGATGATGTAGGCGCTTACCATACCTGGCTGCAAAGTATCATCGCGGAAGATAGGATCATTGACTGGATGGTAGCAGGAAAGGTGCAATACAACCTTATGGTAGCTGGCAGCCGCTTGGCTGCGCAGGAACTGGAAAAGCAACTGGCTTTTATTAACGACAAAGGCATGTGGCAGGAGCTGATGGCGATTTATAAATTGTACTATACGCTGCGGCCTGGTGTTCCGGCTCCGGCCATACCTTTCCTTGATCAAAAGAATAAAGTTGCCTCCCTGGAAGCTTACCGGGGGAAATATATTTATGTTAACTTCTGGGATTCCTGGTGCGCTCCCTGCATCTATAATATTAAACAGTATAGTCAGGCCGTGGCTGATAAATATGCAGGCAGGGATATTGTATTACTGTATATTTCCTTAGATGAGGACGATAAGCTGTGGCGCAAGTCAGTACAACGTTATAAACCCGCTGGCATCAATGGAAGGGCTGGTGAGGGATGGCGTAGTGCGTTTGCGCAGCAATATAATATCCGTTATGTTCCCCGCTATGTGATCATTAATCCGGATGGTACGATCAGGGATGCACAGGCGGGAGATCTATACTCCCTTTTAATGAGCGATCCTTTTAAGTAGTTTCTATCCATCTTTATTGGTCTGCCGTACTAAGACCAGTTGTGGATAAATAAATATGAATTTTTTCTTCAGCTTATACCTATTCGTCGCGCTTGCCCGCAGAAAAACGCATAGTATTTACTGCAGCGGATGTAGGAACTAATGGCACTCATTCCCAATGTTTCGGTATCACAGGAAGACTGATAGCGCTTGTGATAAGCTGCCAGCCTACTTCATTTGGCTCTTTGGGCCTGCATGGCTACGCCCTTTTAAACGCAGAATCCTGCGCATGATCATGTGGTTGTTTTTAGTAAGTTTAAGTATAAACTAACAGTCACACTCATGAGAAAACATTATCCTTTGCTTTTACCTGTATTCCTCGTATTACAGGCTATTACCACCTACGCGCAACGCGACACTACCATTGCCTTACAGATCAACAAGCTCATCAGGAGTGAGCACGCTATTCACCTGCGGGCCGATAGTGTTGTTAAAAAGGCAGGCACACTGCAGATCTATTTTAATACAGACAGTTCCCTGCGCAGGGGAGGGTTGGGAGAAACGGAGTCAGAAGCATTAATAGAACTACTGGCTCACCTGACCACAGAGACCAATACAGAAAACATTCAATTACTGGCCAGAGAAAAAACATCCGGTACCTGGAAAGCGCTGGATTATTTTGTAGAGGCGCCGCCGCTACAAAAGTACAGGGCCGTAAAGAATTATGATCCATTCCCAGATAAGGCAGGCAAGGTGACAAGTCCCCTTGCCCGGGTATTCCCCGGCGGCGGTAAACCCGGCGTTACCGGCGCTTTAACCGGCAAAACGGTATGGCTTAGTCCCGGCCACGGATGGCATAATACCGGCACTGGTTTTATTACACAACGGGGCACTACCAACCAGGTAGTGGAGGATTTTATCACAGCCGAAACTGTGGACTATTACCTGTTACATTACCTGATGAATGCAGGCGCCCATGTATGGAGCGTGCGGGAACGGGATGTGAACACCAATGAGATCATCGTGAATAACGACCAGGGATCTCCGGCCTATACCGAAACAGGCACCTGGTCCAACGGTTCCATCGCCGGTTATGGCGGTACTTATCGTTTCAGTACAGCCGCTGCTACTTCCACAGCCACCGCTATCTTCAAACCTACTGTTACAACGAGTGGCTTATACTGGGTATCGGTACGTTTTATCAGTGGCGCCAACCGTGTTACGGATGCGCGTTATTCCGTTACCCATGCAGGCGGTACTGCTACTTATACCGTGAATGAGGAAGTGCATGGCGATACCTGGATATACCTGGGACAGTTTTACTTTTTTGCCGGCGGCAATTATAATATCACCATCAGCAACCAATCGGCCGATGCGGGCCAGGCTGTTATCGCCGATGCCGTGCGGCTGGGAGGAGGTGTTGGTGGCGACCCGGATTGCCTGAATGGAGGTTCTGCCAGCGGCAGGCCTAGGTTTGAGGAATCAGCCCGTCAGTATGCACAATTCCAGGGCAATCCCGTTTGCCGGGAAGATGTAACCGTACGGCCAACGTATGCGGAGTGGGAAGTGAGCAAAGGCGTGTCAACAGAAGTAAATGATGCGGTATACGTGGCTTTGCATACCAATGCCGGTGGTGGCACCGGTACGGAGACTTATCGTTATAACGGAGCAGGATCAAATCCTACCATTACAGCGGGAAGCACCCAATTGCGCGACAGCATCCATAAACAGATCATCACCGACCTGCGGGCCGGATGGCGGTCTACCTGGACAGACCGCGGCGTAAAAACAGCCAACTTTGGTGAGCTGCGGGAGCTGTATGAGATACCCGGCACGCTGGTGGAACTGGCCTTTCATGACCTGGCGGCTGATGCTACTGATCTCCGGGCCCCTGAATTCCGCCGGATAGCTGCCCGCGCTATGTATAAAGGCATCGTTAAATATTTCCGCTATGAGGATGGCATACCACTGGTATTCCTGCCGGAAGAGCCCACCCGTGTAATGGCAAAAAATACAAGCTCCGCACAAATACAGCTCAACTGGACAGCGCCTGTAACAGGTGGTATTTATGGACACGCCGCCACGGGTTACCGCGTATACATCAGCGAAAATGGCCGTGGTTTCGACAACCCGGTGGAAGTAACTACCACCTCCTATACATTTAGTGGTGTGGCGGGTAAAACTTATTACTTTAAAATAACGGCCTTCAATGCCGGTGGAGAATCTTTCCCTTCCGGTGTGGTAGCAGCCCGTACGCCCACAGGAGGGGCCACAGATAAGTATCTGCTCGTAGATGGCTTCAGTCGCCTGGATGCCGCTGCGATGCTGTTAAAATACGAAAGCGCGGCATTGGGCAATGTGCGCAGGATGGTATTGGATAAGATGAACAATTACAGTTATATGGTGGAGCATGGCAATGGGTTTACCAGTTGTGGTATTGCCTTCGATGGTGTACAGAGCGATGCCGTGTCAGCAGGCTCCGTGACGCTTGCCAATTATACCGGGGTTGACTGGTTTGCTGGTGAAGAAAGCACGATAGAACAAACACTGAATGCCACCGAAAAACAACTGATCAAAAATTACCTCAATGCCGGTGGCCGCCTGTTGATCTCCGGTGCTGAGATTGGCTGGGATATTGGCCGTGCGGCTTCTCCCAACGTAGACCTTGATTTTTATAACAATTACCTGAAAGCTGTGTATGTAAGTGACGATGCAGCTACTTATAATTTTGCCGGCACGGCCAACCTGCTGACCGGCGGTTCCGGCACTTTTGGCAATGGAGTGAATGGCTATTATGATGTGGATTATGCCGATGTGCTCAATATCAATGGCGGATCGGAAATCGTATTGAATTATTCCGGCGGCGCCGGTGCCGGTATTGGTTACCAGGGCGCTTTCAAGGTGTTGTATTTCGGTTTTCCTATTGAGGCCATTACCAATGAGACGGTAAGGAATAACCTCATTTGTCAGTCGGTCACGTACCTGCAAAGCAATGCCGCCCTGTTGACCAGCAAGCCTGCTGTTATAGAGAAACCCCGTATGTTCTATGTACTGGAAAACCCCGCAATATCCACGATACGGTTGCGGGTGGCCAATGCGCCTGCCTATAATGTGATCCTTTCAAACGGACAGGGGCAGGTAATATATCGTTCCCATCATGCTGCTGCGCAGGCAGGGGAAGTAAAGATCCCTGCTACCGGATTGGGTAAAGGCATGTATTGGCTGTCGGTATATCCCCAATCGGGGAATGTGCAGACGTTTAAGGTGTTGTTGAGGTAAATAAAGAATAACTCATTAAAGTCAAAAGCCTTTGGTTCATCGCCAAAGGCTTTTGGCATTAAAAGTTAAAAAAAGAGGCGCCCTGCCTGTAACATTTCCCCTCCCCATGCGTCCATACAAAAAAGCCAACCTGGATTATGATAAAAAGCTTCTTCCGTATCGCCTGGCGTAATATGATGCGCAGCAAAGGGTTTTCCAGTATTAATATAGCCGGACTGGTAGTGGGCATGGCCAGCGCCATCCTCATTTTATTGTGGATACAAAATGAGGTGAGCTATGACCAGTTTCATGAAAAGAAAGACCGCATTTATGAAGCCTGGAACCGGGCCGAGTTCAGCGGGGAACTGAACTGCTGGAATACCACCCCCAAGGTGCTGGCCCGGACTTTGGAGAAAGACCTGCCGGAAGTAGAAATGGCGGCAAGGGTAGACTGGGGCAGCAATTTTTTATTTACGGTAGGCGATAAGAAGTTGACCGTACGGGGCACGATGGTGGATTCTAACTTCCTGCAGATCTTTAGCTTCCCCCTGCTGAAAGGTAACCCCACGGTAGTGCTCAAGGATATGCATTCGATTGTACTGACGGAAAAGCTGGCGAAGAAGCTGTTTGGCAAGGAAGATGCCATGGGCAAGATCATCAAAATTGACAATAAGGAGAACTTTACTGTAACCGGTATTTTAGAAGACCTGCCCAATAATACCCGGTTCAGGTTTGAATACCTGGTGCCCTGGGCCTATAAGCGTTTTACGGGTGATGATGACGAGAACTGGGGCAATAACAGCACCCGCACCTATGTATTGCTGAAGCCGAATGCAACCCTGGCTTCCGCGGCGCCCAAAGTCAAAGTGATGAAGCAACGTTATGCAAAGGATGAACCCAAATGGGAAATGTTCCTGTATCCCATGAGCAAGTGGAGGCTGTATTCCAGCTTCACCAATGGCAAGGAAGATGGCGGTGGCCGCATCACCTTTGTGCGCCTGTTTGGCATTGTCGCTGCTTTTATTCTGCTGATCGCCTGCATCAATTTTATGAACCTCAGTACTGCCCGCAGTGAAAAGCGGGCCAAGGAAGTAGGTATCCGCAAAGTGGTAGGCGCGCAGAAGATCTCTTTGATCGGTCAGTTCATAGGGGAATCCCTGCTGCTGTCATTGATCGCCGGATTCTTTGCCATTATTGTGGTACAGCTCAGCCTGGGCGGCTTTAATAAGCTCACCGATAAAGAGCTTTATGTACCTTATGGCAGTCCCTGGTTCTGGCTGGTCGGTCTCGGTTTCGTATTGTTTACGGGTTTGCTGGCGGGCAGTTACCCGGCTTTTTTCCTGTCTTCTTTTAAACCTGTAAAGGTGTTGAAAGGCACCTTCAAAAAGACACAGGCGCTGGTGGCTCCCCGTAAAGTACTGGTGGTATTGCAGTTCACTTTTGCCATTATACTCATCATTTGCACCATTATTGTAAAGCAGCAAATTGATTATGCGCAGAACAGGCATACGGGCTATAATAAGAACAGCCTCATTTACCATGTTTTTACCGGCGATATTGAAAAGAACTTCGAGCTCATCAGGAATGAATTGCTGTCTACCGGTGCAGCCTCTTCTGTTACCAAGACCAGTGCTCCCATTACGCAAAGCTGGAGTGATGGATGGGGGCAGGAGTGGGAGGGAAAAGACCCCAATGATAAAACAGATTTTTACCGGTATAATGCCGACCAGGACCTGGGCAAAACAGCCGGACTGCAGTTTGTGCAGGGCCGTGATTTTGACCTGCGAAAGTTCCCTACCGACTCAACCGGTATGATCATTAATGAATCATCCCTGAAGGTGATGAAGTTTAAGAACCCCATTGGCAAGATCGTAAAGGACAATGGGCAGGAATGGCATATTGTAGGCGTGATCAAGGATTTTATTTTAACTGATCCTTATCAGCCTACCCGGCCTATGTTGATCGCGGGTGGCAAGGCCTGGTTCTTTACCATCCTCATCCGGCTTAATTCCAATAACACCACTGAAAAGAATTTAAAAACAGCCGAAAGCATTTTCAGGAAATACAATGTGGAATATCCTTTTGAATATAAGTTCGTGGATGAAGAGTATGCCCAAAAATTTGAAGATGAACAGCGCATAGGCACCCTGGCGGGACTATTTGCCGGTCTTACCATTTTTATCTCCTGCCTTGGTTTATTTGGCCTTGCCATCTATATGGCCGAAAGCAGGGTGAAAGAGATTGGTGTGCGTAAGGTGCTGGGCGCTTCCGTGTCCGGCCTGGCAGCCCTTTTGTCTAAAGATTTCCTGATGCTGGTACTGATATCTTTCCTCCTCGCCGTACCTGTGGCCTGGTGGGCCATGCATGCCTGGCTCAGTGATTATCCTTACCGGATCACGATTCAGTGGTGGGTATTTGCCCTGGCGGGATTATTATCCGTATTGATCGCCCTTGCTACGGTAAGCTACCAGGCCATCAGGGCCGCACTGGCCAACCCGGTCAAGAGCCTGCGCACTGAGTAGTAGCCTGTTATATCGTGCGTCTTTTTGTTTGTCCGTTTATAGGTTAGAATTTAGCCAACCCCGGGTAGCCCCCGGGGTTATTTGTATGGAGACGACCGGGGTAAAAATCAGGCTATATGCTTATTTTTTGCTATATTCAATAAACTTTTCTCCTGAAACAATTGCTGGCCATCCTACTGCTTACGGTACACCTGTTCAATCTGGCAGGGTATTCCCTCTTATTTGAGTATTTGGTCGTCCAATCCGATAAGCGCATCGTACAGCAATTAGATGCCCGGCAATACCGCGATGATGAACTGATAGAAGTAAAGGTGCATTTACCCTTGCCGTATGCGGCTACCTGGAATGATTATGAGCGGGTAGATGGTGAAATGGAACTCAACGGTATTTATTATAGTTACGTGAAAAGGAAGATGTGTGGTGACACGTTGTACCTGCTATGCCTGCCCAATACCAACAAGACACAGTTTTATACCGCCCGGAATGAATATGCCAAACAGGTAAATGGTATTCCTTCCGGCGATAACAATGACCGCTCCCTGATCAAGAAGGTCAATATCATCAACGAGTACCAGCAACCTGTAACCGGTTATTATTTTACATTACCTGCCTCGCCGGCAACACACCGCTCAGGTTGTATCGTTGCTTCCCTGATCAACTCCTTTATTGCTGATAATTACAAGCCTCCGAGAGCCTGAGTGCTTAATGTGTGAACTCATGCCGCAGGGTCCCCGCTGGGAGACCCTGCGAAGAAATTCGTGTTAGCAATAAAACGTATGTTATGCATGCCTTATCCAAGATGGCAACCATGGTTGCCGTATTCCTGCTGCTGAATTCCTGCGGTAACAGTGTTTCTTCCAATAAAGAAATGATCAGCCTGCTATCCACTGTTGCACAATCTGCCTATTCGCCCTACAATAATTTTTGCCCGGAGGCCAAATTGCACTTTTACGACTCCATGCTGGCTACAGCGCCCAGTTTGCGGGAAGCCGTTTACGTGGAATACCTGAAGGCCAATGCCATGCTGGAGCTGGGTAAAGAGGACACAGCCATGGAGATCAGTAAGAATGTATTGAACAAGCTATCCAACCATGGACAGGGCCCGCAAGTGGCCGTGATGAAGCAGCTCGCCATTACCAGTATGCGGATAGGAGAGCGCCGGAATTGTGTTAAAGATCACTCAGGTGAATCCTGTGTATTCCCCATCGCCGGTAAAGGCGTTCATGGTGATAAATGGGGATCGGAAAAAGCCATTGAACAGTTTGAGCGCCTGCTGCAATATGATCCCAACGACCTCGAATCCAGGTGGCTGCTCAATATTGCTTATATGACCACCGGAGGCTACCCGGATAACGTTCCGGCTGCCTGGCTGATCAAGGGATTGGATACCGGCGCCTCCGCCGGCGTAAAACCCTTTGTTGATGTGGCGGTACAAATGGGACTTAATACGAACAATATGGCCGGCGGCAATATTGTAGATGACTTCAATAATGATGGTTACCTCGATATCGTCACCAGCAGTTGGTCGTTGGACCAGGGGATGCATTATTGCCGCAACAACAGCAATGGTTCCTTCACCGATATTTCTGAAGTATCGGGCCTGAAAGCATTTACAGGCGGCCTGAATATTATGCAAACTGATTACAACAATGACGGTCTCAAAGATATTTTTGTATTGCGGGGCGCCTGGAAAGGGAAATTTGGCAAGGAGCCCAATTCCCTGCTGAAGAATAATGGCGATGGTACTTTTACCGATGTTACCAAAGCAAGCGGCCTGCTTTCCTTTCATCCTACCCAAACAGCGACCTGGGCCGATTTTAACAATGATGGCTGGCTGGATGTATTCATTGGCAACGAAACATCGGATAAAAAAGATCCCAATCCCTGTGAGCTGTATATGAATAACGGGAACGGTACTTTTACAGAAGTGGCGGAGAAAGCCGGTTGTAAGATGATTGATTTTGTGAAGGGTGTCACGTCGGGCGATTATAATAATGATGGGCTGACGGATATTTTCATTTCCTGCCTGAGTGGCCGGAAAGCGTTGCTGAAGAATGAGGGAGTAAAAGATAAGACCGTATCGTTTACCGATGTAACGGCGCAGGCAGGTCTGGCCGGCAATACCACGCGTACCTTTCCCACCTGGTTCTGGGACTATGACAATGATGGCTGGCTCGACCTGTTGGTATCAGGCTATGAGTTTGACCGGTCGCTGGCCTGGTATGCTGCCGGTGAAGCGTTGGGGATGCCTGTTGGTAATTCCGGGAAGCTCCTCCTGTACAGGAATAAGCACGACGGAACGTTTGAAGATGTATCAGAGAAGGCAGGCGTGCAAAAAGTAGTGTTTGCCATGGGCTGTAATTTTGGGGATATAGACAATGATGGTTACCTGGATATGTACTTTGGAACGGGCAATCCCGATTACCAGTCGCTGGTGCCTAACAAGCTGTTTAAAAATATACAGGGGCGCGGGTTTGTGGATGTTACCACGGCTGCGCGGGTGGGCAACCTGCAAAAAGGCCATGGCGTTGCTTTTGCCGATCTTGACAATGATGGCGACCAGGATATTTATATTGATATGGGGGGCGCTTTTGCGGGGGATGCTTACCAGAATTCTCTCTATGTAAATCCCGGGCAAAATGATAATCGCTGGATCAATATCTCATTGGAAGGAGTGCAGTGCAACCGGGCAGCCATAGGCGCCAAAATAAAGGTTACGTTTAGTGAGCAGGGCGTGGTGCGGTCTGTTTACCGGGATGTTAATTCCGGCGGCAGCTTTGGCGCTAATCCCCTGATGCAGCATATTGGCATTGGCACAGCTACCAGTATCCAGAGCATTGAGATCAAATGGCCGGGTAGTCAAACGGTGCAGGTGTTCAGGGATATAGCGGCCAATGGCAACATCCGTATCAGGCAAGGCAGTAATACGTTGGTGAAGACTACTCTGACCAAAGTGGATTTTACCCTTGGTGGCGCCAATGCAGTTGGCTGTGCTCCTACAAGCAGCTTTTAATAACCTGATCCTATAAACGGTCCTTAACATCACTTATAAGCATTACTGCATGAAACAACTTCTTTTAGCAGTGGGATTACTGTTGCTGTTTTCCACCGAAATAGTACGGGTTTATTTGATCATGCCTTTTCCGGGAAGTCAGCAAAGCAATACCATTGGTATCGCCTACTGGCTTCATAACAATATAGGCTGGTTGCGGATTGTTGGTCTATTGCTGATTGTATACCCGGTAATACATATATTCAAACAGGCGAAGACCTGGAAAAAGGTATTGCTGGTGAGTGGCCTGGCCTTGTATGCCGTGATCTTTTACTTTTTTAATTTCCGGTTCCTGGCCGATAAAATGTTTTATCAGCCTACCGATATCACCTTTGCCCGTGCTGCAGCCAACAATATACCTGGTGATAAGCTGGTGATCGGTGTTACGGTCAATGGCGAATCAAAAGCTTATCCCATCCAGCTTATCGGTTATCATCACCAGGTGCAGGATTCCCTGGGTAATACGCCCATTATGGTGACCTATTGTACGGTTTGCCGAACGGGGCGGGTTTTTAGCCCGGTTGTCAATGGACAAAAAGAAACGTTCCGTTTGGTGGGGATGGATCATTTTAATGCGCTATTTGAAGATGCCACTACTAAAAGCTGGTGGCGGCAGGTTAGCGGAGAAGCTATAGCAGGGCCGTTAAAAGGCAGGAAACTAGCTGAAATCCCCTCTACACAGGCCACCCTGGCTGCCTGGATGGCCGCTTATCCCAACTCCGGAGTTTTGCAGCCCGACACTTCTTTTAAGCTGCAATATGAACACCTGGCTGATTTTGATAAAGGCACCATTGACAATCACCTGGAAAAAAGGGATTCGGGTTCCTGGCAATTCAAGTCCTGGGTGGTGGGCATTGTACATGGCAAGTGGGCGAAAGCGTATGACTGGAATGACCTGGTGCGTAAAGAAGTGATCCAGGATTCCCTGCCGGGCTTACCGGTATTGTTGCTGCTGGAAAGCGATACGACTACTTTTCATATATGGAACCGGCGTTTGGATGGGCAGTACCTGCAATTTGTGAAGGGCAGGGGGGAAGACATTTTCCGGGATTTGAATACACAGTCCGCCTGGAACATGAACGGGGTATGTATAGAAGGGCCGCTAAAGGGCCAGCAACTATTGCCTGTTCAGTCATACCAGGAATTCTGGCACTCCTGGTCCACCTTTCATCCCGGAACAGAACGGTACCAATAACGGGGAAGCTTGTATGATTATAGTCAGACCCTGGGGTTCTTAATGACCTGGTCTACAATAAAAAGGGGTATTTACTCATTTTATAGGAGCGGTTAAATTTTCGAACACCTCAGCCACCTGTTTCTGGTATTGAAAAGGGGAGAATCCTGCAAATTCTTTAAAAGCCCTGATGAAATGAGACTGATCGGAGTACTCATTTTCAAAAGCAATATCTGACAGCTTCTGGTAATCGTTACTCTTTAGCTGCTGCAAAGAAGCCTGGAAACGACAGATCCTGGAAAATAACTTAGGAGAGATCCCAATATATTCTTTGAATTTACGTTCAAAGCTTCTTTCGGTTAATAGCAACTCCATCTGTACCTTTTTCAATGAAATGTTTCCTTTCGACCGGGCAATAGCCGATACGGCATATTGCATGATATCGTTATTCCGGGTATAATTTCTGCCGGCCTGGGTATGCAACCAGGAGGACAGCAGATCAATCTGGTGGTTGATGGATGGCGTATTCACCAGTTGTTCAGAAAGGGAAATGCCATCAGGGGCAGTCAGGATATTAACATCCACACAGGTGTCGGTAAGCTCACCTGCATTCAGTCCAAATACGGATTTCAACGCATTGGGATGGAAGAAAATGCCTACCGCGCGCAGTTTTCCGGTAGCACGGATCTCAGCATGGGTAGTAGCCTGTCCATACAAAAAGATGTCGGGCAATAGCTTTTCATTTTGATAAAAGGAGCCCTGTTCTACCTGGTGGAAAATAAGTCCCGGAGAGCCATCGGCAATAGTGCGGAAAGATTGGGGAGCGTTGCTTTCAGGAGGCGCTTCCAGCGTCCAGAAATAACGGACATACGCTTTCAGGTGTTCCGGCGCTGGTATTTGTTTGTATTGCATGGCGTTTAATGGTTCCGGTACAGGATGAAGTTACAAAGAATTACGGAATAGAAGAATTAGACCTTAGCCCTTTATACACCCCCTAAACAACCAATAACTATGGACACCGTGTTTGCCATTATGGCCAATTCGCTCATCTGCCTCTTGTTAGTACCCCAAATGATCCGCCTTGCCCGGAAAAAGAAGGCGCGTAATTTATCCCTGGTATTATTGATCCTAATCTTGTCGGTTACCTTATGCTGGTGCGTATTCGGCTGGCTCGATCAGCAACGCCTCATATTCGGTTATAGTGTAATGAATATCCTGTTGACTGTCTTTACACTCATTCTATTTGTCAATTCTCCCTATCATTTACAAACACCCTACCGCACCTATTCCAGGAAATGGGGCTATTTCCTGTACATGATGGGATGGAGGAGATAAGCATGCCGGTATAGTGGTTATGACCGGGATTCAGTAATGGAACTTGTCTAAAAAGTCGCTTTTGCGGCGTTGGGAGATTTCCAGCCTGGTACCGTCTGTCATAACCACATGCCCGCTTTTACCCTTTATATAGCTTTTAACCATCTGCAGGTTAATAATGGTGCCATGATGGATGCGGCAGAAATGGCTGGCATTTAATATTTCATCATAGAAGCCCAGGCTTTTTGAAGAGGTTATTTTAGATCTATTGGTCAAATGAAAAACGGTATAATTGCCTTCCGATTTACACCAGGTAATATCTTTTGCGTCTATAAACTCAAAACCGTTAATAGTGGCAATCCCTATCCTTTTGTCCTGTTTGTTTTGCTGTCCCAGGTTATAAAGCAGGGTGTCAATGGTGTTAGTGTCAATTTTCTGTGAAAGGTTTTTTCTGGCCCTTGCTATAGCCTCTTCAAATTCAGGTATGCCAATAGGCTTCAACAGGTAATCTATAGCGGCATATTTAAAGGCTTCCAGCGCATAATTATCATAAGCAGTAATCATGATCAGGGTAAAGTTCCGGGAAGATAACTTTCTGAGCACTTCAAAGCTGGTGCCATTTGCCAGGCGCACATCCATGAAAACGAGGTCGGCGCTGTTGTTTTCTAATAATTCGATGGCTTCATTTACATGCCCGGCGGTTCCCAATACCTGCAGGTCGCTGGCAAACCGTTGAATGAAATCGGTCAGTACTACCAGGCTGCTTTCTTCATCTTCAATAATAATGGTCTTAATAGGCATGGTTAATCTGTTATAACAGGAAATGATAATTGAATAATGGTCCCGGTGGTGGAGGGATCGAGTTGGCTTTTATTGACAATGTTCAGTATTATTTTATCCGGTTGAAGGCTGTTAATAGCATTAATCCGGTTTTCCGTAATGCTGGTGCCTTTAGAAGAATATTCTCCGGTAAGGGGAGTTTTTTTGCCTGGCGAGGTCTCCATGCCCGGACCATTATCTTCGATAATACATTCCACTGTTCCTGGTGTTTGTCTGAAACGGATGGTTACCATTCCTTTTTGGTTGTATAGAGGAGAAATGCCATGTTTTACAGCATTTTCAACATAGGGTTGAATGATCATAC
Organism: Paraflavitalea devenefica; assembly: GCF_011759375.1. Lineage (NCBI taxonomy): Bacteria > Pseudomonadati > Bacteroidota > Chitinophagia > Chitinophagales > Chitinophagaceae > Paraflavitalea > Paraflavitalea devenefica. Next base: position 7,339 of record NZ_JAARML010000006.1, on the reverse strand, counting down.
ACGGAATATACAGGTTATCATACTGTAGCTCATCCGACAATATGATCTGGTAATCCATCTTATCGCCTATCCTCATTTTTTCCAGTGAAAGATATAGTTCCAGCATCTTTATTTCCTGTTCCAGTGATATGGTGCTGACGCTGCTGTAATGCAGTATTTTCCGGATCAGGGCCGAGAATTTATGCAAATAAAGATTCGCATTGGCTGTATCTGATTGCAGGATATAACGTTGAATGGAACTGAGACAGTTAAAGATAAAATGGGGATTCATTTGCGACCGCAGGGACTGCATCTCCAGCTCATGCATCTTTTTAGTTAATTGGAATAGCTGTTCTTTTTTGCGCTGCCGGTTGCGGTAAAAGAGGTAGAAGCCGGCGCCTGACAGGGTAATACTCAGGATATACAGGGAAACAAGGAACCTCCCGGTTTTCCAGAATGGTGGGTTTTTGATGATCAGAATCCGCCTGGGATGGATGTTCTTATCTCCCCACCGGTTAATAGAGCGTACTTCAAATATCAGCTCTCCAAATGGCAAAGCGGCAAACTCGATCATATTGTTCGTGGTCTTTCGCCAGTTGCTGTCTTGCCCGTTCAACCGGTACTCATACTGTATATTTTTGCCACTGCGAAATGAAATGGCTGATACCTCTATCTGTAAGTTGTTGTCAGGATACTCCATGATCACCGTGTCAGAAACGGGAATTGTTTTGTTGCCTGCTTCCATGCTGTTTACATAGATATGAGGCGGAGAAAAAGACCGGCTCACATAATCTTTGGAAAAAAAGGAAATGCCTTTAGCAGTGGCGGCCCATACATAGTTGCCTTCGATGGCTGTTTGGTTTACATCATTGGAAACAAGCCCGTCTTCTTCCGTAATATTGGAAATGATGTAATCAAATGCAGGCCCGCGCCATTGATAGTCTATCCGTGTAATGCCTTTGTCGGTAGCCACCCAGGCCGTTGTATCATTGAACAGTACCTGCCTGCACATATGGCTCAATAATCCCTGCTCTTTTTTTATGGTTTGAATATGATTGTTTTTCAGGATGACAATGCCTTCCTGTGTGGATAGCCAGAGTGCGGTATCTGGTGCTATATCAATATGGTTGATGATGCCTGATAAGGAGGGATAGCATTCTCCCAGCGATATGGTTGAATTGTTGGCCCAGGTATATAAGCCATGCTGGGTACCCCAGTAATATTGGTTGTTGACTACAGCTACACAAGTAGTCCGGGAAGCAAAAAGGCGGGTTGCCTTTTGGGCGTCCCAATTGATCAGCGTAGCGCCTGATGCATGGCTTACCAGTACATTGCCGTCCGATACAGGATGCAGCCCTTTAATTCCACCACGTATACCGATGCTGCTAAACTCCTGCCATGCTCTTTCCTGTATGCGGAAAAGCCCTTTATCGCTACCGGCCAACAGGGAATGCCCGAAAGGCCATAGGTCCAGGATGCGATTGTTTTTATGTTGTTTTGACCAGGCTGTTGCCACCTTTATTTGCAGGGAGGCAGGTGTAATAGTGGCAATCGTGCCGTCGCCCGATCCAATGGCCAATCGTTTGTCTTGCAGGTTCCTGATGCATTTAATGTCTTTCCTATTGATAGCGGGTATATTATTCAGGTTGAAAAAATCCTGGTTGGGCAGGTAATAAACACCATCATTCATGGTGGTGACCCAATATCCTTCCTCTGCATCTTTTACGATGCTGGTACAATAAGCCTGCGGAAAAAGGTATTCCATGGTTCGCCGTGATTCCATGAAATGGTTGATTTTGATCAGTCCCCGGTGCCTGGTACACAGCCACAACGTACTGTCGTTTTCGCAAAACAGGGAACTGATATCATCATCCTTTTGAAGGTTCAAACCGAGGCTTTGCAGCGAAAGAAGCCCTTGTATATAATTCCCGCCAGCGAAATACAAAGAATCTGCACTGGCAAAAATGATCCCTTTCTTATTGGCTGCCGGACAGGAAAAAGCATAGCTTATGAATGGAAAGAGACCACTGCTGTTGCCTTTATTGGTAAATAAAAAGGAGGTTGCTGATGTGGAATTCCTGATGGTCAGCCGGTTGGTGAAGCCATCAATATAGGAAAAATAATAAGCTGTTCCGGAAGGTAAGGAGGCCCTCAGAATAGGCCAACCTTCTACTGGTTTGTTATTGGGCGCTTCCCGGAAAGTACCGGTAAAATGCCAGTTGCCGGGGGTGTTGGCCGACTGGTAATAGCCATACGAAGAGGCCTGTTTTTCATTCCGGACACTGATGAGGTAAATAGTATCTGTAAATGGATCTTCTGCAATGGCCACGACTCCTTTGCAGTTTATCTGCCTGATCTTTCCCTGGTAAAAAACAGCAGGTATTCCAGACAGGCTAATAAACCAGATATTGTTATGCTTATCTGCATACAGTTTAATCACTTCATTATCGGGCAAGCCATCTTCTTTCGAAAAATATTTGAATAAGCTCCCATCGAACCGGCCTACTCCCTGGTTGGTGGCAAACCAAAGGAATCCTTCCTTATCCTGCAGCGCCTGGTATACAGCAGACCCTGGCAGACCGTCTTTGGTTGTGTATTGCTTATAAGCAAGCTCCTGGGAAAAAACAGGCTTCCACCCAGCCAGGAGTACCGGTATTAATAACCAGCCTGTACATAACCTGTATCCGGCCCTCCTGGCCAGGGTAGTAACCTGCCTGTAAAAAGAAAGGGGAAAAAGACATTGCCTGCGCATCATCGCAAAATAGCAATTATTGTCCGTTTCCCTGCCTTGGTATACGGTAGAATGCTCCCATGCTTATAGTGGATGATCCGGGTATGGTGTAATATTCCGCATACCTGAACGTGGAATCCGTTACGTGCACATTTTCCCAGTTTACCGTGAAATTGGCGGCTGAATAGAAAAGACGCAACTTTGTTTTCTGCGGATCCAGGAAGTTCCAATTGAAGGTACTGGTGCCGCCGCTATTACGATACCAGCCTGTGTTATTGGCATTGAAGCGTATGGAATCAACATCATAAATATTTCCATTGCTTGTTTCACCCCGTTTGTAGTAGGTGAGACTGTTATCCTGGAGAAACCGCGCTTCCTGTAGTTGCCAGCTTTTAGCTGTCAACAATTCTTCTACTGTTTTAATAACAGGCGCCGGGGGCGTTGGTGGGGCAGGGCACTCTTTCTTACAGGAAAGAGCGGTAATAATCAGAAAGCAAAAAAAGGAAATGGTAAAATGCAGCTTTTTCATGTACAATGTTTATTAGTTTAAGGACTGTTGGTAACAGGTATACCCTGTCATTGACATCCGTAAAAATAAATAAACAAGGAGGGGACAGCGATTCGTTGCTGTCCCATTTATTAGCTGCCTGATTTAACGGATAACTGCAGTTTTTCCTGTATATCTGCAAGGGGGGGGTGAATCAAAAATGCCTCCTGATCTGCTGTTAAGGAACCACTGTCGTGAATAAATAAGTAGCAAGGATCACCAGTAATACGATGCCCTGTAAAATATTGGTGCGGCCGGCGCCAAATGAAATGCTGATGGTGAACAGGGAAAGCACCAATAATAAGGTGGATTTGGTATCAATGCCCAGGGTAATCGTAAAACCGGTAAAGTATCCTACAACAGCAACGGCAGGGATGGTTAAGCCGATGCTGGCCAGCGCCGAGCCCAGGGCCAGGTTCAAACTTGTTTGTAGCCTGTTTTTCCGGGCAGCCCGGATGGCGGCTAATCCTTCCGGCAACAGGATCACGGTAGCGATGATAACGCCAACCAGGCTTTTGGGAGCGCCCAGGCCCAATACAATTTTTTCCAGGGCAGGCGACAGTTTTTTCGACAAGATCACTACTACTGCCAGGGCCAGGAGCAGTAATGCCAAACTGGTAATGGCGGTAAGATTGGATGGTGGCTCAGCATGGATGTCCTCTTCACCGGAATTATCTTCCGGGAGAAAATAGTCCCGGTGACGAACAGCCTGTATCATAACGAAGCTCAAATACAAAACCAAAGAAACAAGTGCCACAAACAGGAGTTGGCTGGTAGAATAAACAGGGCCCAATACACTGGTGGTGTAATTGGGCAATACCAGGGTTAATATAGAGATGGCAGAGAGCGTTACCAGCGAAGCGCTGACCCCTTGCTTCACAAATAATTGTTCCTTGTAGCGAAAGCCTCCCAGTAGCAGGCATAAACCAATGATGCCGGTAAGAATAAGCATGATGGCGGCAAAAACCGTGTCCCGGGCTAATGTAGACCCTTGCTCCCCTTCGGATAACATGATGGTGACGATCAACGAAACCTCGATCACAGTAATGGCCAATGCAAGAATGAGCGTTCCATAAGGTTCTCCTACTTTATGGGCCACCACTTCCGCATGGTGCACGGCCGACAATACTACACTGATGAGCGCTATACCCATCAGCGCATCAACAATACCAGCATGTTCTTCCCTGAGAAGAAGTAATAACACCAACCCGATGATTGGACAAATAGCAGTCCATAAAGGCAATGCAATCTTCAGGCGGGGATGTAAATACTTTGGGTGCGCCATAAGTTCCCGTTTTAATAGATTATTGCGGCCGTATTTTAAAAATGTCCTCTTATCTGCTGCCGGATCTGTTCATCATACAGTTTTCTTAATTGCTGGTGGGTAGAGGCTGATAAAGGTGATAGGGCGGAAGCGGCTACATTGCTGTGTACCTGGCTGGTTTTGGAAGCGCCGGGAATGACCGTAGTGACGCCGGGATGGTCCAATATCCAGCGGATAGCCCATTGGGCCATGCGATCGTCCGGTAGCATACCCTTCATTTCATTGGCCAGGCGTACACCTTCTTTAAATTCAACGCCCGAGAAGGTCTCGCCGGCATTGAAGGATTCACCATTGGCATTGTAGTTGCGATGGTCTTTACCAGGGAAAGTAGCATCAGTGGTGAACCGGCCGCTTAACAGGCCACTGGCCAAAGGTACGCGTACAATGATGGCTACGCCTTTTTCCTGTGCCCGGGCAAACACTTCATCGGCCACATGCTGCCTGAACAGGTTGAAGATGATCTGCAGGGATGCCAGGCCTTCCTGCTCCAGGCAGATCAGCGCTTCTTCTGAGGTCTCCACGCTGGCGCCGAAATGCCGGATCAATCCTTGCTGCTGCAACTTACGCAGGTGGTCAAATACCTTGCCGCTGCGCATTTCCTCCGTAGGTATGCAATGCAGTTGTTCGCAGAACAATTGCGACACGCCCAAATGCTGTAAGGAATCCTCTGCATGCCGTTTCATGGCATCGTAGCTGAAGTTCTGCGGCCAGCCATTGGGTGCATCGCCGCGGCGGCCCAACTTGGTGGCTACATAGATATCTTTCTTAACTGTTTTCAGGAATTTGCCAATAATGGTCTCACTCACCCCCATACCATATACATCGGCCGTATCAATAAAATTACCGCCTGCATCGGTATAGGCTTGTAAAATGCTGAAGGCCTCAGCTTCGTTGATCGTTCCCCAGTCGGCGCTGCCCAATTGCCAGGTGCCCAGTCCAACCTCAGCTACCTGTGCCTCTTTGAATGTTCTATAGTTCATTACTGATTTTTAGCTTGTAAATATAAACCCTTCTTTTCCACATCCGGTACTATCTTTATTATGAGAAATAACTATATGCCTCCAAAGTTTAATATTATACGTCTTACTAATCAACCGCCTGTTGTTGCTGCGCTGGCCGAACTGATCATTGAAACAGTGGCCCATGGTGGCTCTGTGAGTTTTATGCACCCACTGGCGCCGGAGGCAGCCACTGCCTTCTGGACAGCTTCCCTGGCGGCAGCCGACCGTGGTGAACGTATTGTGCTGGGCGCTTTTGATGGCGACCTGCTGGTGGGAACCGTTACCTTATTGCTCGACTGTCCGCCCAATCAGCCGCACCGTGGAGAGATTGCAAAGATGATGACCCGGGTAAGCTATCGTGGCAGGGGCATTGCCCGCTCACTGATGGAGGTGGCCGAACAGTTGGCCATTGACAATGGCCGAACGCTGCTGACGCTGGATACAGCAGAAGAGGAAGGGGCTGCCGGGCTCTATGACAAATTAGGTTTCCAAAGAACGGGTGTGATCCCCGACTTCGCCCTGAAGCCGCATGGCGGCCTTACCGGCACGATCATTTACTGGAAACGGATTGGTGCCGCCGCCTGTTAAGTTATCTTCCTATGTAACGGGCATATTGCAGTAACGGCCGGCTTGTGTATATTTACGGGCAATAACCCCTGAACATGATAGAAACCTTTGATGTAATACCGGATACGAATCCATTCAGGAAGTATTTCCCGCTTGTTACCGCTGCCTGCTGTTTGCTATGTGTTATTCTTTATGTTGGTATTAATTTCGAAGAAAATAAAAACACCTGGGAAGCATACGGGAAATGGGGCGCGCTATCTTCTGCTGACATTTTTAACGGAGGTATATGGTCACTTTTTACTTCCGCTTTTTTACACCTTGAAGTCTGGCAGATAGGGTTTAACCTCTATTGGTTTTGGGTATTGGGAAAGAAAATTGAATTTGAGAGCGGTAAGCCCTTTTATATACTACTGATCGTGACCGCTGCTTTTGTTGGCTCAGTAGTACAGCTTTCCTTTTCCGACTCACCAGGTATAGGTCTCGCAGGCGTTGATTATGCTTTGTTCGGATATATCTACATTAAGGGTAAACTTACCCCGGAATATAAAGATTACCTTAACCGGGTGGCCGTTATTACTCTTTTTGGCTGGATAATTCTTTGTTTTGTCCTTGCAAGAACAAACACCTGGAATTTAGCTACCGGAATGCTTATAGGCGGTTTGTTATGGGGTATGGCGCTGGCGTATCTGTCAAAGTACAACAAATTAACCCAATGGGCGCTGGCAATAAGCTTGATAGTTGTGCTCACCTCCACCGTTTTCTGGAGCCCATTTTCCACTTCCTGGCTTGCTTATAGGGCTTACAACCTGCACCAGGAGCAAAAACTCGATGAAGCCGTCAGGCTGTATAAAGTAATTCTTGAAAGAGATGCCAACAATGAATTTGCTAAAGTCAACCTGAAACAACTTGAAGTACATAAATTAGAGGAGCAAGCGCATGAGCTTCAGAAAAAAGGGCAATTGAAAGAGGCTCGTGCCATTTGTGAACAGATAATAATCAAAGATGCCAATAATACATGGGCAAGGGAAATGTTAGAAATACTGCCCGCTCAATAAAAGCGAAGAGGCCGTCTCAAAAGAATGAGACGGTCTTTTTTCATTTTAGGACGATATATGGTGTGTAATAGAAGGAAGCTCCTGGAAGAATAAAATTCTGGGGGAATAACTAAGGATGGAAGTTTTTTGAAGCAG